>NZ_JBIUVQ010000036.1:0-25518 GCF_044743035.1 Streptomyces sp. NPDC087787
GGTCGTCATCTCGGTCTGGACCTCGTTCCTTCAGGGACGCCAGCGCGGGTCGAATCCGCTGGTCAGTTTGCGTTTGTTGTGGCGCCACTTGGGCTCGTGGTTCACCATGTCGTTCGTCAGGCCGCGCAGTCGCCGGATGACCGCCCCGTAGGGCTTGACCAGCATCGACGACAGGGTTCCTCCGGGGGGCTCGTCCATGAACGGCATGAACGCGTCGGGGAAGCCCGGCATGGTGCAGCCGATGCAGATGCCGCCGACGTTCGGGCATCCGCCGATGCCCGCCATCCAGCCCCGCTTGGGCACGTTGCAGTTCACGACCGGCCCCCAGCACCCGGTCTTCACCAGGCACTTGGGCGAGTTGTAGTCCGTGGCGAAGCTCGCCTGCTCGTAGTAGGAGCCCCGGTCGCAGCCCTCGTGGACCGTCTTGCCGAACAGCCACTGCGGGCGCAGCATGTGGTCCAGCGGCGGCGGCGGTGCCGATCCCGCCGCGTGGTAGAGCACCCAGATCAGGGTCTCCATGAAGTTCTCCGGCTGGATCGGGCAGCCGGGCACGTTGACCACCGGCAGGCCGCTCTCCGCCTTGAAGTCCCAGCCCAGATAGTCGGCGAGCCCCATGCAGCCCGTCGGGTTGCCCGCCATCGCGTGGATGCCGCCGTAGGTGGCGCAGGTGCCGGCCGCCACCACCGCCCAGGCGCGGGGGGCGAGTTGGTCGATCCACCAGTTCAGCGTCTGCGGTTCCCCCGTGTCGGGGTCGTTGCCGAACGAGGTCCAGTAGCCGTCCCCCTCGATGATCCGCTGGTTCGGGATCGAGCCCTCGATGACCAGGATGAACGGGGTCAGCTCACCGCGTGCCGCCGCCCGGTAGGGGGCGAGGAAGTCCTCGCCGCCCAGGCTCGGCGAGAGCACCTTGTTGACCAGGTTCACCTTCGGCAGACCGGGGATCAGCCCAAGGACCACGTCCTCGATGGAGGGCTGGTCGGCCGCGGTCAGCGAGACGGTGTCGCCGTCGCAGCTCATGCCCTCGGAGATCCAGAGGATGGTGATCTCGTCGAGACCCGGGCGTTCCTCGGGCTTCGCGGGCTCCCGGCTGACTGCAGCGGTGCCGCCTTGGGTCGTCATGTCGTCGGCCTCCCATGGAGTCGGTGGCGGAGTCGGTCGCAGCCGGCGGCCCGAGGACCGCGGCATGCCGGGACGGACGTCGCGGTACCGGCCGGACCGGCCGGGGAGGACGCGCGGTCCTCCGGGCCACGGCGGCGCGACGCACCCACCGAATCCCTCACCAGGCTCACACCGGTCGAGCGGCACCGCTCGTTATGACGGTCAGTGGAGTGAACGGCGCCGCCGGCAGGCGGCCGGGACGCATCGAATCGGATTTGGGCATGACAATGCTGTCGCCCGGACCGAGCGAGGTAACGCCACTGACCGGGTTCGGTGCGCCGCCGGCGCACGGGTGGAGCGCCAGGTGCGAGGCGCCAGTGCCACACGGGTCGAGCGCGAGACGCCACCGCCCTGGCCAAGGGCGGTGACGCCACCGCCTGCCTCGGTCAGGGCCGGGAAACCATGCCGCCTCGCGCGGCCGCCGCTCCTCCGCCGGCCGGTCAGAGTTCGGCGGTGGGCCAGCCGAGGAGGCGCGCGCCGATCACGGCGGTCTGGAGCGTGTAGCGGTGCACGGGGTCGGCCGGGTCGGCTCCGGTCAGCTTGTGGATGCGCTCCAGGCGGTAGGTGAAGGCGCGCACGCTGAGGTTGAGGCGGCGGGCCGCGGCCGCGGCCGTGCAGCCGGCCTCGAAGTAGGCCGTCAGCGTGTCCAGGAGCGGTTGGGCACCGCCGCGGGCGGCCGTCAGCGGGCCGAGCATGTCGCGGACCAGGTCGGCCATGGCCTGCCGGTCGCGGGTCAGCACGGGGTAGACCAGAAGGTCGGCGGCCCGCAGGACGGGATCCTGGAGATCGAGCCGGTCGGCGAGTTCCAGCGCGTTGAGGGCCTCCTCGTAGGAGTGGACCACTCCCCCGGCGCCCGGGTGGGGGCGCCCGATCGCGACCCGGCCGCCCTCGGTGGAGGCGTACGCCTGCTTGGCGAAGAACGCCAGGACGTCGTCGTGGTCGCCCGGGGCGATGCAGATGAGCCGGCCGTCCTTGGTGGTGAGCAGGATGCGCCGGTCACCGAACCGGGCGACCACCTCGCTCTCGACGTACCGGGCGGCCGGGTGCGTGTCGTCGACGGGATCCCCGCCCTGAGCCACGGCCACCGCGTGGGCACGGGAGAAGAGCAGCCCGTAGCGTTCCGCGCGTTCGCCCAGCCGCCCGAGGTCGCTGCGGCCGTAGAGCAGGTCGTCGATGAACTCCCGGCGGGCGGCCTCCTCCTTGCGCATGGCGAGCTTCTGCGCGCGGTCGTGGCCCTCGGCGAACGCGTCGACGGCCTGCTCCACCGCGGTGAGCACCTGTTCGACGCCGGCGGACGCCAGCGCGGGCGCGAAGGCCCTCGCCTCGGCGAGGTGCCGGCGGACGAGACGGCGCAGTCCGTGGCCGTCCTCCGCCGCCCGTTCCCCATGGGCGCGCAGCAGGTCCAGCTCGTCCCGGGTGAGACGGCGTCCGGTGGCGCAGACGTCGGCCAGGATCTGCACGTACCCCGCCAGATATTCGTCGGGTACCTCTGGCCCCGTCACTCGCCCTCCCCTGTCCCCTGGTCCGCGCACGTCATCGGCGTTTTCTTGACGCACGCCCGACAAGATTGGCAGACGGCTGCGCGCTCCCCACGGACGGACCGTTCCGTACTCACCACGGAGGGCCCCCACTGTGACGCAACTCACCACGCAAATAGGGGCATGCAGATATAAACGCGACATAAGGGGGAATTTGGTCCTGTAGGAGAACTCCACACTGGCAATCTCATGGAGAGGAGACGGCAGCGATGTCGTATCCGCAGCACTCCACCGGCATGAGCTCGCACCCGGAGATCGCCGAGATGCGAGAACGCCTCGAACGGACCGCCGCCAGCAACCGGGCGATCATCATCGAGGGAACGATCGTCCTGGCCGGTGTCTACGCCGCGATTTCCCCGTGGGTGGTGCACTTCGCCGCCCAGCCGAATCTCGCCGTCAACAACCTGATCATCGGCATCACCGTCGCCCTGATCGGTCTCGGCCTCACACTGGCCCCCGAGCGCATGTTCCGACTGGCATGGATCGTCGCCCCGCTCGGCGTGTGGCTGATCATCTCCCCCTGGGTCGTGACCGCGGCCCACGGTTCCCGGGCGGGCATCATCTGGAACAACGCCTGGGTGGGCGCGATCACGGCCCTGCTGGGGCTCGCCGCCATGGGGCTCACCGTCGGAATGACCCGCCGCAGGCGCCGGTGACGATGACGCCGGGCGCGCACCCGACCCGTAACCCATACGCACCGAAGGGACCTGGTCACAGAGGCTTTCCGACCGTGGGCCGTACCCCGCACGACAGCGGGTACGGCCCTCTGTCATGATCAACAACCCGTGGGGTTAGCATATGAGCGCCGCCTAGCTCGAAAGATAGATCTGTGACTGTCAACGACGACTCGTTCACCAACTGGAAGCACCGCGAAGAGATCGCGGAGTCGATGATCCCGATGATCGGGAAGCTGCACCGGGAGCGGGACGTCACCGTCCTCCTCCACAGCCGCTCCCTGGTGAACAAGTCGGTGGTGAGCATCCTCAAGACCCACCGGTTCGCCCGCCAGATCGCCGGTGCGGAGCTGTCCGTCACCGAGACGCTCCCCTTCCTGCGGGCCCTGACCACGCTCGACCTCGGGCCGTCCCAGATAGACATCGGCATGCTGGCCGCGACGTACCGCGAGGACGCCCGCGGCCTGTCGGTGGAGGAGTTCACCGCCGAGGCCGTCGCCGGCGCCACCGGGGCCAACAAGATCGAGAGCCGCGAGGGACGCGACGTCGTCCTCTACGGCTTCGGCCGCATCGGCCGGCTCGTGGCCCGCCTGCTCATCGAGAAGGCCGGCTCCGGCAACGGTCTGCGGCTGCGCGCCATCGTCGTCCGCCAGGGAGGTGACCAGGACATCGTCAAGCGTGCCTCGCTGCTGCGTCGTGACTCCATCCACGGCCAGTTCCAGGGCACGATCACCGTCGACGAGGCGAACAGCACGATCGTCGCCAACGGCAACGCGATCAAGGTGATCTACGCCAACGACCCGTCGGAGGTCGATTACACGGCGTACGGCATCAAGGACGCCATCCTCATCGACAACACCGGCAAGTGGCGCGACCGCGAGGGTCTGTCCAGGCACCTGCGCCCCGGCATCGACAAGGTCGTGCTGACCGCGCCGGGCAAGGGCGACGTCCCCAACATCGTCCACGGCGTCAACCACGACACCATCAAGCCGGACGAGCAGATCCTGTCCTGCGCCTCCTGCACCACCAACGCGATCGTCCCGCCGCTGAAGGCGATGGACGACGAGTACGGCGTGCTGCGCGGCCACGTGGAGACCGTCCACTCGTTCACCAACGACCAGAACCTGCTGGACAACTACCACAAGGCCGAGCGCCGCGGCCGCTCCGCGCCGCTCAACATGGTCATCACCGAGACCGGCGCCGCCTCCGCCGTGGCCAAGGCGCTGCCCGACCTCACGGCGAAGATCACCGGCAGCTCGATCCGCGTGCCGGTGCCGGACGTCTCGATCGCCATCCTCAACCTGCAGCTGGCGCGCGAGACCAGCCGCGAGGAGGTCCTGGACTACCTGCGCAACGTGTCGCTGACCTCGCCGCTCAAGCGCCAGATCGACTTCACCAGCGCTCCCGACGCGGTCTCCAGCGACTTCATCGGCTCGCGCCACGCCTCGATCGTCGACGCCGGCGCCACCAAGGTCGAGGGCGACAACGCGATCCTCTACCTGTGGTACGACAACGAGTTCGGCTACTCCTGCCAGGTCATCCGCGTCGTCCAGTACGTCTCCGGGGTGGAGTACCCGACCTACCCGGCGCCCGCGGTCTGATCCGCACCTGCTGCCCGACGGCGGGGCGCGGTGTGTGAGACTGCGCCCATGATTCGCACCGCGACCCCCGCCGACATCCCCGTCATCCACGCCCTGATCTGCGAACTGGCCGAGTACGAGAAGGCCTTGGACGAGGTACGGGCAACCCCGGAGCAGCTCGCCGAGGCACTGTTCGGCGAGCGCCCCGCGGCGTTCGCGCACATCGCGCAGGACGCGGACGGCGACGTGGTGGGCTTCGCCCTGTGGTTCCTCAACTTCTCCACCTGGCGGGGCGTGCACGGCGTCTACCTGGAGGACCTCTACGTCCGCCCGGAGGCCCGCGGCGGCGGATACGGCCGGGCCCTGCTGACGGAACTGGCCCGGGTGTGCGTCGAGCGCGGGTACGAGCGCCTCGAGTGGTCGGTCCTGAACTGGAACCGGCCGGCGATCGGCTTCTACGAGGCCCTTGGTGCACGCCCGCAGGACGAGTGGACGGTGTACCGGCTGACCGACGGGCCGCTGAAGGCGCTGGGGGCGGGGGCCTAGGGTCTTTCGTTTGGATCCGGCCTGATCCAAACGAGAGGCCCTGGCCACACCGGTCCCGCACGCCTCCACGCCACCCGTTTCCCGGGCGGCGGTGCACCGGTCCCGACGGCTACACGGCCGGTGGAGGTCCTGGCTGGTGGGGGTCCTGCCCGTGGATGAGGATGAAGGCATGGGCATCAACGGCGCGACCGGTACTAGTCCGAGCGATCCGTTCAGCACGACCACGGCGGTGGCGGTCGTCGACGCCGACGGGCTGATCACCTACTGGAGCCTGGGAGCCCAGGACCTGCTCGGCTACTCCGCCGCCGAGGTCGTACGGCATCCCGCGCGGGCGCTGCTGCGCGGCCGCGACCCGACGGCCGCGATGTCCCGGCTGTGCCGGAGCGGTCATGCCGGGGACGCGGTGCTCACGGTCCGCGACCGCGTGGGCCACGCGGTGCGGCTCGCCGTGCGCGTGTGCCCGCTGCTCACCGCCGGCGACCGTCGCGACTGGCTGCTCCTGGCTGCGGCCGCCCCGGCCGCCACCCGTCCCACGGGCCCCGCCCCTGCCGACTCCGCCGCGACCGGCCCCGCCACTCCCGGCACCACCCCGGCCGGCACCGCTCCCACCGGCCCTGCCCCCACCGGCGCCGACGCGACCCGCGCCACCCCGGCCGACTCCGAGGCAACCGGCGCCCCGCCCGCCCCCACCGCGCCTGCCGGTTCCGGCGCCCCCGGCCCCGCCACTCCCGGCGCCACCCCGGCGGGCGCCGCCCCGGCCGGTGCCCGTGTGAAGCGGGGCTCGGCTGTCGTGACGCGGCATGCACGGCGCGGGATGGTCTCCGGGCAGCGGCAGGTGACCGTGGCCCACGCGGCGCCCCGGCGCGGCAGGCCGGGGCCGGCCGGCCGTGAGCGTGCCCGGCCGCGCTCCTTCTTCCCGCTGCACGACGCGGTGGGCGGAACGCTCGGTCTCTGCTACGCCGCCCGGAACGTCACCGCCCCCGACCCCACCCGCGAGCGGCTGGTGCTGCTGAACGCCGCCGCCGATCACATCGGCACCACACTGGACCTGGGCCGGACGGTCCAGGAACTCGCGGAGGTCGCCGTCCCGCAACTCGCCGACTTCGCGGCCATCGACCTCCTGGACGTGGCGACCACCGGAGAGGGGCCGCCCACCCGCTCCCCGGACGGCCCCATCACGCTGCGCCGGGCGGCCCATCTGTCGATCCGGCCGGACCTGCCCGTGGTGATCGCCGAGGTCGGCGAACCCATCCGGTACCCGTCCGGGTCGCTGCAGAACCGGTGTCTGGCCACCGGGGAGCCCAGCCGCGAGGCCCTCGGCCCGGGGACGCCCTGGCTGCCCGACGACCCGGTGCGGTGGACCGGGATCAACCGGTTCGGCGTGCACACGCACCTGGTGCTGCCGCTCCGGGCCCGCGGCGTCACGATGGGGGTGGTGACCCTGCTGCGCTGGGAGAACCCGGATCCCTTCACCGAGGACGACCAGCTCCTGATCGAGGACCTGGTGGCACGAGCCGCCGTGTGCGTGGACAACGCCCGTCGCTACGCCCGCGAGCACGAGGCCGCGCTCACCCTCCAGACCAGCCTGCTGCCACCCAACCTGCCCCGGCACAACGCCGTCGAGGTCGCCCACCGCTATCTTCCCGCCGACGCGGAGTCGGGGGTGGGCGGGGACTGGTACGACGTCATCCCGCTCTCCGGCGCCCGGGTCGCGCTGGTGGTGGGCGACGTCATCGGACACGGCCTGCACGCCGCGGCCAGCATGGGCCGGCTGCGCGCGGCCGTGCAGACGCTGGCCGACCTGGACCAGTCCCCGGACGAGTTGCTGGCGCACGTCAACGACCTGGTGATGCGCCTGTCGGACGAGGCGGAGGCGGCCGCCGAGGGCCCGGCGGCGGCCGGCGCGACGTGTGTGTACGCCATCTACGACCCCATCGCCCGGACGATGGTCGTGGCCCGCGCGGGACATCCCAGCCCGGCCGTCGCGCACCTGACCGAGCCCGTGGAGTTCCCCGACATTCCCGCCGGCCCGCCCCTGGGCCTCGGCGGCCTGCCGTTCGAGTCGGCCGAGATCCCGCTGGAGGAGGGCTGCGTCGTCGCCCTCTACACCGACGGGCTGATCCAGGCGGCGGAACAGGACGTCGACGTCGGGATCGAGCGGCTGTGCTTCGCCCTGGCCCACCCCGACCGGCCGCTGGAGGAGATCTGCGACGTCATGGTCCGCGCCCTGCTGGCCGACCGGCCGCGTGACGACGTCGCCTTCCTCGTCGCCCGCACACGCGTCCTGAGCTCCGACCGCGTGGCGTCCTGGGACGTGCCCGCCGACCCGTCGGCCGTGCGCGTGGTGCGCGACGACGTCAGCGACCGGCTGTCCCAGTGGGGCCTCGACGAGCTGGACTTCACCACCGAGCTGATCGTCAGCGAGCTGGTCACCAACGCCATCCGGCACGCCCACGGGCCGATCGCTCTGCGGCTCATCCACGAGAGCACCCTGATCTGCGAGGTCTCGGACGGCGGCCACACCTCCCCGCACCTGCGGCGCGCGCGCAGCACGGACGAGGGAGGACGGGGCCTGTTCCTGGTCGCCCAGCTCGCCCAGCGCTGGGGCACCCGGTACACCGGCTCCGGCAAGACGATCTGGACAGAACAACCCCTTCCCGGTGACATCTGGGCAAAATCACCGATCTCCGCAGGACTTGACCGATCCATATAGGAAGGGAGCAGACATACCGGTCGCCCGGCACGGAAGCACGGTGTTAGAACTGACAACATGGTCGGTCGTACCCGCCAGTCCCGGAGCGCAGCGCAACCACCGTTCGGTGAGCGTCGGGCGGACGCTCAGGTGCGCGGCCTGCCGATGACCTGGACGGCCCGGAGCGCCGCCGGGTTCCGTTTTCCACCGTCCTGGCGGCCCGGCACGGTGGCCGCGCAGGTCTTCCTGTTGCAGGTGATCGTCGTCCTGGTGCTCGTCGCCGCGGCCGCCACCGCCGTGGTGCTCCAGCGGCGGTACGACGGGGAGAACATCGCCAAGGCGCGCTCCCTGGCCGTCGCGGAGGCGTTCGCCCAGGCACCCGGCACGGCGGTGGCCCTCCAGTCGCCCGATCCGTCGGCGCTGCTGAAGATCCCGGCGGAGAAGGCGCAGCTGAGTTCCGGCGTCGACTACATCTCCGTGCTGAACAGGCACGGCGTGCGGCTCACCGACCCGGAGCCGCGGCTGGTCGGCACTCCGGCCCAGGCGATCGGCCGCGCCATCGCGGGCAGGACCTTCACCGAGACGTTCCACGGAAGCCCGACCGACTCCGTACGCGCGGTGGTGCCCGTGGAGGGCGCCGGCCGGCACGTGGTCGGCATCGTCACCGCGGGGATCGAGTACCAGACCCTGGGGCACCTGCTGGACCAGCAGATCCCGATGGTGCTGGACGCGGCGGCGCTGGCCGTGGTGCTCGCGACCGGAGGAACCTTCCTGGTCACCCGGCGGCTGCGCCGCCAGACCCGTGGTCTCGGCGCCGCCGAGATGACCCGCATGTACGAGCACCACGACGCCGTGCTGCACGCGGTGCGCGAGGGTGTACTGATAGTCGACGCCGACGGACGGGTGCTGCTCGCCAACGACGAGGCGCGGCGGCTCCTCGACCTCCCTCGCGACGCCGACCAGCGGCACGTCACGGAGCTGGGCCTGGGACCGGAGATGACGCGGCTGCTGAAGTCCGGCGAGGTCGCGTCCGACGCGGTGTTCCCGGCCGGGGACCGGCTGCTGGCGGTCAACGTCCGGCGCACCACCCCGTACGGCACCGCGCCGGGCCTGGTGGCCAGCTTCCGCGACACCACCGAGCTGCGGGCCCTGTCGGGCCGGGCGGAGCTGGCGCGGGAACGCCTGACGCTGCTGTACGACGCCGGGGTGCGGATCGGCACGACGCTGGACGTACGGCGTACCGCGCAGGAACTCGCCGAGGTGGCGGTCCCGCGGGTGGCGGACATCGTCACCGTGGAGCTGCTGGAGTCGGTGCTGCACGGAGAGGAGCCCACCGGGGCGATGCACCGGATGCGCCGGACCGCGCTGCACGAGGCGGACGCGCGCAGCCCGCTCCAGCCGGTGGGCGACCTCATCCAGTTCGTGGTGGCCGGCACGTCGATGGGGGCGGCGCTGCAACGCGGCAAGGCGGTGCTGGTACCGGACCTGCACCACGCACAGGACTGGCGGTCCCGGGATCCTCAGGGCGCGGTCCGGGTCCTCGACCACGGCATCCATTCGCTGATCACCGTGCCCCTGAGGGCGCGGGGTGTGCTCCTCGGCATGGTCAACTTCTGGAGGGGCGCCGGCTCGCCCCGGTTCGAGGAGGAGGACGTCGCGGTCACCGAGGAGCTGGTGGCCCGGGCGGCGGTGGCGATCGACAACGCGCGCCGCTACTCCCGCGAGCACGCGATGGCGGTGACGCTTCAGCGCAGTCTGCTCCCCCGGGACCTGCCCGACCAGGACGCGCTCGAGGTGGCGTGGCGGTACCGGCCGGCCCAGTCCGGTGTGGGCGGTGACTGGTTCGACGTCATCCCCCTGCCCGGTTTCCGGGTGGCGCTGGTCGTCGGCGACGTCGTGGGGCACGGGCTGCACGCGGCGGTGACGATGGGGCGGCTGCGCACGGCGGTGCTGAACTTCTCGTCCCTGGACCTGCCGCCCGAGGAGCTGCTGGGTCATCTGGACGAGATGGTGATGCGGCTTGACACCCAGACGGCGAGCGCGGACGGCGAGGTGTCCGCGGTCACGGGGGCCACCTGTCTGTACGCCATCTACGACCCGGTGGGCGGGCACTGCGCCATCTCCCGCGCGGGGCACGTCGTGCCGGCCGTGGTGGACCCCGTGGGGCGGGTGACCTTCCCTGATCTTCCCCTGGCGCCGCCGTTGGGGGTGGGCGGGCATCCGTTCGAGTCGGGTGAGCTGAGCCTGCCCGAGGGCAGCCGGCTCGTGCTGTTCACCGACGGTCTGGTCGAGGACCGCGGGCGGGACGTCGACGAGGGGCTGTCCGTGCTCGCCAAGACCGTCGCGCCCGCGGACCGGACGCCGGAGGAGACCTGCCAGGCGCTGATGGAGGTGATGCTGCCGGACCACCCGAGCGACGACGTGGCCCTGCTCGTCGCCCGGACACGGCTGCTCGATCCCTCGCGGGTGGCGGTCTGGGACGTGCCGTTCGACGTGGAGGCGGTCTCCCGGGTGCGCGGGGAGGTCACCCGTCGGCTGCACGACTGGGGGCTGGAGGATTCCTCCTTCGCCACGGAGCTGGTGCTCAGCGAGCTGCTGACCAACGCCATCCGCTACGGCGCCGAGCCGCTGCGGGTCAGGCTCCTGCTCGGGCGCACCCTGATCTGCGAGGTGTCGGACGGCAGCAGCACCTCGCCGCACCTCAGGCGGGCGGCGACCACCGACGAGGGCGGCCGGGGCCTGTTCCTGGTCTCCCATTTCGCGGACCGGTGGGGCACGCGCTACGTGCCGCAGGGCAAGGTGATCTGGGCGGAACTGAGCCTGGACGGTCCCCCGGAGCCGGACCAGGAGGCACTTCTGGACGCGATGGCATGGTGAACGAACCGACACGGCGTCCTTCCATACCGAGGCCTGCCCCCGAGACCGCCGGGCCGCCCGGTCGCCGGCGCGAACGCCGCACCGAGTCCACGTCGGACGGCCCTCGCTCCGGGCGAGCCGCGCGCGCCCGCTCGATGCCGGGCGGCGCGTGCCACCCGAACAGGCGCCCGGCGCCAAGGGCACTCCCGGGCCTTCGTTCTCGCGCGCCGGCCGCCGGGCCGTACGGCGGCGAGACGGGCCCGCGGCGGCCGGACGGGGTGCGGTACCCGGCCGGTGAACCGGGTGACTGCGCTCGCACGCCATGCCGCAGCGGTGCACTGTGGTAGGCGTGAGTTCCTGGCAGGGGCGTTTCGCCGACCGGGCCCAGGGGCGGCAGTCGGGCCACATACTGTTGCTGATCCCGGTCACGCTCATCGTCCTCATCACCGTGTCCGACATCGTGGCCCCGTCCGACATCGTGCTCGGGCCACTGCTGGTGATAGCTCCCGCGATCACCGCCTGGTTCGAGGGACCTTGGCTCACCGGGGTCGTCGGCGCCGCCGCGGTGGCGGCCCAGGGGTTCGCCGGCTGGCGGCTGGGCCTCCTGCCGTCCCGGGAAGTGTTCGTGCAGATGATCGCCCTGGCGGTGCTCTCCCTGCTGGTCGTGGCCCTGTGCGCGGTCCGCGACCGCCGCGCCCGCGAGCTGGCCCAGGTCCGGTCGGTCGCCGAAGCCGCCCAGCGGGTGCTGCTGTGGCCCCTGCCGACCCGGCTCGGCCCGCTTCAGCTCGCCTCCCTCTATCTGGCCGCCGAGGACGAGGCGTCGATCGGCGGCGACCTCTACGCGGCCGCCCGCACCCCGAACGGTGCCCGGGTGATGATCGGCGACGTACGCGGCAAGGGGCTGCCCGCCATCGGCGAGGCGGCCCTGCTGCTCGGCGCCTTCCGCGAGGCCGCCCATCACCACGCCGCCCTGCCCTCGCTCGCCGCCTCCCTGGAGCGGAGCATCACCCGCTATCTGTCCGACTTCGAACCGGAGGAAGAGGCCGGGGAGCGCTTCGTCACCGCCCTGCTGATCGAGATCCCGGACGACGAACCGATCGTGCGGCTGACCAGTTGCGGCCATGTGGCACCGCTGCTGCTGAGACCGGACCGATCGGTGACGATGCCGGACCTCAGCCCCGCCCCGCCGCTCGGGGTGGGCCTGACCGACCCGAACGGCTCCGTGGTCGACGTGCTGCCCTTCGACCTCGGCGACACCCTGCTGCTCTACACCGACGGCGCCGTCGAGGCCCGTGACGGCCGCGGTGTCTTCTATCCGCTGGTCGAGCGGACGGCCCGGTGGGCCGACGGCTCCCCGGAGTCCCTGCTCCACCACGTCCAGCGTGACCTGCTCGCCCACACCAGCGGGCGTCTCGACGACGACGTGGCCCTGATCGCGATCCGGCGCGTCCCCGCCGCGCCCACCGCTCACCGCTTCGGCCGCATGGTGCAGGCCCAGGCCCCCAACTGAACGACGTCACCGGGGAGATTCGTCCCGGGGCTTGCCAACATGATCACCAAGTTCCGTATAGTGACCGGCAGTTGACAACACGTGTAACTGGCGAGTGCCAGGCTCTGCCCCAGGAAGGCGACACCACCTCATGACCGGCCAGACCACCGCCGACGACAAGCTCACCTGGCTCCTGGAGGGGCTGCTGGAGCGGACCCCGGGCGCGCGGCACGCACTCGTGCTGTCCCGCGACGGACTGAAGCTGTGCCGCACCCCGGAGCTCACCCCCGACCAGGCCGACCAGCTCGCCGCGATCGCCGCCGGTATCCAGTCCCTGTCGCACGGCGCGTCCGTCGAGTTCGGCGACGGCACCGGCGGCGTCCGCTCGGCGATGACCGAGTTCTACGGAGGGGTGCTGTTCATCGTCGAGGCCGGCGAGGGCGCGCATCTGGCAGTGATCACCACCGAGGACGCGGACGCCGGGCTCGTCGGGCACACCATGAGTGAACTCGTCGAGCAGCTCGGCGAGCACCTCACCGCGCCGCCGCGCGACTCCTGAGGCGTCCCCGGTACGCCCGATTCAGAAGCACCGGCGCTGAGTCCGATGGAACGAAGCGGTTGGACTTCAGGATCATGCTGGAGCAAGGTGGGGGCATCCCCCCGATCCCGGGGAGACACCCCCTCATCGCACCACTCGGAGACCTCCCGATGACCTACGTCGCGGATGCTGAGCGTTACCACGGCACCATGCGCTACCGCCGTACCGGACAGTCAGGGCTCGACCTGCCCGTCCTCTCGCTGGGCTACTGGCACAACTTCGGCGACGACCGGCCCTTCGAGACCCAGCGCGAGATCGCCCTGCGCGCCTTCGACCTGGGCATCACCCATCACGACCTGGCGAACAACTACGGCCCGCCCTACGGCTCGGCGGAGATCAACTTCGGGCGTCTGATGAAGCAGGACCTCGCGCCCTACCGGGACGAGATGGTGATCTCCACCAAGGCGGGCTGGGACATGTGGCCCGGTCCGTACGGCCAGGGCGGTGGTTCCCGCAAGTACCTGCTCGCCTCGCTCGACCAGTCGCTCAAGCGCATGGGCCTGGACTACGTCGACATCTTCTACTCCCACCGGCTGGACGCGAGCACGCCGCTGGAGGAGACGATGGGCGCCCTGGACACCGCCGTCCGCCAGGGCAAGGCCCTGTACGTCGGCATCTCCTCCTACGACGCCGAGCGCAGCCGGCAGGCCGCCGCCATCCTGCGCGAACTGGGCACCCCGCTGCTCATCCACCAGCCCTCGTACAGCATGGTCAACCGCTGGATCGAGAACGAGGGGCTGCTCGACACCGCGGAGGAGGAGGGCTTCGGCGTCATCGGATTCACGGCCCTGGCCCAGGGGCTGCTGACCGGGCGCTACCTGGACGGCGTGCCGGAGGACTCGCGCGCCGCGCAAGGCACCTCCTTCGACACCGCCTGGCTCTCCGAGGACATGCTGCGCAGGCTGCGCGCCCTGAACGACATGGCGGCCCGCCGCGGACAGACCCTCGCCCAGATGGCGCTCGCCTGGGCGCTGCGCGACGAGCGCGTCACCTCCCTGGTGATCGGCGCCTCCCGGGTGGAGCAGCTCGAGCAGAACGTGGCCGCCCTCGACCGCATGGACTTCAGCGCCGAGGAGCTCGCCGAGATCGACAAGTACGCCACCGACGGCGGCGTCGACCTGTGGCGGTCCGCCCGCACCGGGCAGCTCGGCTGACCCGCGCCGAAGGGGTCGTGAACCGGGCTCCTGTGGGTACTCGTCGCCCCTGCCATTGCGCGGCGGGACACCCGTCCCGCCGCCGGTCCGCGAGACAGGAGGCGCAGATGAGCACGGTCAAGGAAACAGTGGAGGTCGAGGTCCCCGTCCACGCCGCCTACAACCAGTGGACGCAGTTCGAGGAGTTCCCGAGGTTCATGGAGGGCGTTGAGGAGGTCAGGCAGCTCGACGACAGCCACAACCGCTGGACCACGAAGATCGGAGGTGTGCGGCGGGAGTTCGACACCGAGATCGTCGACCAGCTGCCCGACGAGCGCATCACATGGCGCAGCACCACCGGTGACACCCGGCAGAAGGGCTCGGTCCGCTTCGAGCGTGTCGACGACACGCACACCCGGGTGGAACTGGTCATGGAGGTCGAGCCCAGCGGCCCCGTGGAGACGGCCGGGGACATACTGGGCGTGATCGACCGGCGCGTCAAGGGGGACATGAAGCGCTTCAAGCAGTACATCGAGGAGCACGGAGGCGAGACGGGGGCCTGGCGGGGCCGGATCCGCCCCGAGGACGCAGGCCCCTCTCTCTGAGGCCCGCGGAATCCACGGCCCCGGCGAGAGCCGCCGGGTCCGGCCGCCCCGCGCCCCGACCGCCCCGACGACCGCTTTCGTGGGGGTGGCGGGGCGCGTCCGCATGGCCGCTCAGCTCACCTGGCAGGCGGCCCCGTTGAGGGTGAAGGACGCCGGGCTGCCGGTGTTCCCGGTGTGGTTGGCCTGGAAGCCCAGGGTGGTCGAGGCTCCGGGGGCCAGGGCCGAGTTGTAGGAGACGTTGCGGGCGGTGACAGCGCCGCTCGCCGGGGAGAAGGTGGCGTTCCAGCCGGAGGTGATGGTCTGGCCGGCCGGCAGGGTGAAGGCCAGCGCCCATCCGTCGATCGGCGCGGTGCCGGTGTTGGTCACCGTGATGGAGGCGGTGAGCCCGGTGTTCCAGGCGCTGGTCGTATACGCCACCCGGCAGGCGCCCGCCGGCGGTGTGGTGGGCGGGTCGGTCGGCGGCGGTGTGGTCGTGGAGTCCAGCCCGAAGAAGGAGATGGCACGGGCGGCCATGCCCGAGGTCGGCAGGGTGTGGCCGGTCCCCTGGATGCTGATGGCCTCCACCGGAGCCTGGGTGCCGGTGCCGCCGTAGCGCGTACGGGTCCAGGTGGACTGCGGGTGGTCGGTGAAGGCGGGGGTCTGGCTCACGCCCAGGACGTCGGTCCACTGCTTGATCTCTTCACCGAAGTTCGGGTAACGCAGGGTGGTGTCCTCGGTGCCGTGCCACACCTGCATGCGCGGCCGGGGGCCGGTGTAGCCCGGATAGGCTCCGCGGGCCAGGTCGCCCCACTGCCGCGGTGTCCTGATCACAGTGCCGTTGGCGCAGGCGCTGTTCCACTCGGAGCCGTCTGTGGTGGCGAAGCAGCCGAAGGGCACGCCCATGAAGGCGGCGCCGGCCTTGAACACGTCGGGGTAGTCGCCGAGCAGGACGTTGGTCATCATCGCCCCCGAGGAGGCGCCGGCGACGAAGACGCGCGCCGGGTCGGCGCCGTAGTGCTGCTGGGCGTAGGTGACCATCGACATGATGCCGACCGGGTCGCTCCCGCCGCCGCGCTTGAGGGCCTGCGGCGAGGACACGTCGAAGCAGCCACCGCTGCGCGTGGCCGAGGGGTAGACGACGAGGAAGCCGTACCGGTCGGCGAGCGAGGCGAACTCGGTGCCCGAGTAGAACGCGGGCCCGGAGCCGGTGCAGTAGTGCACGGCCACAAGCACCGCCGGACGGGCCGGGGCGCTGTCCGGGCGGTACACGTACATGCGCAGGTTGCTCGGGTTCGCGCCGAATCCGGTCACCTCCGTCAGCGAGGCGGCGTGGGCGCTCGGCGCGGCGAGCAGGAGTGCCGCGAGCAGGGGTGTCACACCCGCGAGCAGGGCCGTCAGCAAGGTGCGGAGTCCGGGCCTTCTTCGGGTTCGGGGCATGTCGGCATCCTTTGTTTCGAAACTTTCGCATCGATTTCGGGAAGGCGCCGCGTCACGCTAGAGGTGTCGCACCGCCGCGTCAACCACTGGAGCCACCCGTAACTCCCAGAGAAATAGCGGGAGGTCAAGCTTCGGCCATCCCGCAGTCCATCGTGCGCGAACCGTTGACCGACCCCCGATCTGTTCGTAACCTGCGCGTCACATTCGACCTTGACAGCGAAACTTTCGAGAAACGGAGATGGCATGCCCATGCCCAAACGGGCGGCGCAGGCGTTCACGGCCGTCCTGCTCGCCGCTTCCACCGTCACGGCCCTGTCGCACACCGCCGCGGCCGCCGACACACTGGGGTCCGCCGCGGCCGGAAAGGGCCGTTACTTCGGTACCGCCGTCGCCGCCAACCACCTCGGCGAATCGGCCTACGCCGGCACGCTCGACCGTGAGTTCAACCAGGTAACGCCCGAGAACGAGATGAAGTGGGACGCCACCGAGGGCTCCCGCAACACCTTCACCTTCGGCAACGCCGACCAGATCGTCAGCCACGCGCAGAGCCAGAACATGAAGGTCCGCGGGCACACGCTGGTGTGGCACTCCCAGCTCCCCTCCTGGGTCTCGGGCCTGGGCGCCACCGACCTGCGCTCGGCGATGAACAACCACATCACCCAGGTCATGCAGCACTACAAGGGCAAGATCTACGCCTGGGACGTGGTCAACGAGGCGTACCAGGACGGCTCCAGCGGAGCCCTGCGCAGCTCCCCGTTCGCGGACAAGCTCGGCAGCGGCTTCATCGAGGAGGCCTTCCGCACGGCCCGCAGCGTCGACCCGAACGCCAAGCTCTGCTACAACGACTACAACACCGACGGTGTCAACGCGAAGAGCAACGCGGTCTACGCCATGGTCAAGGACTTCAAGTCCCGCGGTGTGCCGATCGACTGCGTGGGCTTCCAGTCCCACTTCAACCCCGCCTCCCCCGTCCCGTCCGACTACCAGGCCAACCTGCAGCGCTTCGCCGACCTCGGGGTGGACGTGCAGATCACCGAGCTCGACATCGAGGGCTCCGGCACCGCCCAGGCCAACAACTACTCGAACGTCGTCAAGGCCTGCCTCGCGGTGACCCGCTGCACGGGCCTCACCGTCTGGGGGGTCACCGACAAGTACTCGTGGCGCAGCAGCGGCACTCCCCTGCTGTTCGACTCCAACTACGGCAAGAAGCCCGCGTACGACGCGGCCCTCGCCGCGCTCGGCGGCTCGAGCACCGGAGGCGGAGACGGCGGCAACCCCGGCGGCAACGCCACCTGCACGGTCTCCTTCGCCAGGACCTCGGACTGGAACGACGGCTACAACGGTGAGGTCACCGTGAAGGCGGGCTCCGCCCCGATCAACGGCTGGACCGTGACACTCACCTTCGCCTCGCCGCAGAAGGTCGCCAGCCTGTGGAACGGCACCCCCAGCTGGGACAGCAGCGGCAACGTCATGACCGTGCGCGCCGCCTCCTACAACGGCACTCTCGCGGCGGGCGCCTCGACCAGCTTCGGCTTCACCGCGGCGAAGAACGGCAACAGCTCCACACCGACGCTCGGAGCCTGCACGGCGTCCTGACCGGGCCGGACCACGTCACGCACGACCGGGGCGCGTCTCGCGCGGCGCCCCGGTCGTGCCCGCACGCGATGACTGCCGGCCTCGCTGACATGCCCTTGCCTGGAGCAATGCCGAGGCGGTGACGGTACGGCGCAGCAGGCTGGTCCTCTTGATCAAGCCCGCCGGGAGTACCTGTGAACAGGCCGCCTGAGTCTTTCCGCGAGGAGCGCCGCCCGCGCGAGCCGAGGGGGCGGTCGCAGGTGCCGGCCCAGCCTCTGTGGCTGCGCTGGCTGCCGGTCGTCTACGTCGTGGTGGTCCTCGCCGTCGAGCCGGTCACCCCGGCGCTGTGGCCCGTGAGCTTCGTACTCACCGCCCTGCCGCTGGTGGCCGCCTTCGGGTACGGCCCCCGCGTGGTCGCCGCCGTCGCGGTGTTCGCCATCGTCCTGGAGGGCGTCCTGGCCGGGACCCCCTGCTGCGCGGGCCGCACCGTGGGCAATCTCTGGGACCGCCACTACGTGGCCAACTACATCAGCACGTTCCTGGTGGGCATCCTGGGCACGATCCTCGCCTGGCACCGTGCGCGCCGGGAGTACACCCTGGCCACGGTGCGTTCCGTGGCCGAGACCGCGCAGCGCGTCCTACTGCGCCCGGTCCCCCACCGGCTCGGCCAGGTCTCCATCGAGACCCTGTACCTCTCCGCGGCGGCCGAGGCGCAGATCGGCGGCGACCTGTACGAGGCGGTGCCGACGGCGCACGGGGTGCGGCTGCTCGTCGGCGACGTCCGCGGCAAGGGACTGGTCGCCGTGGAGACGGCCGCGACGGTGCTCGGAGCCTTCCGCGAGGCCGCGCCCGACGAGCCCGACCTGGCCGGTCTGGCCCGGCGCATGGAGCGCAGCATGAGCCGCTACGCCGAGCAGCTTCCCGGCGCCGAGGCGGCCGAGCGCTTCGTGACGGCGGTGTTCGCGGAGATCCCCGACGACGAGCACGTCGTCCGTCTCGTCAACTGCGGCCACCCGCCTCCGCTGCTGGTCAGCGGCGGCCGGGTCGGCGAGCTGGAACCCACCGAGCCCTCGCCGCCCATCAACCTCGGCGGGCTGCTCGGCAACGGGTACCGGGTGGACGTCGTGCCCTTCCGGCCGGGCGACACGTTGCTTCTGTACACCGACGGCGTGACCGAGACCCGCGATTCCGCCGGCGCCTTCTACCCGCTCGCCGAGCGGGTCCGGCCCTGGACCGGCCTTCCGCCGGGCACGCTGCTGGAGCGGCTGCACGCGGATCTGCTCGATTACAGCGACGGACGCCTCGACGACGACCTCGCCGCGCTCGCCGCCCACCGCCTCCCCACCGAGCCCCGCACCTGAGCGGCGGCCGGGACGGTCCACCGCGGATTCACGTGACCCACGAGACCTCACCGGGGCGGGCCGGCAGGGCCAGGTGGGCGAGGTCGGCCGGTCGCGGCGACGTCACCGGCCACAAGGGGGCCGGGGTGCCGTCGGCGACCGCGGCCGGGGCGTCGGTGAGGTTCATGCGCTCCCGCAGACGGCCGTAGAAGTCCATGGGACCGAGGCGGACGGCCCGCAGCCGGCGCGACGCGGCGTAGACCCCGATCCAGTCGCCGGGATCGAGCACACCGCGCAACTGGCCGTCGATGGTGACGGCGGCCTGGCCCGAGCGTTCCAGGACGCGCAGGCCGATCGGTTCGTCCGGCGCCGCCACGACCGAGCGGTTGAAGACCATGTGCGGGGCGACCGGCGTGAAGACGAGGGCGTCCGCGCGGGGCGAGACGACCGGGCCACCGGCGGCGAAACTGTAGGCCGTGGAGCCGGTCGGGGTGGCGACCAGCAGCGCGTCGGCCGAATAGGACGCCAGGAGGCGGCCCGCGAGGTAGACGCCGACGGACACCTGCCGGTCCCGGGCCAGCTTCTCCAGCACGACGTCGTTCAGCGCCGTGACGTTCAGCGGGATGCCCCAGTCACCGCCGGCCTGGCAGTCGGCGCGTACCCGCGGTGGCGGCAGGAGCGGACGGTGGCCGTAGCGCATCAGCTCCTCGATGTCGGCCGGCACCTCCAGGCGCCGCGAGGCGCGCAGGTTGAGCATCATCCGGTGCTCCACGGTGAGGCGCTCCGCGAGGACGGCGTCCAGCGCGGCGCGCACGACCGCAACGGGCACCTCCGTGAGGAAACCCACCCGGCCGAGGTCGACGCCCAGGACCAGGGCGTCGTTCACGGCGGCCAGCCGGGCACCGCGCAGGAACGTGCCGTCACCGCCCAGGGTGACGACGAGGTCCGGATCGCCCGCTGCCTCGATCTCCTCCCGGGCGCCGCGCCGCCCTCCGTCGTGCCACACGTCGATGTCCGCGCATCCCACGCCGTGCTCGTCGCACCACTCGCGCACGATGCGGGCGGCAGCCGCGGCCTCACCGCGCCCGCCATGGACGACCAGGCCGATACGACGCACCGTCACCTCTGCCTCCGGAGATCCGCGCACCCGGGCCGGCTCCGGCTCGACGCCGGAAGCCGTCCTCTGTCCGACCCCGTCCGGCCACGCCGGCCGACTCGCGGGCAGCATTTACGAGTTCCCCTGCTTCACGTGCGGAAACACCGCAATTCCGAGGGTGTGTTCCCGCGCAGGCCGGGCATTCGAAGGTCCGGAGGTGGATATACATGGTTCCCTTGCTGCTCGTTCTCCTGCTCGCCCTGATCCTCTTCGGCGCCGGGTTCGCTCTGAAGGCGCTGTGGTGGATCGCGATCATCGTGCTCGTGCTGTGGCTGCTCGGTTTCGTCGCACGGTCCGAGGGCGCGGGCGGCCGCAGGGGCCGCTGGTACCGCTGGTGACGGCCGCCGCCGCGCGTCGCGGTGGCCGAAGTGGAACGGTGCGCCCGGCGATCGTGCCGGGCGCACCGTTCCGCCCGGGCGCCTCAGCCCGCCCACGCCAGGAGCCGTTCACCCGGCTCCTGTTCCCTGAGCTGGGCCAGTGACTGCTTCTCCAGCTGGCGTACGCGCTCCCGGGTCAGGCCCACGTGCTGGGCGACCTCGTGCAGGGTGCGCTGGTGACCGTCGTGCAGGCCGTACCGCAGGCTGAGGATGAGGGCCTCGCGCGGTGCCAGGGTGTCGACGGCCTCCCGGAGTTCCTCGGCCAGCGCCTGGTACTCGGCGACCTCGGGGGCCTGCAGCACCTCCGTGTCGGGGATGAGGTCGCCGACCACCGTCTCTCCGGTGTCGTCCACCGGCATGTCCAGGCTGATCACCTGCCGGCCGACGCGGCGCAGCCAGACGACCTTGTCCTCGGCGAGGCCGCTCTCGCCGGCGACCTCCTCGACGGTCGGCTCGTGTTCGAGGCGGAGCTGCAGCTTGCGCTCGATCCTGGCGAGCTTCTGCAGCTGCTCCACGACATGCATCGGCAGCCGCACGGAACGCGCGTGCGTGGCGAGGCCGCGTTCCATCGCCTGGCGGATCCACCAGGTGGCGTAGGTGGAGAACTTGAACCCCTTGGTGTGGTCGAACTTCTCCACGGCCCGGATGAGCCCCAGATTGCCCTCCTGGATGACGTCCAGCAGTGGCAGCCCGCGGTGTGCGTGCCGTTTGGCCATGGCCACGACGAGCCGGAGGTTGGCCCGCACCATGTGGTCCTTGGCCTCCTGGCCGTCCCGCAGGGCGGCCTCCAGTTCCCGCCGCCGCTCCGGCGGGAGTTCACGGCCGTCCTCGTCGGCCTGGTTCAGTTCCTCGGTGGCCTGCAAGCCGGCTTCGATGCGCCGGGCGAGGCGCACCTCGCCCTCCGCGTCGAGCAGCGGTGTCGCGCCGATCTGGCGCAGGTACTGACCGAGCAGATCGGGTTCGCCGTCGAGTTCGGGCATCGCGTCGTACCGCTTGGTGGCACGTGCCGACGTCCGTCGTCCGCCGCCTGCGGACGCCGCCGTCCTCTGCTTCGCGGGAGCCATCGCGCGCTCCTCATCTCGTCGCGGGCGCCGTTCGGGTACCCGGAGCGGCCGCGAGGCATACGTGCGGCGGACGAGGGAGCGGGGATCAGGGCTCGGAGCTGTGCGGGGCGTGTCCCTCCGCCCCTCGTCCGCGACGGGGGGACACGGAGATTTGGCTGGTCAGGGCGCTTTGGTGACCGTCAGCAGGGCTGCGGCGTCCTCCACGGCCTCCAGGCTGTGCCGGGACTGCGGCACGATGAGCAGGTCCCCCGCCATGCCCTCCCACGACGTGTCGCCGCTGCGCAGCACCACGCGCCCGCGCAGCACCAGCACGGTCGCCTCACCGGGGTTGTCGTGCTCGGCGAGGGCCGTGCCGGCGCGCAGGGTGATGAGGGTCTGGCGCAGCACGTGTTCGTGACCGCCGTAGACGGTCTCCGCGCTGCGGCCGGCCGAGGACGACTCGGCGCGTCCGAGATGCTCGCGGGCGAGGGCGTCGAGGGAGATCTTCTGCATCACGGTGACTCTTCCTCACGAGGGGACCTGAGCTGGGCAGTTCCGTAGCGTACGCCGGTGCGCCGCCGCCTTCGGGCTTTCCCTCCCCGGCTCGTGGCGGGCGGGAAAGGCCGCCGCCTCCCCGCTCGGCGTAAGGTGGCCGTGCGGGGGCCCGTACGGTGAGTGAGGACGCGCACCGCCGAGCACCGGCCCTGCCGGGAGGTGCCCCATGTCGGACGATCCACGGCGACCGGAGCCCGAAGAGGCGGCCGGCCACGGGACCGGCGCGGCCCCGGAAGGCGGCCGGACGCGCGGTGGCGAGGCCGTCGAGGAGCTGAGCGCCCAGATCCGGCAGCTCAGCCTGGACCGGCGCAGGCTGCACTGCCTGCTGGACGCGGTGGTGGCCATCAGCGCCGACATGGACACCCGCACCGTGCTGCGGCATCTGGTGCAGGCGGGCACCGACCTCGTCGACGCGCGCTACGGCGCCCTCGGCGTGCTCGGCGAGGGCGGGGAGATCATCGACCTGATCACCGCCGGCGCCGTCGACGCCGAGCGGCTCCTGGCCGAGTCCGGGCTGCCGCAGAGTCACGGGCTGCTGGGCCGCCTGATCGAGGATCCCAAGCCGCTGCGGGTCGACGACATCGCCGCCGACCCCCGTTCGGTCGGCTTCCCGGAGGGCCACCCGGTCATGACCACGCTGCTCGGCGTCCCGCTGAGCGTGCGCGACACCGTGTACGGCAACCTCTACCTGGCGGACAAGGAGGACGGCACGCCGTTCGCCGACGCCGACGAGGCCCTGCTGACCGCGCTGGCCAGCGCCGCGAGCGTCAGCATCGAGAACTCCCGCCTGTACGGGCGGCTCAAGCGGTCCGCCGAGCAGTTCCAGCGCCGTCTGCTGCCGGTGCTGCCCGATCTGTCCCCGCTGCTCGTGGAGGCCCGCTACGAGCCGGCGTCCGAGCTTCCCCACCTCGGCGGTGACTGGTACGACGCCCTCGGACTGCCCGACGGGGCGGTCTTCGTCGTCGTCGGTGACGTGACCGGGCACGACGTGGAGGCGGCGCCCATGATGGGGCAGATCCGCAACATGCTGCGGGCCTTGGCCTTCGACCGGTGCGGGCCGCCCAGCCTGATCGTGGACCGGCTCGACCTGGCGCTCACCGTGGTCGACGAGCCGCCGGCCGCCACCCTGGTCCTGGCCCGCATCGAGCGGGATCCGGCCGCCGGGTACGTTCTGAGCTGGACCAACGCCGGGCACCCGCCCCCGCTGCTGATCACCGCCGAAGGCACGGCCCAGTGGCTCGCACCGGACGCGCACGGTATCCCGGTCGGCGTGGAGCCGGGCCTGCCGCGTCCCGACCACCGGCACCCGCTGCCCCCGGAGAGCACCCTGCTGCTGTTCACCGACGGCCTGATCGAACGCCGCGACCGGGACATCGACGCCGGCCTGCGGGATCTGGCGGACCATGCCGCCGCCCTGGCCGCCGCCCCGCTGGACGCGCTGTGCGACGCGCTGCTCGGCCGCCAGGACGGCTACGACGACGACGTGGCGCTGCTGGCCCTGCGCGTGCCGCGCCTGCCGGGCTGAGCGAACTCCCGGGCGACCGCCGCCGCTCCCCCGGACGGCCCAACAGCGCTGGGCAGGAGGGGGAGAGGGCGCGTGAGGGGTGGGTGGGTGGTGGAAGGCATGGCGAACCTGCGAGTCGGAGGAGAGCCAGATGCCGGATGCTGTGGTCGAGGGTGCCGTGGGCGGCGACGGCGCCGTGCCGGTCGGCTCCGGCGGGCGGCCCTTCGAGCAGGTGGGCGCGGTCGCCGACGCCGTCCTCTACGAGGGCTACCTCCTCTATCCGTACCGCCGCTCCTCCCCCAAGAACCGCGTCCGGTGGCAGTTCGGGGTGCTGGCGCCGCGGAACTGGGTGGAGCACGACGGGCCCGTCACGGTCGGCGTGTCCGGCTCCTCCGACTCCTGGTACCAGCGGACCGAGTGCCTGCTGCGGGTCCACGCGCCCGACGCCGTCCTGCGGATCCGGGTGCGTTACCTCCAGGCGCAGCACAAGCAGGTGGAGGAGACCGGCCCGGACGGCGCAAACCGTCCCGTCGAGTCGCTGCGGACCGGCGACGGCACGACCCATCTGACCTTCGACGAGGCGGTGCCGCGCGAGAGCGACCTCGTCGTACCGCTGGAGGACCTGCTGCGGCGGGAGCACACCGTCCCCGTGGGAGCGGCGGCCGGTGAGGAGAGCGAGCCGCTGCCCGCCGGCGCCGGGCGGATCGTGCGGCGGCGCGCGGAGATCCGGGCGGACACCACGCTCACTGCCGAGCGGCTCGCGGACGGCCTGGTCCGGCTGCGCGTGCGCACCGAGAACACCGGGCACGCGGCGGACCCGCGGGCCCCGCGGGACGCGGCGCTGCGCCAGGCGCTCATCGCCACGCACACCCTCATCGGCGGTACGGGCGTGGAGTTCGTCTCGCTGACCGACCCGCCCGCGGACCTGCTGGAGCACGTCCGCGACTGCCGCAACGCGTTCACCTTCCCCGTCCTCGGCGGCGCACCGCCCGCCCCGGACACCGGCACCGGCGCCGCGCACCCCGCGCGGCCGTCGGACGGCGACTCCGGCCCCGTGCTGCTGTCCGCGCCGATCATCCTGCCCGACCGTCCGCAGGTCGCGCCCGAGAGTCCGGGCGACCTGCACGACGCGGCGGAGATCGACGAGATCCTGACCCTGCGGACGATGCTCCTGACCGACGAGGAGAAGCGCGAGGCCCGCGCCACCGACCCGCGCGCCGCCGAGATCCTGGACCGGGTGGACAACATGCCGCCGGAGGTCCTGTCCCGGCTGCACGGCGCCATCCGCTCGCTGGCTCCCGCCGGGCCTTCCGCCACCGGGGGCCCCGGCGTGGACCGGCCCGCCTGGTGGCAGGAGGGCTGTGACGACGGCCTCTCCCCCACCACGGAGACGGTGCTCGTCGACGGCGTGCCCGTGGGAAGCGGCAGCCGTGTCCTGCTGCGTCCCAGGGGCCGGGGCGCCGATGCCCAGGACATGTTCCTGGCCGGGCGGACCGCACGCGTGGCGGCGGTCTTCCACGACGTGGACGGCAGCGTGCACCTCGCCGTCACCCTCGACGACGACCCCGCGGCCGAACTGCACGCCTGGTACGGCCGCTTCCACTACTTCCGGCCCGACGAGCTGGAGCCGTACACCGATCCCCGGAACCCGAACAGTGAGGGGCAGTAAGTCACATGACCACT
>NZ_JBIUVQ010000037.1:0-23558 GCF_044743035.1 Streptomyces sp. NPDC087787
AGGCATCTCGACGGACTGGGCCTCGGACACGTTCTCACTGGTCATCGGTGCATCTTCCTTGATCAGGAGTTACACCGAACGTTTTACAGTCCCTCTTGTTGGGGTGTGTCAGACGTGTGCGGCTGGGTGCCGCGCAGCATTTGCATGGCACTGAAGGGGCGGTGTGTGCGAAAGACGGTGTTCGCCAGGCGGGCGCGATGCCGCTGCCGGCGCCCGCCGTGCGGGATCGGCCGTGAAGCTTCGGTGAACCCTCCCGCCCCACGGGATCGTGCTTTCTTGCAGGTCAGAGCCGGTGTCCCCTGTGGGGATGCTCAGTGTCGCGAAGGTTCAGAGGCGTAACGCGTGGCGGTACTACGTGTGCGGAGTGGCGTTCGGGGACGGCCGCCGCCCGGTCGGCCAGTCGTTGAAGGACGCCCAGGAGATGGCCGGCCTTCCGCCGGGGAGGTGGTTGGGGCGCGGCCTGGACGCGCTCGGGCTCGCCGCGGGCGCGGAGGTGTCCCAGCGGCAGATGGAGCTGCTGTTCGGGCAGGGTCGGCACCCGGACGCCGACCGCATCGAGCGGCACCTCCTGGACGACGGCGCCGACCCGGCCACCGCGCGGCGGGCGACCGTGCTCGGGCAGCCGATCGAGGAGATCGAGGCGCGCAAGCAGACCCCGCTGCTCGCCCTCGACTTCACCTTCCGTCCGCAGGCGTCCCTGATCATGCTGTGGGCGCTGGGAGACGCCAGGACGCGCCGGATCATCGAGCGGGCGCACGAGCGGGCCATCGCCAAGGCGCTGCGCTGGCTGGAGGATGAGGTCGCACAGACCCGGTGGGCCTCCGGCCGCGGCCGCGCGAAGACGCCGGCCCTCGTAGTCGCGGCGTTCCGGCACTTCGACAACCGGGAGGGCTTCCCCCTCCTGCACGACCACTGCCTGGTCCTCAACCGCGTGCAGCGCTTGGACGACGACGGCGAGCCGGTGTGGGGCGCCCTGGACACGACCCGGCTCTACCAGAATGTGGTGGCGGCCGGGACGCTCTACACCCTCGCGATGACGACCGAGGTGTGTGAGGAGCTGGGACTGGCGACGGTGCCGAGGGAGGTGACGCCGGGCCTGCGCCCTGTGATGGAGATAGCCGGTGTCGACTCCGAATTCATCGACTGGTCCTCCACCCGCCGCCAGCGGATCGAGGACGTCCTGGAGGGCCTGACCTTCAAGCACGCGCAGAAGCACGGGCGGCTGCCCGGAGAGAAGGCCCGACACGGCCTCGGGTGGTGGGCGGCGCAGGACACCCGTCCCGAGAAGAAGACCCCGCGCCCGCTGAAGCAGCTGCTCGCGTGGTGGCGGGCGTCCGCGCTGCTGAAGTTCGGCAAGCAGGTGGTCGACGGGCTCGTTCAGCGCTGCCGTGCGGCGGGAGCGCTGATCCGGACCTGGGTGGATCCGCACGTCGATGCCGCACTCGCCGCCATCGACGTCGCCGCGGTCGTCTCCACCGTGCGCGGCGCCTTCGCCCGCCGCCACGTCCTGGCCGAAGCCCGCCGGCACCTGCTGGAGACCTTGCGCGGCCAGGATTTCACGCGCGGCCTGGACGACTACATCGCGAACCGCGCCCTGTCCGACTACGGCCGCCAGTTCACCGTTCCGAAGCCCGGCCGTCGGGCCCCGGATGCCGACCAGCTCTTCCACACCGCCGACTTCGCCGAGCCCGATCGCTGGTGGATCGCCGGTGCCGACGGCAAGCCTCCCCGCGAGTCGAGCCGGTACGAGCGGGCCCGGGTCGCCAGCCTCGCCGTGCAGAACGCGATCCGCGCCGCCCGTACCCCGCCCGCCGCCGCATGGGACGATGCCCAGGCCGCGACCGAGTCGGCCGCCGCGCACGCGGAAGACCAGCACGATCAGGTGTCGGACGCACCGCGCGGCGTCGACCACCCGGGCCGGGATGCCGCGTGCGGGTGAAGACGGCGAGCCGTTCCAGGTTCTTCGGCGTGCGCAACCACGTCGCCGCGTCGGTCGTCCGGCCCCCCAGGTACTCCGGCCAACGCCCGCCGCCGCGCCATCGAGGAGAGGGAGATCCCGGCCCCGGACGCCGACCCGGCCGGACCGGCCGACCGGCGACGCCAGGAGCACGAGCAGCAGCGCCAGCAGCCCGGCCCCGGCCAAGGCCAGGGTCTCCAGCCGTGACGCGCCGCAGACCGTCCGGCGGGACGGACGACGAAGTCACCGCGCCGGACGCCGGGACGCGACTGGCCGCCCCCCCCGAGGCCACCCGAAGCGGGGAGGGTACGAGGGATTGCCCTCGAGTACGGAGGCCCCATGATTGCCCCGACCCTGCCGCACCTGACGCCCGAGCAGTTGGAGCGCCTGGCGGAACTCGCCGACGCGGCCCGGCTGCGCATGGCGCTGTACCCGCTGCCGAAGCCGCCGCCCGTCCGGCGCCGATCCCGCTCCCGGCAGTACCCCGGTGGCTGGCCGAACCCGTGGCGCACCGCGCGGGGTCGCTGCCGGGGATGACCGGCCACGGTGGACTCCACCGTCTACCCGGTGTGGGCCGGCGATGGGGCCAGACGGGAGTGGAGTCCACTCTCCGAGTGGAGACCACGGTGGTGCGCATCGGGTGGACTCCACTCTGGTGCGCACCATCCAGTGGGGGAGTGCGGGACATCCCGGCATCCGGTGCGCATGGTGCGGTTCATCGAGCGCATCGGTGCGATGCCGGTGCGGTTCATCCGGTGCACCGGTGCGCCGGCCGACGATGCCGTGCACTGAGCCTCCGCCAACCTGAAGTCGCAGGTCAAAGGGCTGGTGTGTCAGTACTTCTGGGAACTCTCGCTGGTCGCAAGCGGTAGTCTGCGAAGTAGATCGTCCGTCAGGCTCTGGCAGAAAAGTCGATCGGCGGCGCACGGTGATGAGTTGAATTTGGCGCCAACGGATCGAAAGACTGATCTCCGTGCTTACTGGTGCAGGCCGACCTCGGTCGCCTGGCGGAAGATGTCTCCGCACGTGGGGGATGGTGTCGGCGAGCGTTCGGCGACGATGTTCAGCGCATAGCGCAGTTCCCTGCTCAGCAGCAAGAGCCTGTGGCTGTACTGCCCGCCTTTGTAGGTGTACAGGCGGAAGACGTTCACGGCCTGTCCATCACGATCGTCGGCGAAGGTGTCCGGCAGCCCGGCGAGCAGTTCGTAGTCGCGCTTGCCGGTAGCCGCGTCAGCCACGGCCTTGAGGGGCAGAGCGTCGAATTCTGCGGCGGACGAGGAGGCGTCGAGTGCGACGGCGTGGGCGGCCAGGGCGGCGAAGATCTCGATCATTCGCTCGCCTGCAGCCGTGTCGATGCCTCGGGTGGTTAGTGTCTCGCGGCGGCGAGCCTGCCGCCATGGTTCCTGGTCCACCAGCGGCAGCAGCAAACGGCCCAGGTGCGTGCAGCGACGCCACAGCATGTCGTGGTCCGAGGTCACGGTCGATCCTCTCTACGGCGAGTGGAAGGCCCGGGGCCGACCAACTCGACGACCACCAGGCCCTCCAACTTCCCACTACGCGCAGGGCACGTACAGAACGGGGCTGTTCGCCGTACCCGAGCCATGGGAGCCGCCCGAGCTCACGAGGGTCCCGTACGTAGTGGTACGCCAGCCAACGTTCGGGTCACCGGCGCGACTCTCGCAGGTTGCCGCTGCAGTTGACGACCGCAGTGGTGGCGCGCACAGGGACTGGCGCGCGGTTCCTGCCGTGTACCACATGTGCGAGAAGTCGTTGTAGTACTCGAGGTCCACCTCGCTGGTGCAGGCCACGGGCCCGCCCGAGCACGTCTTGATGCCTCCGGTACCCGTCATCCGGGAGCCGCTGTGGTTGGGCTTCAACGCGTTGAAATCGCAGCTGGTCGTTACTTGGGGGGACGCGTCCTGCGCTGTCACAGTGATCTCCGGCGGGGCAGGGTTCGGCGGCGGGGCTGCCAGCGCCGTCTGAGTGCCGGTGGCGACCAACGCAACGCCGACGACGAACGCACTCATAATGGATCTTATTCGCACGAAACAGTCTCCTTGTCGCTGAGCGGGCTGATGGGCCCTGAGGTGATACGAGACGGTAAATGTGGAACACGAGGTACAGAAGTGACGTTTCAGCCAGTCGCCCCTCCGCCCCACGCGTCTGAGAAAGCGTGAACGTCGGCAATCCCATGAGGCGTTGTCTCATCGGTTGACTTCGAGGTTCGTCAGGACGAGCAGAGCGCGCAGGAGCGGGTGGCGCGGGCGGGATCGGTGCGGATTCGCTGGAAAGCAACCCTTGTCCAGCTGCGAGTTTCCGCGTGATCTTCGACGTTTCCCCTTGACCACGTCCGCTACCACCCCGGAGACGACCCGCACCGGGCCCCCGATGCCCGGTGGCGGAGGGGAGATCTCTCCCCCCGGCGCACCGCGCACCATCACCGTGAGTGAAGGCGGTGCGGGGTGCGGTCGATGCCGTGCACCCCCGCATCGCGGTGCGTTCCACCAGGTGGAGTGCACGACATCGCCCGCACCGAGTGGAGAGTGGAGGCCATCGCGCGGCGCACCAGGTGTGGTTGGAGTCCACTCGGTGCGCTCCACCGGGTGGGGGAGTGCGTTACATCGTGCGCAACTCAACGCACCGTGCGCGCGCCGGTCCGCACCCGCGCGCCGCCGCCTCGGACATCAGGTGAGGGTGGCGCGCGTCGCCCGCCGGACGTCGGTCTCTATGATCCGCGCGTGGGACAGACCCCGGCACAGAAGGCCGCCAAGGCGGCACGCGGCCAGCAGCCGAAGAAGCGGCCCAGCAAGGCGCAGCGCGACGCGATCAAGCGGGCGCAGGCGGCCAAGAAGAAGGCGGGCAGCGGGAAGCCGGCTGCGAAAAAGACGGCGGCGAAGAAGGCGGTGCCGCTGCCGCGCGGGTCGGTGCGGGCCGCGTACCCGGGCACCTGCCCGGCCTGCTTCAAGGACTACGCCAAGGGCGAGGTCATCACGAAGGTGACCGACGGCTGGGGACATCCCGGCTGTGCGCCCCGGCAGCTGTCGGCAGCCGAGCGCGAGTTCGCCCGGAACAAGGCCCGGATCGAGAGCGGCGAGACGTTCCGCGGCCAGAAGCTCTCGGACTGGCGGCGCGGAGCCTCGCCGTCCAGCACCCGGCCCGCCCGCTGAACTTCAGCCGAGCGGTGTGGCGTCGGCCACAGACAAACCCATACGACAGCGGGCTGGTCAAGGAGGAATCGGACACCCGCAGTTGCTGATCGTCAGACAGCGGACAAGGGGTGCTTCCTCACGGTGGCTCCGGCCCATGCGTACCTGCGCGTGCGGGCCGGACGACTGCCGACCCGGCCCGCAGGCCGGGGGAAAACGAGGACACCGTGCCCACCGACCGTGCACCCCGCTCCCTCCAAGACCGCCGTACTGTGCCCGGCCCGGCGCCCGCCGGCGCCGTGGACCAGATCCCGCAGGCCCCCTCCACGGGCCCCTCCCTCGCCCCCTCCACGGCCACTTCGCCCGCCGGACGCGTATCCGCATGTCAGCCCCAGAGGTCAAGGTCCCGCGACGCGTTCGACAACCCTCCTAGGTCGACACAGGTCTGGAAGCCGACCGGAGTGCGAAGGAAGGAGGTGCTGAGGGCTCTGGGCATCTTCCAGCGGGCTACCGCCGATCAGCTCTGGCGGATGCTGCGCCCCGCGGACCGGCACGACCGGATCACCAGGGACACCCTGAACGTGTTGAAGGAGACGGGGCTGGTCCGGGTGGAGACGCGACTGGAGTCGGGACACCAGCTGTGGGTGCTCACCGAGAAGGGCCACAAGGAAGCCAAGCTGCTGCTGCCGAAGACGGTGCGGATCTCCGCGCTGCGCAAGCTCCGGCTCGACGCCAAGGGCCGGCCGGTGAAGGACGACGGCTACGACGAACACGCCGCAGCTGTCACCTCGACCGCGGCCGTGCTCACCGGGGCCGGGTACGGCACCCCGCTGTCCTGGCAGACCGAGATCGCCCACAAGCTCCCGTACGGCTACACCCAGTACGCCGACCTGACGATGCGCGCGCCGGACGCCGGGGTGCCCGCGATGCTCCTGGAGGTCGACCGCGTCAACGAGCCCGTCGACGACCTGGTGGACAAGCTGCGCCGCTACACCGACTGGTTCGACCTGTTGGCGCCGAAGGCTGACGCGACCAAGGAGAAGGCAGCCCGTCGGCAGGGTGCGGCGGTGCACGACTTCCGGCTGTGGTCGCGGATCTACCCGGCGACGGGCCGCGAGGGCTACGTGCCGGTGGCGTTCGTGTTCACGGGGAAGACCGCCGCGCAGCGTGAGAGCCGCATGCTGCGCCTGGAGCAGGCCACCCGCGTCTACTTCGCCGGCACCGCGCGCCGGGGAGAGAGCTACACGGCGGTCGACTACCACCAGGCGGTGCCCGTGGTCGTCACCGAGCTGGAGCGGATCACCGCCGACCCGGACGGGGCCGCGGGCAGGGTGTGGCGCAGGCTCGGGCGCGATGAGTGGCAGACGCTGTCCGAGGCCCTGGACAACCCCGACGGCGAGCGGCTGTACCGGGTGGAGCTCCGGGAGGCCCGTCGGCGCCAGGCGGAGCGCGAGGCCGCTCACCGGGAGGCACAGCGGCCGGTGTGCACGCGGTGCGGCAACAAGTTCACCGACGAACGCTGGCAGCAGACCAAGGGGGCCTCGTGGCCCGGTGAGTGGGACCGGCTGTGCGGGCCGTGCGCGAAGGAGGCCGCCGGCCGGGCGGAGGCTGAACGCGTCGCGCGCCGCCAGGCGGAGGATGCCGAACGCGCGGCCGTCGAAGCGCCGTCCGTGAAGCCGCGCAGCCGTTTCGGCATTACGCGCCGCCGGTAGAGGACGGGCTCGGAGGCGGGGCGAATCACAGTCGGGTCACCTGCGGGGCCGGTACCGCCTAACTCGCCCTGCTGTGGGGCGGTTTTATCTCGCGGTTCGCGGATTTTGTCCACAGGTGATCCGTTCTACGGTCCTCGCCCGAGCGTCGGTGTCCGCTTCTCGCGGCACCGTCACGCCCGCACGCACAACCAGCACGAAGGGCGTAGGACCGTGGCGCAGGCGAAGTTCGACAAGCAAGTGGAGGAGACCGCCGAATCTGTGGCGTTCGGGATCGGCTGGTTCCTGGCCGGGCGGCCGCTGGACGGCGAGCGCAAGACCGACCCGACGTTCTGGCGCTCGGGCACCCGGGTCCTGCCGAAGGTCGAAGGCCGGGTGTCCCGGTCCTCCTACCGCGCCGGGTGGAAGCGCCTGACCTTCCGCATCAGCGCACTGGCCGCCGTCGGCGCGGGTGGCTACCAGGCCGGGTGGGTCCACCAGGACGCCACCGTGGCCGCCGCCCAGGAGATATGGGCCGACCCGGATCCCGCGCTCGCCGTGCTGGAGCAGAGCGGGATCGCCGCGGCGTCGACCGCGGCCGTCGGGACCGCTGCCTACCTCGCGCTGACCCGCAAGCGCCGGGAGCTGGTGCGGGAGTGGGTGCTCCCGCTGCATGAAGCCCTCGCGCTGCCGCTGCGCCTGCCGGAGCAGACCGACCCGCGCCGCTACCTCCACATCCCGCGCAACTTCTCCGAGGACGACGCGGTGATCCGCGTGGACGTGCCGGGGCGTCTGGACTTCTCCAAGGACCTGGTCGTCGACATCATCACGACCAAGCTCGCCCTGGAGGGCGTCACCTTCTCCTGGTACCTGGCGGGCCGCGAGACGTACGTGACGGTCAAGAAGACCCGCAAGCCCCCGGCCAAGGCCGCCTTCAAGGACCCCAAGGTCCGCGAGATCGTGGCCGCCGCCAAGGAGTCCGCGCCCGTCATCGGGATCGGCTCCGCCGGGCGGATCGTCACCGTCGACCTCGACGCGGAGTCCCCGCACATCCTGGTCAACGCCTCCACGGGCGGCGGCAAGTCGGTGACCCTGCGGTGCATCGCCTGCCAGATGCTCCACCACGGCTCACGCGTCTTCGTCCTCGACACCAAGCGGATCTCCCACCCGTGGGCGTCCGGGCTGCCGGGGGTCACGTACTGCCGCGACATCGCCGACATCCACGACCAGCTCATCGCCCTCGGCATGGAAGGCCGGCGCCGTACCCGCGTCGCCGACGAACTGGGCATCGACGCCGCCCCCAAGGCCATCGGCTCGCGGCTGCTGATCCTCCTCGAAGAGGTCAACGCGACGATGAAGCAGTTGGCCCGCTACTGGGAGAAGACCCGCGAGTCCGGCGACCCGAAGGTCTCCCCGGCCGTCGACGCGCTCAACGAGATCCTCTACATGGGCCGCCAGCTGCGCATGCACGTCCTCCTGGTCGCGCAGTCCGCCACCGCCCGCGCCCTCGGAGGCCCGGAGGTCCGCGAGCAGTTCTCCACCCGGATCCTGGCCCGCTACAGCGTCAACGCCTGGCGGATGCTCGCCCCGGAGGTCCACCCGGCGCCGAAGTCCACCAAGCACCACGGCCGCGCCCAGGTCGTCAGCGGCGGGTCCGCGCGGGAGACGCAGATCCTGTTCTTCGCCGAGGCCGAAGCCCGCGAGTGGGCCACCACGGGCAAGAAGGGCGTGTCCACCGGCGGGCCCGTCCCGGTGCAGCTGCACAAGCCGCCCGCAGACTCCCTCGCCGACGCCGCTTCCATCACCGCCCCCGGCCTTCCGCCAGCCCCCGAGCCGCCCGCGAGCGGGGGCTGGCCCGCTGACGCCCGAGACCTCGCTCCGGCCCCGGCCGCCGCGCCGGGCGAGCTCGCGGCCGGTACCACGGCGCCGCCGCCAGCGACCCCGGCCCTGGTCGACGACGACCAGGCGGTGGGGCTTCGCGAGGCCGCCGAACACCATCTGCCCGGCATCACCCTGGCCGCGCTACGTTTCGCCCGCGCCAACGATCCGGCCTTTCCCGGCTCGGTCGACAAGCGCGGCTCCGCGTTCTTCTACCGCGTCGGCGACCTCAAGAAGTGGGCCCGCAACCGGCCCCGCGCCGCCTCCGGCACCACCGAACTCGACTGACCACCCAGGCCCGCCCGTCAGCCGCCAACCGGGACCTGTCCGGCCCGGCCGACACGATCCCCCAGCACTGGAGAACACCCGGTTCACCAGGCACAGCACACAAGAGGAACACCACCACGATGACGAACACGACCGCGCTCCCGAAGCTGCTGCGCCTCACCGACCCTGGCCTGTGCGAGCAGATGGAGGCGCTGCCCGACTCCGCCGCACTCATCGGTATCAGCACCGACGGCCGGGCCATCGCCGTCGACATCGATGTCGCCCCGCACATCCTGGTCTGCAGCGACACCGGCGGCGGCAGCACGACCATCCTGCGCACCCTCACCGCCCAGTTCCTCCACCAGGGCGCCCACGCCCTGGTCCTCGACCACACCCGCATCTCCCACCTGTGGGCGAAGGACCTGCCGACGGTCACGCACCGCGGCAACGTCGCTGGCATCCACGACGCCCTGGTCGGCCTCGGCTCCGAGCTGAAGCGCCGCACCGACCTCGACGGCGACCTCGACGGTGCGCCGCGGCTGATGGTCGTCATCGACCGGGCCGACGACACGCTGCGGCACCTCGCCCGCTACTGGGAAACGTTCCGCCAGGAGGACGACCCGCAGCGGTCCCCGGCCATCGCCGCCCTCGAGGCCGTTCTGTACGAGGGGCGCGCGGCCCGCATCCACGTCATCTACGACGGACCGGCCACCATCGGCGGTCGGCTTATCCCCTGTGCTCGCGAGCAGTTCGCCACCGTCATCCTCGCCCGGGTCAGCGCCGGAACCTGGCAGAGGCTCGCCCCGATAGTCGACCCCGCCCCCAAGAGCAGCCCGCTCCCAGGCCGCGTCCACGTCGTCCAGGTCGGAGACGCCCACCCAGCTCAGGTGCCGCTGATGACCGACCTCGAAGCCGCCGACTGGCTCACCGCCACGGCGGCCAGAGAGAACTGACCGGCCTCGGAGACACCACGGGCCCCGGGGGATCAGCCATGACATCCCCGGGGCCCGGCTTTATGGAGTCACCCGATCCAACGACCCTGCGACCTCAACGTCACGCGTTCCATCGGTGGTTGGACTGGAGCAGGGGGAACACTGCCGGGAATCTGCTGTACACCAGAACCATGAAGACCCAAGAAGCGTTCTGCGTGCGATGCGGCAGCGCAGACACCCGTGTGAACCGCCTCGACCAGACCAGCGCGGACGGCGACTGCCTCCGCTGCGACCAGCCCTTCCACGCCACCCCGTGCCAGAACTGCGGCGGCTTTCGCATTGACGGTTCCTTCGGCGTCCCCGGCACCCGGTTCGAGAACCTCCCCGAGACCGTGAAGTGCTGGGACTGCGGCCACCGCAACCCGCTGCGTGACCCCGGCCCGGAGTAGGAACACTTCCGGCACCACAGTGCGTACGCTGCGAGCGTTTGGCCGCCTTTCGAGGAAGAGTTGACCAGATGAGCGACAACCCGTCCGTGCCCGGGCCGCGCCGGGACATGGCGATGCACAACGGCTGGTGGGCTTCGGGCTGGGATCACGTCCCCGTTCCCGGACAGGACGCCCACCGCTACGGCATCCTCCAGCCCCGCACCTCCCCGCGCGGCCACCAACTGCTGGACGAACTCCTGGAGAAGCCGACCGAATACCGGCAGACCACCGCGTACATCAACATCAGCCGGACCCTGCTCCCCGGCGACGCCATCACGTACTTCGAGAAGCTGATCCCCGCAGCCAACGGCGAATACCAGGCCACCGACGCCATCCTCGCCTTCGCCCGGGACCACGACCTCCTGATCCACCCCGTCACCGGCCGCTACTTCGACTGCGGCAACCCCGCCGGGTGGCTCGCCGCCAACAACGTCGCCGCCCACGCCCAGGGCCTGACCACCCAGAGCCTGAACCCATGAGCGCCACCCAGCCCACCGAGGCCGCGCCGTCAACCGCCATCGCCGTTCGCACCTGCGCCGTCATCCTCGAAGGCCGCCAGGTCTGCCTGATCCACCGCGAACGTCCCGACGGCGACCAGTACTCCCTTCCTGGCGGTCTCGTCCACGCAGACGAAGAAGTGCCAGCTGCACTCGCCCGCGAACTCAAGGAAGAACTCGACCTCGACCTCTCCGTCCTGCCCGGACGGCCGGAGCTGCGCTGGGTCCAGGACCAGATCACCTCCCGCCCCGGCAGCGACGCGCCGTTCCGCCGACTCCACCTGATCCACGTGCTCCACGTGCCGCCCCACGCCCGGCACACCATGGCGGCCACTGAGCAGGACGCCGAAGACCACGCCGGCATCGTCTGGGCGGACCTCGACCAGGTCGCCCGCCTGCACCTGTACCCCGCAGCCGGAGAAGCCCTCAGCGACTTGGCCACCCAAGCCAGTCCGGTCCTCCTGCCACCGATCACAGACCGGACGTACAGCTGGCGCTGACCCGTCAGTGCGGCAGTCATCGACTACGCCTCGCCTGCAGCGGGTCAGCGGTTGTTGCGGTAGGCGATGATCCCGCCCGCGACCAGGCCCGCAGCCTCGGGCGGTGCGGAACTCCTCCAGCCGACTGGCGTTGGTGTGCTGCTCCGGCGTGCTGTCCGGCGGGGTGCGCACTCCGAGCTGCGGGCCGTAGAAGCACACCACATACCCGTGGTGCAGGGCGGGCCGCCGTCGCCCCACGCCAGCACGGCCTTCCGCTGGTCCTCACCGACATCCCCGGCCACCGCGACGGTGCCGGCCGTGCAGCTGCAGGTCCAGCAGTACGAGGACAACGCGGTTTGGCGTGTCACCCCTCCCGGCGGTGCCCCGTTCGTCGCCCGCCTGTCCGTACGCGACGGCCGCCCCGCCCACCAGCAGCGCAGCGAAATGCGCTGGCTGGAGAGCCTCGCCACCTCCTGCACCGTCGCCGTCCCCGGCCACGACGGGCCCTCCACCCTGGCGCTGCTCCACTGGGTCCCGGGTATCGTGGAACTCCCCTACCAGGAGCCCGGCATGGCCGAGCAGATGGGCATCGCGACCGCCCAGCTCCACCACAACTCCGCCACCGTGGAGATCGCCGACCTCGACCGGCCGGTCTGGGACGCCGAGACCATCCTGCTCAAAGGGCACGCGCTGAACGACCCGGCCGCCCACCAGCAGATGGGCACCGAGGGCACCGCAGCACTATGGGAGGTCACCGAACGCATCACCCCGGCGCTCCAAGAGGGAGGCGACAGCGACCGCGGCCGTATCCACGGTGATCTCCACCGCGAGAACATGATCCTGATGCCCGGTGGCGGCAGCGTGGGCGTCATCGATTTCGACGACTGCGGCACCGGCCACTACCTCCTCGACATCGCCACAGTGCTCGGATCCATCCACCGCATTGCACACAAGACACCAGGCACCTACGAGAGCTTCGCCCACGCCTACCTGGCCGGATACACCAGCGTCCGGCCACTCCCCGCGGACTTCGACCGCCTGCTGGAGCCCTACCTGCTGCTGCGCGACGGTTTCGTCCTGAACTTCGTCACCGCGGCCGTACTCGCCAACGAAGCCGTCGCGACCACATGGGGCCCAGGACGCATCGCCGGCATCGTGGCCAGCATGCAGGCATACCTGGACGGGCATGCCTACCCCGGCACCATGCGAGATTGACCGCGCCGTTGAGGCTTCCCGGCGGGCCATGAGCCGCCTTGAAGAGCGCTGTATGCCTGCGGCCCGCCGTCCACTTTGGCAAGCTCACCGTCGCCGCTCTTGCCAAGCTCAATCACGGAGGACGTCGGCGCGAAGATCTGGCGCCACCCGCTGCTGCGCAGAGCCGGGCACCTGGGCAGCAGCTCCATGCCGGACATCGCCGGCATGGGGGAAGCCAACCGTCCCGTCTGTGCAGTCTTGAAAGCCGTTGCCCTCAAGCCGAAGGAAACCGCGAGGTTCATCGGTGCCAGCCGTTGGCCGTAGACGTCCCTCGGAGGCCTCCGCCAGGACGCCGAGGGACGTCTACGGCCAACGGCTGGCACTAAACCGAGGGCCACAGATTGACGCGGTCTCGTAAGATTCCCGCTATGGTGCAACTCAATCAGCGTCAGGCCCGGGTTCTATCTGATGAAATTTGTGCGGTGTCTTCTCTGGTTCGGCATGGGATCAGGATTGTTGAAGGCTACCGAATGGCTGACTATGATGCAGAGCCCGCCATCGTGTGCCTGGCTGGTGGGGCGGAAAAACTCCTCAAACTCACACTGGGGCTGAACGAACTAGGGAGCCGCGGAACGTGGCTAGAAGAAAAAAGAATGAGGTCATTCGGGCACAAGATTGACGCTCTTGACGAGCATATTCGGAAAATGGTTGAGGCGCGCATCGAGCAGCACCATTCCGTGGCGCACCTCCGTCAAGTCCTGAACCGTGTCGATGCAAACCCCTATGTCAAACCCATCCTCCAGACTCTGACGACCTACGCCAACCAGGGTCGCTACTACAACCTGGACACCCTTGCCCGTGGCAGCCTGACGGACCAGTCACCGGCTGAACTATGGGAAGAACTCCACGAGAAGATTCTCGACGCGAACCCTGGAATACTGCGGAAAATTGCAGAGTTGAACGACGAGGGAAGGAAAGGCCTGAACGAAGAGATCAAGAACGCCTTTTGTGTATGGGTGGAGTACCTGGCTCAGTTCTGGAGAATCGGGTTCTTCGGGAGGGAAGCGCAAAGGTGGGCAAGTCAACTCGACCTCCACGCGATCGCAGGCAGGGAGCATCACGTCACCTGAATTTTGTGCGCCTCGTACGAGGACTACGTCCACAACGTCATGGCATGTCGATCGAGGTCGCGTGCGTGAACCTGCCGGGGTGGTGAATATGAGTGTGGACAGGCTGGCAGGCGCGACGAGGACGGCGATCATCGTTCCTGTATCCGAGGCGGAGGTGGTCGTGGGGCCTTACCGGCGGGTCTTGGACCACACGGCGTCCTGGCCGGTTCCGGCGCACGTTACGGTCCTCTATCCGTTCGTCGCGCCGGACCGCATCACAGAGAGCGTGATCGACGATGTGCGAGCGTGCTTGGTGACGGTACCCACCTTCACGTGCATGTTCTCCCATGTGGGGTGGTTCGGACAGGATGTCGTGTGGCTGGCTCCTGATCCGGACGCGTCTTTCCGCGCGCTCACCGAGGTCGTCGTGCGCCGGTTCCCCGAGTGTCTGCCCTATCGGGGGGCGCATCCGGATCCGACACCGCACCTGACTGTCGGGAGCACGCGCCTGGCGGATCTTGACGGTATGCAGCGGGCAGCCACCGACTTGCGAGCGAAGCTGCCGATCCATGCCCGAATCGACTGCGTACGTTTGATCGCCGGTGCCGACACGCCAGGCTCGTGGCGCACGGTGAGCGAGTTCGCGTTGCCGCCCGCGTAATCGCGTAGGGATCGTGTGCAGCTTCGTCGCCACCGGATTTGCCGGAGAGCGATGACACTGGCTCGCCGACCGGAGCCGCTTCCCGCCTGGCGGGCACCTGAGAAGAAAGTTCGGCCGTTGCTCCCGCCTGGCGGGACGTGCGGCTGACCGTCCTTTTATTGCAGGTCAGGGCCGTGTGGCGTGGTCTGCATGATGGATATAGCGCTGATCACCGCCGGGCAGATGTACCGCTACTACCTGCGCCAGGTCGTCGTCGGTGACGGCCGCCGACCGGCCCGCACGCCCCTCGTCCAGGCTCAGGAAGAGGCCGGGGTCCCGGCCGGGCGATGGATGGGCCGGGGCCTTGCCGTCCTCGGCCTGGCGGCGGGCGATGTCGTCACCGAGGCGCAGCTGCGCAACCTCTTCGGCGAGGGCCGGCACCCGCACGCCGACCAGATCGAGGCCGACCAGCTCGCCGCCGGGAAGAAGCCCGCAGCCGCGCGCAGGGCCGGGGCGCTCGGTCGGCGGGTGAAGGTCACCGGATTCGATCTGGTCTTCCGCCCGCAGCCGACCCTCACCCTGCTGTGGGCTCTCGGGGATGAGGAGACGCGGCGGGCGATCGAGGCCGCGCACGAGCGGGCGATTGCCGCCGTGCTCGCCTGGATCGAGGACGAGGCCGCGATCATCCGCGTCGGCGCGCAGGGTGTCTACAAGGTCCGCCCGGTGCACGGTCTGGTCGCCGCGCGGTTCCGCCACTACGAGGCGCGCTCCGGGATGCCGCTCCTGCACGACCACCTCCTTCTGTCCGTCAAAGCCCAGCGCCCTGATGGCAAGTGGGGCTCGGTGCACTCCGAGGTCCTGTACGAGCACGCGGTGGCCGCCTCCGCGCTCTACAACGAAGTCGTGATGGCTGAGGCATGTGAGGCGCTGGGGCTGGCCTCCGAGCCGCGGACCGTCACCGCCGGGCGCCGCCCGGTGATGGACGTCGCCGGGGTACCGCACGAGCTGATCCGTTGGACCTCCCGGCGCAGCGACCAGATCGCCGCCTGCCTGGCAGAGCTGGAGCACGAGTACGTCACCGCCGTCGATGACGACGGTGAGCCGCGGTTCCTGCCCGTGGTCTCCGAGCGGGCCCGCGCCAAGCTGAACGGGATCGCCGCGAAGATGACGCGCCCGCCGAAGCAGAAGGCCCGGCCCCTCGCCAAGCTGCGCAAGGAGTGGAAGGAGAGCGCGATCCGCACCTCCGGTGTGGCCGCCGACGTCATCAACTCCCTCCTCGAGTACGCCCGCGCCGCAGCGGCGGCGATCCGGGCCCGGGTCGCCGCCGTGGTCGACGTCGCCCTAGCGGCCGTCGACGTCGCCGCGACGGTGTTCGTGATGAACAGCGGCGGCAGATTCCACCGCCGGCACCTGCTCGCCGAAGCCCGCCGTCACCTCGCTCTCGTCCTACGCGGCCGCCGCCACGAGCCGGGCCTGGACGACCGAATCGTGGACGCCGCACTCGCCACCTACTGCCTGGACATCAGCGAACCGAAGACGCTGCGCGGCCTGCTGCCCGCCTACCGCCTCTACACCGCCCGCTGGTCACTGGCCGACCTCACCTCCGACCGCCGGCGCCCACCCACCACCGCCCCCGACCGGCAGCCACCGGCCGACCCGAGCGCACCCGACGCGCCCCGGCCTCCGGGCCTGGGACCGGGGGAGTGGGAGATACCCCGCGTGCCGTTGCAGTACGAACGGGCTGTCCTCGCCGGCGCGGCGGTCCACGAGAAGCTGCGCTCCACCGTCGCCACGCGCGGCCGGGCGTACGACGTCACCCGGCACCAGCAGGCGGCGATGCCCGAGCAGCTGCTCGCGCCCCCAGCCGCCGATGCCGAACACGACGACCAGGAGCGGGGAGCCGACCGACGGGAGGCCGTTGGCCTGACGGCGCTGCGGGCCCTTCGGGAGTCACGCACCGACGTGGAAGCCCTCGATCTCACAGCCGAGCGGCTGCGCCACCTCGGGGCCGCCTTCACCGCGGCGGCCGACCGGGCCCGCGCCACCATGGACCGCTACGGGCACCGGGACGATGCCGACGACGCGCATCCGGTGCGCGAGGACGACCAGCAGGCGCACCGCCCGCAGGAGCCCGGACCGCACCGCGGCCGGGAGGCTGGCCACTGAGTGGACCTGATACCGCCGCACCCGGTGCGGTGGTGCGCACCGACGATGTGGTGGACTCCACCGAGTGGACTCCACCGAGTGGACTCCACCGAGTGGACTCCACCGGCAGGAGTGGAGGACACCGACATCCACTCCACTGAGTGGAGTCCACCGGCTGGGAGTGGACGACACCGTGCGGGAGTGGACGCCATCGCCGGGGACGATGCCGTGCATCCACCCGGTGCGCACCCGCCGCATTTCCCCTTGACCTCGGCGCGTGTCAAGGAGAAACGCGCCGCCCTCAGCTGGTCCACTCCGCTGCATCGACCCCCACCCGATGCGCACCACTCCCGCGCGCCGGCCGCACCGCCTACCGAGGGATGCACACCGGAGGGCTACCGGCGCGCACCGGGTGCGGGGTGCACCGCGTGGGCCAGCACCAGGCGCTCGTTGCGCATCGCCTCCAGGGTGTCGGCGGTGTCCGGGTGGTCGGGGTCCGGGACGACGTTCGCCGTGAACCGGATGATGCTGCGGGCGATGCCGGGCACCGCCGTGGTGGGGGAGTCCCGCGCCCAGTCCCGCAGCGCGGACAGCAGCACGCACCCGACCTCGTCCAGCGCGAAGGAGTCCGCGCACGGGTCGGCCTCACCGTCGACGGCCGTGACGGGGCAGACGATGTCCTCGGCCAGCCGCAGCAGGACGAACGCCAGCTTCGGGTTCGCTTCCGCCCGCCCGGCGACAGCGGCGCCGCCACTCATCTGCAGCGCCAGGAGATAGGCGAAGCCCCGCTCCACCTGCTCGGGTGTCAGCGGTGTACGGGACGGGATCAGGTACGGCATCAAGCTCTCCTCACGTGACCGCCGCGCGAACCACGGCGTCGTTCCCGCATGGTCGGCGCGCTGACCTGTGGACAGAGGACAGAGAGCTCTCCCCCCAACTCGAACCGGACGAATCGGGGCCGCAAGGGCCAAACCCGGCCCCCTTGTCGTTCGTGGTCGGCCCGACCACGAACCTGACCATGACCCCTTGTCCAGGTCCGCTACCGCCCCGACCACGACCGCGTTTCTCCTTGACCACGCTCGCTATCGGCGGCCGTCAGACCGCGGACAAGGGGGTCCCGTGCACGCTGCTCCCTCGATCACCGCCCACGAGGGCGGCCCGGAGCGAAGGAGCCACCGCGATGACCACGCACCGACCCCCGGCAGGCGCCCGGCGCGCCCGCCCCGACCACGGGCCCGACCAGTACCGGGCAAGCCGACCCGGCCTCCTGCGGTGCGCACTTGGGAGGCCACTGTGGAACCCACTTTGGTGCCCGGCACCGAGCCGGACGGGAAACCCCCAGGTCACCGCCCAGATTCGGGCGCGCGCCGCGTCGTCACAACCCTCTTCTCTCCTCCTGAACTTCTGTGTGATGTCCGTGGAGGAGGAGAGCATCGGATCCGGGGGCCGGGTGCCCTCTGCGGCCGGGCGCGGCCGGCGCTCGGCAGGTGGCCGCGCGCGACAGACGACGGGGAGGGAGCGGAGCTGATGGCGGGGAAGCGTGAGGAGAACCCGGCGGGGTCGTCGAACAACCTGCGCGGCGACGTGCTGCGCGTGCTCGGAGTGCTGAAGGTCGCGACGGTCGAACAGATCCAGCAGATTGCGGCCCCGCACCTGAGCTACCGGCACAGCGACAAGCCGACGCCCTCCAAGCGGAAGCAGGCCCGCACCGCCTCACACACGGGTGCGCTCTCCGATCTGCGCAAGCACGGCCTGGCAGAGAACGGCGGGCAGATCCCGGACGGGGACACGCTGCGCAACCTGACACCCATGGGCCTGAAGGCCGCCTCCTACGAGCTGGGGCGGCCAGTGGGGGAGATGGGCAACCCGGCCCGCGGCGCAGGCCGCACCGGCGCCTCCCACCCGATGACGGTCAACGAAGCCGTGCTCGCCCTGCTGCGCCCGAAGCCGGACCTGTCCCAGCTCGCCAGCGAGCCGGCCGACGTCCTCGCCGCCGCGCAGGCCGCGGTCGATGCGCCCGCCGGGTTGGGCACCATCGCCTCCTACACGACCGAGGTGGCGCTGCCCGCGACGGGCACCTGGTCCAACCCCGGCAAGGGCGGCGCCCAGGCGGACATCCTCATCACCGCGCCCGAGGACGGGGTGCCGCTGCTATTCGTGGAGATCGACAACTGCTACGAGTCCGCGCAGGTCCTCGCCGCGAAGATCGACAAGTACATGCGGTTCTGCCAGCGGAAGGTGAAGGACGTCGACGGCAAGGAACGGCCGATATGGCGCACCCGCTGGTGGGCGCCCGACGGCCGCAACGGCGACCAGCCGCACCCGCCGCTGCTGCTCGTCTTCAACCGCATCGGCCCGCGCAACCCCAACACCGTCATCGCGCAGCTGGCCGAGCTCACCCAGCGGCACTGGAAGGGCACCGCGTACGAGGGCGGCTTCCACATGTACGACGGCAAGCTGCCCATCGTCGTCACCGGCATGAAGCAGCTGAAGGAGCACGGCCCGGCCGGGGCGATCTTCCGACGCTTCGGCCGGCCACAGAACCAGACGCTCCTCGAGGCGATCGGCAACCCGCGCCGCGAAGCCCACGCCGCCCGCCAGCAGGCCGAGCACGAAGCCCGCCAGCGGGAGTACAAGAAGCAGCTGCGCCGCGCGGCCGAGCAGCAGAGGGTCGAGCGGGAGTCCCGCCGTCCCGTGTGCGCCGGCTGCGGCACCCGGTTCACCGACGCGCGGTGGAAGGCCATCGAGCCCGCCGGGTGGGGCGCCCCGCGCGAGACCCACCCGCACCTGTGCGACGACTGCAAGCAGCGCGCCGTCACCGCCGAGTGCCAAGCCGAGCAGGCCGGGCACGAGCATCAGGAGAACGACCAGGCCGTGCCCGAGCAGAAGCCCACCGGCTGGCTCTCGCGCCTGCGCTGATGAGCCGGGCAAGCTGCTGACCGGCGCGGGCAAGCCCAAGGTCACCCTGGGCAAGCCCGGAGTACGAGTGGAGACCGGGAAGGAGCCTGGGGTCTCGTTCTTGCACTTCCGGCTCGCTGTGGTCAATCGGCTGAGATCTTCCGGCCAGTCGACTGGAGATCACAGATCCCCTACGCTGCGTGCTCGGGGAGTAACGAAATGGGGGGGCCGATGGCCGATCCAATTGAGACTGAAGCACCGGATGACTCAGGGTCGGTCACGGTACGGCGGTTCGAATACCAGATACACATCTCCGTGCAAGCAATCCTGGAGATGCTCGCGGGCGGAACGGTCATCCACGTGACCTGTGAGCACATCGAGGACGTAACCGTCGCCCGCAGAGGCGACCCCCGGTGCGTTGACGGTGTGTTCTGGGATTTCCAGCAGATCAAAACGAGGGATGCCGTCGAGCCCTGGACGCTCACGGACGTGTTCAAAAGTGGACCCCTCAAGAGCTTGTGGCGCACCCACGGAACCGTGGCGGGCACCGGACTGACCTATCAGCTGACCGCCAGCCTTGAGGGCCATCTCGACCCAGCCGACGATGCAGTCGTGGCTCTGTCCAAGGGGCGAGGCGGGGACAATGCAGCGTGCCGCAAACGGGTCGCGACGCACCTGAAAGTACAAGAGGACGCACTCGCCGATTTCCTTCCCCTGGTGCGCATTAGACCGCTGCCACGACGCGGTGACGTCGATCTGCGCAACACCCGAGTCCTGGCCGATCTCGGTTCAGGGCTCACCATGGCGATGATCGACGCCCTCTACGACGAGTTGCTTCGGCGTACCCGCGATGCCACCCAAGGTCTTCCCGTAGCCCGGTGGACGGAGCTCTTGGTCCTCGACAATCCGCCGCCGGCCGTGCTGAACAAACGCCTCACCGCGGCGGCGATTGCCGACGTACGGCAGCGCCTGACCCGTCCCGACCACGTTCTGCTGGAAGACCTATCCCAGCAACTGCATGGTCCAGAGACCGCGCTTGTTCGCAAGCTCCGGGCGGGCGCAGCCTCCACGGAGGTCATCGAGGACGCGCAGATGCTTCGCGCACAGGCCGAGCGACATCGCTTCAGGGAGCTGGCTCTGGGAGCCTGGCCCGGCGACCAAGCCATCGAGACCGACCTCGACCAGCGCCTGCTCTTGCTGGCCCGCCGCACCAGCCGCGCCCACAGAGGACACCCCCATCCTGCGGACGCCATCTTCGACGAGCTGCAACGCCTTCTCGATGCCAGCCCCGGCACCTACGACCGCCACCCCCTTTACGCCCAGGACGGTGTACTCCTGATGGGCAGGGCATGCGCTATCTCGGACGAATGCAAGTTCGACTGGGGGAGCGACCGAGATGCCTCCTAGCGTTACCGAGCCCACCACCGCCGTGCCGCCCACAAGGCCGCCCTCGGCCGATGCCCAAGCCCGCCTGCTGCTCCTCATCGATGTCTTCTCCGAAACCAAGGCGAGCAAGGGCATCGAAGGGCGCATGAAGCTGGCCAAGCTCGACTTCCTGTTGCGCTACCCGGACCGTTTCAACACGCTCATGGCTGTTCGACGGCCCAACGTCGACGTAGGCGAGAACCCGTGGCTGACCGGAACGATCGAGCAGAGCATGATCCGTTACAGGTACGGGCCATGGGATCCCGCCTACTACGCGCTGCTCGGCGCCCTCACCGGCAAAGGACTCATCGAGCCCAAACACGAGGACGCCATCGCGACCTACTGCACAACCCCCGCCGGGCATCACGTGGCGCAGGCTCTCGCCGAAAGCGAGAGCTGGCGCCCGGTACGCGACCGGGCCGTGCTGTTGCGCCGGCACTTCAACCTATCCGGCATCACCTTGAAGAATTTGATCTACGAGACGTTCCCCGACATCGTCGAGGCGGACTGGGGGACCTACCTATGAGACTGCGCATCGAAGAGATCACCCTGGTCGGCACCAGCCGCACGATCCGTTTCGAACCTGGCATGAACGCGATCGTCGGTTCTATGAGTGGCGGCAAGACCGCCACCGTCAGCTGCCTCCGAGCCCTCCTGGGCGCGGACGTGAGCGTCGTTCCCGAACTCCGAGGACGGACCATCGCTGGCACCGTGTTGGTCGGAGACCGCAGGTTCCGCATCGTCCGCCCCCTGGTCACCACCGCGAACGCCATGGTGGAGATCGCCGAAGTCGACGGCCGTGGTGAAGTCTGGCGGCTGCCCGCCAGCCAGCTCCGGGCCGGGTACGACGCAACCTTCCGTGACTGGTGGCGCGACGTGCTTGAGCTGCCCCGCCTGAGCGTCCCGCGGGCTCCCAATGACGACCGGAGCCCCCTGGTTCCCGTCACCATCAGCGACTACCTCATGTACTGCGTCCTGAGGCAGAAGGAGATCGACTCCTCCGTCTTCGGAACCCCGGACAACTACTCCAAGAACATCAAGCGCAAGTACGTCTTCGAGATCCTCTACGGCCTCTACGACCCCGAGGCGGCCGGACTACGGGACCGTCTACGTGAGGTCACCACAGAGCTGGCAGCCCTCACCGCGGATGCGAGCACCCTGGAACGGATCCTCCAGAGCACCGCCTTCGCCTCCCGCGCACAGCTAGAAGTCGAGCGCCTAGCGACGGAGCAGGAACTCACCCAAGCCCGCCAGGCCGACATCCACCTCACGGGCAGCATCCCACCCCCTGAGCCGACCACCGTAAGACTCCGCCAGCGGATCGCCGAGACGGAAGCAGAGATCGCCCGGGCCGCCGCCGCAGCCGAGGCAGAAGCCGTCTCCGTCAACCATCTCCGCGAACTGCACGGACAACTTGTTGCCCAGAGTCGCCGGCTCACCCGCGCCTTGGTCGCCGAGCGGCTCCTCAACGACTTCGAGTTCCACACCTGCCCCCGCTGCGGAGCCGGCGTACCAGACAGGGGTAACGAACACAGCTGCCGTCTATGCCTGCAGACCCCACCCAACCTGCCAGCACCATCCTCCCTCGCCGCGGAACAAGACCGGGTCATCGAGCAGGTAACCGAGACCGAAGAGCTCATCGACCGGAGCACCCACCGCCTCGCTCAGCTCCAGACAGCCGTCACTGACCAGACCCGGCGCCGGACAGATCTCGGTGCACAACTGGACCGAGCGACTTCCACCTACATCACCGACCAGGCAGACCGCATCCGAAGCGTCGCGGCCAGACAGGCGCAGCTCGAGGAGCGCCTCGCACGCCTGGACGACAGCTTGGCCCTCCACGACCGGCTGGCAGGGCAGGCCGAACGCGTCGCGGAACTGGAACGCGAGCAGGAGGACCTCAACAGCAGAATCGACGCCACCCGCCACAGCAACAAGGCCGTCAGCGAACGCCTGCAGAAACTCGACGACGCTTTCGAAGCCGCCCTCCGCAGCTTCGACGCTCCGCGCTTCGACGACGAGCCGGGCTCCTACATCAACAGGAAGACCTACATGCCCGTCGTGGACGGCCGTCCCTTCGCCGATCTGCAATCACAAGGCGTTGAGGTACTGGTGAACGTCGCCCACGTCCTCGCACACCAACACGTAGCACTCAACGACCCCGACATCCCCCTGCCCAACCTCCTGATCATCGACGGCATCAGCAGCAACGTCGGCCACGAAGGCGTCGACCTTGAACGCCTGCGCCGGATGTACGCCAGCCTCCTGCGCACTGCCACCGAACACGTCGACCGCCTGCAGATCATCGTCACCGACAACGACTCCCCTCCGATCGACGGCATTCACCGGCCACTGGAACTGTCCGACACAGACCGGCTTGTCCCTATGCCCCCGACCGAACCGAGTGACGGGCCGTCTGAAGACGCGCCCCCAGAAGAGGAGTCCGGCGACTGACAACCCCAGCGGGGCCGGACAGGAACACCCTGTCCGGCCCCGCTGGGGTTGTCTGGTTATGACCAGCGCATGCCGATGGCGGACAGCTGTCCCATCCAACTCTGGTCTCAGGGTCGAGGCCCGGCTGCGCTGGTTCCAGATCGAGCCGGAGCTCCCGCTCCTCTTGGTCCTCGCCGACGATCCGTTCGATGTGCTTCCGAGGTACCCGCAGGTGCCCCTCGCGCTGGTAGAACTGCTTGGCGGTTTCGTAGTTCATCGCCACCGTGGGTCGTGTCCCTTCTCGTGGTGTAGCCGATCATCCGGCGGTTGTGTTGGGGGTGTTGGGTAGTGCGGGGGCGCTTTCGGGGCGCTCGGCGGGGTA
>NZ_JBIUVQ010000038.1:0-23104 GCF_044743035.1 Streptomyces sp. NPDC087787
AGATCACCAACTGCGGACCGGCAGATTCCGCCCCGCCGCCACACCATCAGGCGACAGCAGATCCACTCAAAAACTCACGAACCGCCCACTCAGAGATCCGGCCGTACTGCGGGGTCTGGTGGAGAGCCTGTGCTCGGTATTGGCCGCTGCACATGGCATCCAGGCACCAGGCTCCCCTCACGGGTGGGTGCACCGGGACATCAAGCCGTCCAACGTACTTCGGCTTGACGGTCGGTGGGTTCTGGCCGACTGGGGCATTGCGCGCCGTCCGCCTGGCCAGACCACTCACCCGCAGCGCACCAGGGTCGGAGTGAGCATGGGCTCGGAGGGCTTCGCCGCCCCCGAGCTAAGCATCGACGCCCACAGCGCCGGTCCGTCAGCTGACGTCTACAGCCTGGGGCAGCTGATCGGCTGGGCGGTGACAGGCAGGATCCCGCAGCAGAACATTCCCCTCCTACCGGACTCCGGACCATGGCGTGTGGTCGTCCGGGAGGCGACGCGCACGGACCCCAGTAGACGGCCGGCAACGGTGCAAGCGTTCCTCGACCTCATCGCCCAGGAGATCGACACGCCTCCTGTGCCGCCCGTAGTACAGGCCGAAACACTCCGTGATGCTCTGAATGCTGGAGCAGCGAACGCGGCAGAGGAATTGGTGGCCCTGGCTGCTGCCCATCCCGACGACGCTGCCCTGTACTGCGACGTACTCCTGAACATCGACCCCGAGGCGCTCATACCGGCGTTGATGGCGGACCCTCCTCGAGCACTCGAGATCGTCCGGGCAATGCCCGAGCTCCTGGGCACGCACAGGTCAACGGAGCGCGGCGAAGTCGACGCCGTCATCCTGTGGCTGTTCACCGTCGCACACCACGCCGCCGATGCAGCCCAGCTGCACCTGCTGGAGGAAAGCTGCAACGGCGCGTTCGCCTGGGACGCGTTGTGGGACCAGTGGACGCCGCAGGACAAGATCAGGCCCTGGCTGCGCACCCTGACAGGGGACGTCGCCGGATCGGTCGCAGGAGCACTGCGCGATCATCCCGACTGCGCACGCCACTTCTCCTCCCTGGCGAACGAACTCCGAGTCGATCACCGGATCCGCTCGGCAGTCTCACCACCTTCGCTGGGTTCGGCCGGAACCGCCGGCTCAACGTAAAAGGCGGCTACGCCTCGTACTCGTCTTCCATGCGTGTGAGGTGGCCGGGACCGGGGTGGGCGACTCCGGGGACCATGGGGTGGGGGTAGTCGAGTTCGATGGTGCTGAAGGCGTCGTCCGGCAGGGGTGCGGTGTCGTTGTCGGCGATGATGAGCTGGAGGCGCGAGCCGTAGGCGTCCGTCAGGGCTTTGAAGCGGCTGTAGATTCGCCAGCCGCGTTCCTGGTCGTCCGGGTTGCTGCCGAGTGCTTTGCGCGGAGAGTCGATGATGAGGATCGACGGGACGAGGACGTCGGGGTGGGTGAGACCGCTTTCCAGGAGCGCGAGGTGGTAGGCGATGTTGACGCCGGCCTGGAGACTCCCGCCTGAAGCCTGAAGGCTTTCGAAGGGTGTGTTGTCGACCACCGGCAGGTAGGTGACCGGGTCAACCACAGCCGACTGCTCCCAGGGCAGGTTCAGCTCCATGAGGGTCGTGCTGAAGAGACGGCTCAGATCGCCGACGAGGGATCGCCTGGCGTCGCTTTCCGCTTTGCGTGTTTTGAGCTCGGCGTTAGTGGCCTTGCGCCGCGCGGCGATGTCCTTGGCGGATTGCGCGATGGACCGTACGCGCGCCCACGAGTCGCGTAGTTGAATGACGGCATCGATCCCGGCGTTGAGGGCGGCGACGCGAGCGCTCGCGTCCGCGATGGCGTCGAAACGTGGGGCGACGACGTCGCGTGTTTGGGCATCAAGCTGTCGGCGCAGGTTGGTGGCTAGAAATTCGGCCTCAGAGGATCGGTCACGGGCTCTACGCAGGACCTCGGTGTCCGCTTGCATCAGCTCGCGCGCGTCCTGCAGCTGCTGCTCCAGCGCGCTGCGCGCCTCCCGGACGGCTGCCGGGTCCGCGTCGTCATCGGCGGGATCGGTTTGGAGGCAGACGATGCAGTGATTTTCCGGGACGGTTCGGGCTTCGAGGCGTTGCGCGCAGCGCGGGCAGACCACGAAGTTGAAGGGGGAGAGCTGGTCGATCGCGGTTGCGGAGCGTTCCAGGCGCCGCAGGTCGAGTTCGACCTGGGCGACGACGGACTCACGCGCCTCAACCAGTTCCCGGGCGGCGAGCATCTCCTGGGTGGCAGCCGTCGCCGCCTGGACGGCCGCTCGCAGGTCCCCGCGTAGGACGGCGTCCGCGGCACTGGTCTCGGAGACCTCGGTTCGCAGTGTGCGCAGTGTGTTCTCGGCATTGCGCAGCATGTCACGCAGGCCAGCAAGCTCGGTGCGAAGTTCGTCATCGGTCCGGGGATCCGTGGCCCGCAGGAAGGCGGCGACGTTCTCCTCCTCGGCTTCCTTCTTCCGTAGGTCCGTGGTGAGCTGGTTCGCCTGCCTCTCCAGTTCCATCACGGCCGAGGTCGTGAGGCCGAGCATGAGTTCGAAGAGCGTTTTGCGCTGCTTCTTGAAGTGGTTGTCGCGGTGTCCGACTACCTGGAAATCCAGTTCGCGGGCTTCCAGGTAGACGTAGCGGAAGAGGTTGGTGAAGGTGAGATTGAGAGTCGTGGCCTTGCCGTTGCGAGTGGTGGGGATCTTCTCGCGAGGGAAGCCCAGAGCGTCCAGAAGAGCATCCGACAGGCTCGGCTCTCCTGCCTCCGCCCGGATGCCGAGGGTGTGCTGGAGCGTCATCGTCTCGGGATCGAGGATGTCGACACGGTCGGAGCGGTCGCCGCCGATCGTCCGCTTGAGGATCATGTGCTGCTCGCCGACCACGACGTGGGCGAGTACCGAGTGGACGTGATCGCGTACCGCCGGCGTCAGGACGGCGCTGCCCCCGATGGCGTGTTTGAGCAGCATGAGGAGGCTGGACTTGCCAGCACCGCTGGGGCCGCTGATGACGGTGGCCGGCTGGTCGAAGCGGTACGTTGCCTCCGCATTGGCGGTGGTGACGGTCAAGGCGAGGAATCGGAGGTGGGTGGCCATCAGATCTCCGTCCGCAGGGGCCTGTCCACCGCGTCGGGCAGGCGATCGTAGATGAGGGTCTTCAACGCCGATCCCGACTTGTCGAAGTGCCTTTTGAGCAGGGCGGTCCGCTGAGCCACGACGGCCCACTCGTCGGTTTGGGCCAGCATGGACGCGGCCATCGCTCCGTCTGCGGTGACGCGGAATTGCGCGCGTCCTGTCCCGCCGTAGGTGATTAGTCCGCGGGCGGCCAGGGAGCCAAGGACGCTGTAGTACCGCTGATCCCAGGGGCCGTACTTGTACCGGGTCATACGGCTCTCCACCGCCAGGCGCTCTGAAAACGTGGGCTCAGCTCCCGGAGGCCAGCTCCTCCCTTCCTCAATGAGCAGACGCTCCAGCATCGTTGGGTAACGCAGGAGGAAGTCCAGCTTGGCCAGCTTCGTCAGGCCGTCCAGAGACCTCTTCGCCGTGGTGAACCGCTCGATCAGCAGCAGAACTCGGGCCTCGTGGTAGCGCGCTTCCCTGCGCTCATCACCACGGGCCTGACGCCGGATCTCTGCGGCCGCGGCCAGGCGCTCGGCACCGTTCGTCACGACGCCTCCCCGGCAGAGACGTCGAAGGGAGCGGAGAAGTAGAAGTGGCACTCGTCGCAGAGCTGATAGGCCAGCCCCCGGAGGTGAAGCTTATTGACCTTGAAAGGCAAAGTTGCGTCGATGACCTCAGGCGTGAGGCGCTGCCTGATGAGCTGATTCATCCGCTGCCCATAGGCAGCCCCGTCAATGACCTCGCTCTGCGCGTGCGCCCGGCAGTCGAAGACGGTGTCCACGACCTCCAAGCGCAGGTTCTCCAGGTCCATGGCGTCCCCTGCCAGCCCGGAACGGCGCTGTGACCAAGTTACATACCAGGCTGAGCGGAGCTCCTCGGCGTAGGCAGCCTCGTCAGAAGGCACCTGGCCCTGCGCCAGCTTCTTACGAAGTGCTGCCCCGCCAGGGGCGATCATGGGCGCCTGGCCGCGGGTGTACGTCGGCACAGCCGCTTGGCGATAGACGAATTCATCCAAGATCGTTTGGCGGTAGAGCGTACGGCTCGCGACGCGTCGCAGAATCTGTGCGTTGTGGCGCACTCGACGTGGGTCGGCGATATAAGCGGCCAGGTGGCCCAGCTCGCCCTCGCTTCGGTTGGCCTGTTCCACCCGCTCGATGATCCGCCTGTAGCTGGCGTTCACGTCCACGTGATCGAGCTGCAGGCTTTCGATGGCTGGCTCAAGCAATCGGCGGATGTTGATGTCCGTGATGTGACGATGAGACGGCACGTCTTTGTAGTCGATCTCCAGCACCGCCATGAAGGCGGCCACCTGGTCGATGAGATCCTGCGGGGCAGCGATGTCACCGACATTGCGCAGTTCCGGCAGCACTTCAGGGATGCTGTCGTACGGCTGTTTCCAGCGAACCTTCAGCAGGTGCTGCGCCAGGCTCTTGGCCATGGCGTCCCTGCCAGCCGCGAGCTCCGGATCCGGACCGCACATACTGGCAAGCGTGGAAGCATTGTCTTTCGCGCGACTGAGGGGCGCATTCGTAGTGAGGCGAAGCCGCACGTTGCTCGCGCGCCCGCAGGCATGCCACCGGTCAAACAGATGGGCTATCCCACCGTCCTTGCAGAGATCCGCGAGGGTCCACTGGGTGCGGCTGCTGTGCTTAACCGATACCAGCTCCACCTCGCCGTTCGTGAACGCGATGACGAAGTCCTCGTGCCACTCACATACGACGTAGTCGATGACGTCCTGGGTGAGCATGGCCAGACACGCCTGAGCTGCCACTTCGGCCTGATACCGATACAAGCCAAGGGTGTCGGATCCACTGTCCTCGCCCGGGGGAAGCTGAAAAATCGGATGAACGAAGCGATCGGGATCACCCACCGAGTCCGCCGAAACATCGGCCACGCCCACCCCCCACTACCGACCTCTGCGTCAGTCATGCTCCGGCCGGACGATCCGAAGATCAAGAGATCTACCACAGCTTCTACGCCTTGCGTAACCGAACAAACACACAGAGAGCAAGTGGGCCCACACTTCAGCCCTCTCCTCAAGGGGCATCCGAGGTAGGACATGGCCATGGCTTGGGATCGGCTCTGACGACCTTCACCTGCTAGCCGATGGCTCACCCTGCCCGCACTGGACCGCCTCGTCTCCTACGACAGTCCCCGCCCCTGCTCCGTCCCGTGCACGCCGCCGCCGATCGCCTGGCGGCACCGCCCACGGCCCGCTTCTCTCACCGCGCCCACCGCGGAGCGCGTCGCCCACCGGCTTCACGCGGCGACCGCACATCCTCGCCTGGCCGCGGCCCTTGCCACCGCGCTGTTCACCGGCGCCTCCCTCCAGCAACTCGCCACCGCCAGCCTTCGCGACTACGACGACGCCGCGGCCATGCTCGCCCTGCACGACCGCGCCCGTTACACCGACGGCTGCGCCGCCTACCCCGTACCGCCCTGGGCAGGCATCTTTCTGCGGGCCGCGGCCTGCTTCACTCGGCTCCTCTCCGGCGAGGACCAGGAGCTGCTCGCCGCGCCAGGTGACCGCGGGCACCTGCTGCGCGTGGCGGAGACGGCCAGACTTCGCCCGCCTCAGCCACCCGCGGCCCGCCGCAAAGGCCCGGTCGGCCGTGTGGAATGGGACTGGCGCGAGCGGCAGGAAGCCGAGCGGTACGAAGCCATGCTGGCCAATCGCGTCAGGCCCTCACCACACTGAACACCCTCCCGTGGTTGACGCGACGGGGCAGGCTCAGCCGATCGAGAAGTCGGCGAACTCGACGTCGCTGAAGGCGATGTGCAGACCATGGGCCCGGCGGCCCCATTCGCGAAAGTAGGCGTGTCCCAGCGCACGGGCGAGGATCACCGTCTGCTGCTGCTCGCCCGCGCCGGCATCCCGAGCGGCGAACAGCTCCCGGGCTACCTCTCCCGGCAGATCCTGGGTGATCCACCGCACCCGCGGATCGTCCGAGGAGCCTGCAGGAGCCGCGAACCCGAATCGCGCCCTGGTATGGAAGACGAACCCCTCCGCCTCAGCCCGGGCACGCCGACGGGCCCGTATCCGGGGCTGCCACCGATCCAGGACTGCTTCCTCGATCGCCCGCACCTGCGTCGGCCCCGGGGGACGACGCGCTCCTGGCTTTTTCGTCACCCACCGCTGCACGGTGCGCTGTGACACCCCCAGCACGGCGGCCACCCTCCGGGTGGAGCCCCGATGCGCTGCCAGCAGGAAACGCAGGCGGGCCTCGGTGCTTGAGGGAACGGGCCGAGTACGCAACGCGCGCTCCAAACCCTGCTCGATCTGTCCCATGTCCGCCTCTCGAAGCGGCCAGCAGGCAGGGCCGGCACCTGCAGTCCGTCGCGTCAGTTCTCCTACGTCGTCTGCCTCTGCCTGCCAGTTTCTGCATTCTCCAGACAGCGCTGGCTGACGCAGGCTACGAGCCCTTGGGTGCGCATCAGCGACAAGCCGGCGGCGCGGGTCACGACGGACGTCGCCGGCATCCCAGCCCCAAAGGCTTGTCCCTTGCTTCGCCTGCCCGCGTGAGTGGCTGGAGACCCACCCCGCTCCCCGGCGGCCGCCGATCCGGCAGCGTGACCCGAGCGCCTCATGTCCGGGCCCAAAAGTAGAACCAGCTCACTCGGAGCCGTGAGTCCTGGAGTCTGCGACTTCGGGACTCACGGGCTCTGTCCCACCGGCCTTCCCCTCCCGCGGCGGCCCAGCGCTCGCCGGGCCGCCGTGGCGCGTCCACCCGCTGGCGTCACCCCTGAGTGTCGCTGACCAGCGGAAACGAACTTTCGTCGCGGAATTATCAAAAAGTGCGTGGGATGAATTGCTGTTCTTTCCATACGGCACCGCCAGTAGAACCTCATGTGCGAGACGATTGGTGCCACATGCCTGAGCAGGTATCGGAAGTAACGAACAAGTCACCCCAGGAGGGTGGTAAGCGGTCGAAGGGTCCGAAGCGGCGCAACCTTGAGCAGCACGCGGCGGACTGCGCGCTGTACGAACGCCTTCGGCTCCGCGATTTCGACCCCGACCACTGGGAGATGAAGTACCTGCGCGACGACCTGTGGGTCTATGGCTGGCGGTGCCTGCGCGCATGGATGCGGGACGGGACGGTCATCGAGAAGTGCGGGGAGCGCGGTGTCCCTCTTGGGGCCCGCTACTTCGAGGTTGAGATCCTCAAGCGGCGCGGTGACATCCGTGACGAGATCGCCCACCAGGCCGTCGAGATCGCCGTGCAGAGGTTCACCGAGGAACTCCTCCCCGTCGGCAAGTGGGACCCGCAGGGGGGCGCGACGATGCGCACCTACTTCGTGAAGACCTGTCTGTACGCCTTCCGCGACGTGTTCAAGAAATGGGCCTACGGCTACCGCCGACGCCTGTTCGAGGCTGCGGATCCCATCGCCGCGGAACCCTACGAGGACATGTGGGGTCCCCGATACGTCCGTTCCCCCGACGACGCGTTCGTCCTCCAGGACACCGTCCAGCGGATCCTGGACGGCGCCGGCCCCGAGGTGCGCGCGATCTGCGGCCTGATCTGGGAGTCAAAGATGACCCAGAAGGCGATCGGCGCCGAGCTCGGGATGACGTCCCGGATGGTCGAAGGACACATGGCCCGTCTGCGCGCCCGCGCGAAGGTCATGGCGTCACACGGCGAGATCGAAGCCCTGTACGGCCGTGCCGCCGCCCGTAAGGCGGTTGGCCGGTGAACAACGGGAACGGGCTCGACCTGCGTACCGCGCTCCTGCTTTTGGTCGGCGGGGTCACCACATACATCGCCCTGCTTCACCCCGCCGTCGGCGTCGCCCTCCTGGTCGGCGTCGGCATCGTGGGCCTCCTGCACCTGCTGCTCAAGTAGTGCCCGGCCCGGCCCGGAAACCGTCTGGGAGTCCCGGAGTCACAGACTTCGGGACTCACGCACTCCGGGCGGCGTCCGGCCGGTGTCGGGACCGGAGCGTTCGTCGAGCTCGGATCAGCCTGCGGGGCGGCGCTCACTGTGGATGGAGTCGAACACCCATGAGTGTGCTTCGGGCGGTTCGTCGCAGACGGTGCAGACGCCGGGGCGTAGGCCTCGAAGCAGTTGTGAGCGAAGCCGCCGTGGCCGTCATAGTCGCGTTACGCGTTTCTCATGTATGGAGGACGACGAGATCGCTGAACTGCGGCTCACCCTGGACGACGTCCTGGACCTGGTCGTGCGCGCGACCGGCGACCAGCTCCAGACCCTGGGCACCCGGTCGCAGGGCGACACGGTGACCAGCCTGCCCAGCAGTCGCTTCACCGCATAAGGCGCCGTGGCGCTGAGTGTTGCGGCAGAGATTGCACCAAGTGTTGCGCTGAGCGTTGCGGTAGGCGTTGCGCCGGCCTCCACAGCGCCCCGGAGTCCGCCCAGGTCACCACGGGCGTACGGCGTGGTCGGGCCGCTGACATCCCCGTTGCGACCCCTTCGCCCATGCCCTGGCTGGAGTTGAGGATGAGGGAGGGCGGGATGGGCGGCGCGGACACTCCGGGGATCGGGGCACACTCAGCCGGTTGCGCGTCGGCGGGGCCGCCGCGCCCGGCCGCCGTCAGCGCGGCGGTGACGTCAGGCGGGGGAGAGGTCAGGACGGGCACGGTGCCAGCGTGCGGGATGCCGCCACCGGCCGGAGGCGTCGCGAGTGACGTCGACGCCGACACCAGCTCGGGCTCCACCAGCGTGACGACCAGCTTTTCCTGGCTGCCCCACCCGGCAGCGAACGACCACCCCGTCCACGGATGCCCGCGCCGCCCTCGAGCGAGCAGGCCGGCGACCACAGCACCTGCCGCCCGGGCGAGGGTCGTGGTGCGGCCGATGTACTGAAGGCGGCCTTGGTCGTCGTACCTGCCGAGCAGCAACGTGCGGGGAGCTGCCAGGGAGCCGGTGACCGCGCCGACGATCGCCTCGCTCGTCTCGCGGACCTTGTATTTCTCCCAGCCCCTCACCGACGGGCGGTAGATGTCGTCCAGCCTTTTGAAGACCACGCCCTCCATCCCGACCGACGCCCACGCCAGCCACTCGCGCACGACGTCGGCCTCGGTGGTCGACGGGCACAGCGCCCACGGCGCGGTGAGCCGGCGGGCGGCGAACACGGACTCCAGCGCGGCCCTGCGCCGCCGGTACGGCCAGGAGGTCGTGTCCGTCCCGGACAGCCGCAGCAGATCGAACGCGACGAAGTGGGCCGGCCACTCCTCTGCCGCCCGGCGGGCCGCCCCGGTGCCGCGCCGGGCGAGCCGGTTCTGCAGCCGCTCGAACGCGAGGCGCCCCGCGGCGTCCCATACGACCAGCTCACCGTCCAGCGCGGTCGCATCCGGCAGCTGCACGGCCCCGGCCACGACCTCCGGAAACGACGGACCCATTTCGATGCCACGCCTCGAGCGCAGCACCACCCGGCCCGAGTCGACGGAGACCAACGCCCGGAACCCGTCCCACTTCGGCTCCGCAGCACTGCCGGGCCGCAGCTCGGGCACGGACACGGGGGTGGTCAGCATCGGCTCCGGCAGCGTCCATGTCACCTCCCATCCCTTCCACCCGCCATGTCCGCCACCCGAGTGGCTGCGCATCGCCTTGCGAGCGAGGTCCAACTCCGCTCGCAGACGACACGACCCGGCCGGTGACCGCGAGGGCGTGGGCATACTGCTGGCCATGACGATCCCGCTCAGCACCCGTGTCTACGTGATGACTGTCGCGGTGCTGGTCTGCGTGGTGGGCAGTGGTGCCTGTTTCGGCTTCGTTGTGGCCGACTGGACGGGTGCCCTGGTGGGTTCGGGTGCCGCCGGTGTGGGCGCGGTCTTCGGAATGGTCGCCCGCCCCCGTCCTGCGGTGACTTCCGTCCGGGCGGCCGGGGGCGACGGCTATGCGGAGGGGATCGCCGACGTGGTGCTCTTGAGTATCGCGATGTACGAGGCAGCGGTCTTCCCGCTCACCGCTGATGGGGCGAGCGATGAGGAGCAGGAGGCCCGTCGCACCGTCGCATACCGGCTCTCCGCCTATGACGGCCTGCCCCGCTCCGTCCGTGTGCCGGCGGCTGCCGCGTTGGAGGCTATTGATGACGGCGTGGATGCCGAACGTGCCCGAGCCGCGGTGAAGGAACTGTCGCTCGCGGTGTACGAGTGCCGCAGCCGCCGTGTTCGGCAGAGTGATACCTCGGACACCGGCTGACCGACGACGCAGCGGGTCGCAGGAGAACTTCCTCGAGCGTCCTGCCCAGCATGGACTGTCACAGGCCTGCGGCATCATCGGCAGATGGCCGCCACACCAGCCCCGCCTCCGGGGATGACGCCGCAAGAGCTCCAGCAGCAGGAACAGACCCTGGAGCTGATCAACAGCGAACTCGCGGCGCGTCTGGCTCGGCAGGCCGAGTCGGGCGCGAAGGTAGACACCAAGGCGATCTTCCTGGTGGGGTTCGCCGCCACAGCCGCTCAGTTCCTGGCCACCCGGAACTTCGAGCCGTTCACCGGCGCCGCAGCCTTCACGGCCTACGCGGTCGCCATCGGCTTCGGCATCTCGGTCTTCAACCTCGCCGCGTACGAGGACCTCAAGCCCCGGGAAACCCTGGACACCTACGCACGCTCGACGAAGGGCGCGACCCTGGGGGCACTCGCCGGAACGAGGGTGGGCTTCTTCGAGAAGAACGACGTCCTGCACCGGCGGAAGACGAAACGCTGGACGGTCACGCTGGCTGCTGTCGCCGCCGGGATCTTCCTCTCGACTGTCAGTCTCGTGCTGCACACTGACGGCCATGACAAGCACACAGAACCAGGGGAACCCGTCCCCACCTCCTCCGCCGCCTCCTCCGCCCCCGCCCAGCCTCACTGACTCCCTCGCCAACCCGGCTCTCGTGGGCACGGAGAAGAGGAACGAGGACAAGCCCGCGCGCAACAGGGCTGCCACCCCGGGACAGACCAGGGAACGGCGCTGACCCGCACCGCGAGAAAGTGGCCCTCGCCCGTGTGGCGAGACAGAACGAGACCCCGGGCATCTGCGGCCCGGGGTCTCTCTGTGCTCTGGGGTGTCCGACCGGTTCAACGACCAGCCGACAGGAGCGTCACGCCCACCCCCGTGCGCAGCTCCCGCAGCGCGTCCAACTGGCCCTGGGCAAGCCGGACGGCGGGCGGTGGGCTCAGTTCCGGAAATGCGTGGTGACGGCCCGGTGATCCCGTTTAGCGTGATCTGGCTGGCGATCGCCAGCAGCATGTGGTGAACACACTGGAGCTCCGATGGCCCTGCCCGCACGGCTCACTGCCGCCCTGGGACGACACCCCGACGACCTCACCGAGGCTGATCTGCAGCGTGCGGTCGACAGCCAGATTCCCGAGAGCGTCGACCTGGACTGGAAGAAGGACTTCTACCAGGGCACCGACGCGGGCAAGAAGGAGCTCGCCAAGGACGTGTCCGCCATGGCCAACACCGCCGGCGGCATGGTGGTCATCGGTGTCCACGACGGCAATCAGGACCACGCCCACCACCTGGACCCCGTCGATCCGGTGCCCGGCCGCGGTGAGGAGTGGATCCGCTCCGTGCTCGCGAACTGGATCCAGCCCGTCGTCCCCAACGTGGGCGTCCGGGTCGTGAAGTCCTTGACCAAGGAGGGCAAGATCTACTGGGTGCTCACCGTGCTCCAGAGCCCCCAGGCCCCGCACGCGGTCGCGGCCCCCGGCAACGACTACAACTTCCGCGTCCACGTCCGGCACGGCACCACGACCCGAACCCTCGCCGAATCCGAGATCGCCCAGCGCTACCGTGACCGCTTCCAGGCCGCCTCCGACGACGTCGACCGCCTACACCAGGTCGCTGATGCGGGTCTCGGCTACCTGTCGGGCTACCTGACCAGCACGGCCCACGGCGGCAGCCCCAAGGCGACCTACTACCCGGGCTGGGTCAGCCTGGCCGCCGTTCCGGCCGTCCGCGGCACCTATCCCGTGACCACGCGGGTGGATCGGGACGCGGCGTTCGACCGCTTCGTCAAGCTCGCCAGCGAAGGCGTGACTACCAACGTGCAACCGGCCCGCCCCGTGCTGGTCGGCCGCCGCCAGGTCCGCTTCGAGGGCGTACCGACCGGCCAGCTCCACCAGGACGGCAGCTTCTACGCGGCGATGCCCATCAACCTCCAGAGCGACCACACCAACGACGACGGCCCCAAGAGGCTGTTCCAGCGAGGACTCGAACTCGACCTCGTGGCCCTGGTACAGGCTGCCGCAGCCTGGGCGGCGGAGACCGGATCGGCCGGCGATCTGGTGCTGTCCGCCGCGCTCCACCGCTTCGACGACAGCGACAAGCCTGTGCACCTGATCACGTCGGAACACGCCTTCACCCACGGCCCCGCGACGCCGCTCCCAGCAGCTCCTGCACAGACGACCGGCGATCTCTCCGCCATTGTCACCGACCAGCGAGAGGCCGTCGTCGTGGCCTGCGCACTTGTCTCCGACCTCCTGGCCGACATGGGAGCGCACGAGCCTCACGTCCTGACCTCTGAAGGAGAGATCCTGACCGACCGGCTCGAGGGCTTCCGGCACACGCTGCAGTAGCCACCCGCCGACTGGCAGCACGAGACCCCAGGCCTCCGAGGCCTGGGTCCGGAGGGCGGGAGTGGCCAGATCGCACTCGCCATGGTGGTCCCGCTCCAGCAACGGCTTCGCCGGAACGGGCCGCGCTGACCGCGGGTGGGCCGGGGCGGGCCGGTCGGCGGTTCCCCCACCGCCCCGCTGCCGCGCTGCGCTTCGTCGTCTGACGTCTCGTTCGACAGATGGAAAGTTCCGATCGACCGGTACCTGACCGCCCTGCCCTCCATCCTGGACACATGACGTCCAGCGACCCCGCCCCGGCACACGCGCAGCCGTCGATCACGACGGTGACGCGGCACGACATCTTCAGCTATCTGCGCGGGATATCGAGCCCCTGGTGGGGGAAACTGGACGAGGTCACGTTCCTGGAGGACCTCTACGACCTGGACCGACCTTCCTCCGAGAACGGCCGGCTCCTGACTGTCCGCGCTGATATCCAGCAGCACCGGTTTAACAACCAAGATCTGCCCGACGACTGGATCTTCGAGGACTCTCGGTTGGAGCTCTCCGACGGGCCGGACGAGGTGCTGCTTGCCTTCCTGGCACGAATGGTCCATCCCGAGGTTGCGGCCAGCGTCGAGGAGGCGATGAAGCAGGTTGAGGAGCTGAACCGGCTGCTGGCACCGGACGGGTGGGGCCTGCGTCCCTACGAGTTCCTCTCCGGCCGCCCTATCTACACGCCGGTCCGGCTTCCGCCCACGGGCCCGTTGATCCCGCTGCCGCTGAACGACGATGACACGGGCAAGCTCGACCTGGTCCTGGGGCAGACCTACAGCCTCCTGGACTGCGCCGGTGAGGAGACCGCACGCGACCTGCTGCGCACAGCTGTCCTGACCCTGCGCCGCGACGGCGGTTTCTTCAACCCCGTGCCTGGTGACGGTTGGACGGCGGACACCTACGCGGCGGTCCTGACCGTGGAGCGCGAGCTCCTGCCCACCTGCGCCCCGGAGACGAAGGAGGTGATCTGGCGGACACTGGAGAGCCTGCTCAGCCAGCTCGGACGCACCGACGTCCAGGACCTCGTGGTGGAAGGCGATACCCGGCCGCTGCCCCACATCCCGCCGGACTGGCGGGCCCAAGCCACCGCGCCCGCCACTCCCATCGTTCGTGGTTTGCGCCTCTCCTTCTCCACCACCGAGTTCGACGTCACCCGCGGGGACTTCGCCGACCTGGAGATCCGCGGCTCGCATGACAGCAGCGGGTTCCACTACCTCTACGACACCCGCGCCCGCCGGATGATCACCGACTTCGTCCTCGACGACCGGCCCCAGGTGGCCACACTGTGCAGCGTCACCGTCATCAAGAAGGGCAGCACCTTCACGCCGAGGATCAAGCTGTGGAAGAAGGACAAGAAGAAGACAGGTGAGGTCTCCGCCACGCATACGGTGCCCGATACCGTGACCACCCGGGCTATCAAGGCGCTCGTCGACACCGGGGATGTCCACGAGAACTTCTGGAAGGTCATCAACTTCCTCCAGGGCTGCGCGGGGCTCAGCACGCCAGGCGACTCCCTCCAGCTCGTGGCCGGGGACCAGGCCCAGCTGACCCAGTTGCTGACCGGCCAGGACCGGACGATGGTTCTCGGTGCGGTCAGGACCGCGATCGGCGGCGGGCTCACCGAAGAGGACATCCGGCTGATCAGCAACCGCAGAGAGCAGCTCCAGAGGTTCGAGCGGCTGCTGAACGATCCCGACTACTTCCAGCAGAAGGAGAGCCTGGCAACGACGCGCGGGGCGGAAGCGGTTTGGCAGGCCTTCTTCGAGGCGAACCAGTGGATCTTCGGCTACGGACTCAATCTCATCGCCTGCGAATCCATCGACGACGGCAAACTGGAACGCATCACCACCGGTGCCAACATCTTCGGCGGAGCCGGGAAACGCATCGACGCCATCATGCGTTCCAAGGGCCTGATCAGCAGCATGCTCTTCTGCGAAATCAAGACCCACGACACGGAGCTGCTCGCCAAGACCCCATACCGCGCAGGCGTTTACCAGGCATCGAAAGAACTGGGCGGCGGCGTGGCGCAGGTACAGAAGACCGCCAGCAAGGCCCAGCAGCTCATCTCCCGAGAGTTCCTCACCCGCATCTACGACGACGACGGCACCCCGACCGGCGTCGAACTGTCCACCACCCGGCCCCGGCAGGTGGTGGTGATCGGGAGCCTGCGCGAGTTCACCCACAACGGCCGTGTGAACCCGGAGAAAATCAACTCCTTCGAGCTATACCGGACATCGATCCAGGACGTCGAGATCATCACGTTCGACGAGCTCTACCAGCGGGCGTGCTTCATCGTCGAAGATCGCTAAGACTCCCATCCACCGGTGGTCTACGACCCTGCCGGCTCGGTGAGCTGGACGACAGCCTTATAGGTGGCGCTGTGCCGTCACCGACCGGCGTGTGCTCCGCTGGTGGCCCCGGCTCGGGACCGGGACCACCAGGTCGGGGAGAGAGGATCAGCGGGTGCGCCAGGTCAGCGCTGCTGGATCCACCAGATGATCCACCCGGTCCCGCTCGCGCCCACGGCACCGGCAGCGCCGCGGACGATGCCGTAGCCCGCCGTACGAGCGAGGGCGCGCAGACGGCGGCGGCGACCGCCGTCCAGCAACTGCCGCAGCCGGGTCCGGAACCCGGACCAGACGCGGCGCAGCTTGCCGTTGCCCTGGGGATGCCGGGTCGACGCCGGCCGGCCGGTGCCCTTAGGCTCGTTGAACATGCTGATGGTGCCTCCTTGGGGAGTAACTGTCGGTTTCTTCACTGGGCGGCTCCCTGCTCCAACAGGGGGCCGCCGCCCGTTTGCGGGGACGGCGGCCTGCGCCGCGCCCGGCCCGTGTGTGGGGCCGGGAGTCATGGGGCCGGGACATAGCGTTCCGGCGGTGCTCATCGCGGGGTCAAGGCCTCCGAGAGCACGGGGACGTCGGAGGCGATCCGCAGCGCTGTGGCGGCGGCTCCCGCCGGGGTCCAGGCGGCGGTCGCTGCGTCCCGGTCCGTCTTGTTGATGTTCAGGTCGAACGGCGCGGCGAGCGCCCAGCGCACACCCGTGCTCTGGCCGAAGATGGAGGAGCCGTCCAGGTACTGCTCTGTGAGGAACTCATACAGCAGCCCCCTTGCCTTCAGTTCCGTGATGCCGCGCCCGACGGTCGCCGGGGAGATCCCGTACCAGGACGCGAACTGCTTGTCCTTGTACAGGGCGAAGGACCGGCTGCGCTGGCTCATGAAGATGAGCAGCATGGCCTTCGCCGGCATCGTCAGCGACTTGTAGTAGTCCTGCTCCCAGTACTCGAAGGGCACCTTGAAATAGATGTCCTTGCGGGAGCCCTCCCAGTTGCCTGACGGCAGCGTGTACGGGTCCCCGGAGCCGTCCTCGTGCAGCTTGGTGATGCGGGTCATCCGGCCGTCCGGCGCCGTGCTGATCAGTTTCAGTTCCTTCAGCTTGGCCAGGTGCCGGGAGACTGCGGCGCTCGCCTTGCCGTTGGTGGCGAACGAGATCCCTGCGGCGCGACCCCATGTCTCGGACCGGCGAGTCACGCCCCAGTCGCCGTCGACGCGACCGCGCGGGAGTGGGCCCCGTGTGGCGACGCAGTGGACCAGGAGGAAGAGCTCCAGCCGCTCGGGGCTGCGCAGCAGGTGACGGAGGGGGCCGGGCTTCGTGACCAGGCGGGGGCCGGGGACGGTGTCCTGGACGAACGCACGCCGGATGGGGACGGCCCGACTGGTGCGCTTGGACTCGTCCAGCAGCATTCGTATCGTGTCGCCCTGGCTCACGGCCTTGTCCCGCTTGAGCACGGTCAGTTCGGTGTTCACAGGCCCAACTATGCGCCCCGGCGTGGGCGGTTCGGTTGCCGGTTACAGGAGCGTGCACCCGGCCGGGCGCCCGCTCAGCTGGGCTAGTCGGAAAACATGTGAAGACTGATGACCTCAATAGGAAACTTTTGTCCACCAAAGACAGCAGGCTGGACCGTGTTTGGGGCCCGTAACTCTTGTGCGTTCAGATTGCGATCTTTGGCAGCCTGGACGCCAATACTTGACAATCTCAACTCATGACCCGTGCTTGGCAGGAGACGGCCCGAGTGGGTCCTGGCGGACCGGGACACGCCCGCCCGCCGGTGCCGCTATCCGCATGTCGTCTCCACCTGAGCGACACGCTCCGGGCGGCCGCGACGGGGTCCGTACGACTGCGCCGACAGCACGAGACCCCGGGCCTCGACAGGCCCGGGGACCGGTGGGGGAGCGTGCAGCGGTCGTCTCAGTAGGAGTCCTCCCGTTCGGAGGGCGGCCCGAACTGCTCGATGGGGGAACAGATGGACATGGTGCGGTTGCGGAGGCTGATCGACGGCGTGCTCCTCACGCTGTACACGCGCTACACCGCGAAGGAACTGCCGGCGCTGTGCGAGCGCCTCGGCCTTCCCCCGCCCGGTGCGGGCGACACCAAGCACGACCGCCTGGTGGCCAGCCTGAACGCCTGCCCCGACGACCACCTGCCGGATGTCGCCGACGCAATTCTTGAGCAGGAGAAGCTGGACCAGGCCGAACGCATGGCGCTGCAGGACGCTTTGTGGCTCGTCCGCCACCACGTACAGGTCCCGAGCCGGACGCGGCATGGGGCCGCCCCCCGACCTGAGCCGGTCGGTCCCCGGGCCGTCCCGCGCACGGTGGCCGTGCTGAGCCCGGATGTCTCGGGCATCGTGGGTGTTACGAAACCTTCTTTCATGCGCAGGGGGTTGTGGGTGGCTGTGACCTGCGAGTATGCGCAGGTCAGGGTCTTTTCGCCGCGGGGCGTGCCTCTGGCGGGCTACTGTCGGCCTTGGTCGGGCACAGGTGTGCCTGGCGCTCGCTGCCCCGCTTCGGCGGGGTTTTTTGTTGCCCGGATTCGCTGGCCCCCGACACACGGTGTCGGGGGCCAGCGTCGTGTGTGAGGAGGCGTGCGGATGAACCTGGCCGAGTTGGTCGTGTTGCTGGTCCCGTTGGTGCTCGCGGGTGTGGTGGTCGTGGCGATCCTGGTCCATGGCCGTATCACGCAGCGGGCCGTGGAGCTGGCCCGTCAGGAGGATCTGCCGAACTTGGTGCGGGAGAGCGGCAGTACGCTCTCGAGCCTGGTGAGAGCAGCCCGGGGCGGGCGAGCTGTGGATGCGGCGGTGACGGCCTGGATGGATCAGGAAGCCGGGCGGGCCGGCGGTGGGGACGTGGACCGGTGAAGCGACGTGTCTACGGGCCGGACAGGGACCCGGTCGGCCGCCACGTGGGGGAAGACGTCCTGGGGCGGGCGTTGCGTGAATTGTGCAGTGACGCCGAGCGGAGACTGCTGCTGCGGTATCTGCACGGGGAGACGCCCCAACAACTGGCCCGTGACGTCGGGCTGGGACCGGGGATCTTCGGCACACTGATCGCCGGCCTGCTGGACCGGATCCGGACATCGAAGTACGCCTCAGCGCTGCGTCAGGAACTGAGCAGCCCTCGCTTTAGCGCCGAGGTGTGGAGCGGCGCCGCGGAGGTGCCGGCGCACCGCTGTGAACGCCCAGGGTGTGACGCTCCGCCGTTTCCGCAACGGCCCGTCGGCCGCCCTCGCCGTTTTTGTTCGTCAGCGTGCCGGCAGGCGGCGTACCGCGAGCGTCTGCGGAGGGGGCTGGGGCGCTGCCCGGCCGCAGAGAGCCGGCCGGCCGGGCCGCGTCCTGCCCGGCTGACGGACTACTCGGCTGCTCTGCCAGCCTTTCCTCCACCCCAGGCACTGCCGGAATGGGAGTCATTCCGGGACTACTTGGACAGGGCGGTCAGGCGGTGGCACGCTCCGGCCGTCGCTGTGGCCGGCCGTGGGGACAGGGCACAGGTGTGGCCCAGCATTCCGGCGGCCGAGTCTCGTTCGGTCGCTGTCTTTGACGGGCGGAGCTACCTGCTGAGGCTGACAGGAGCGCCCCCAGCGAGAGACATCGAGTGGCTGGCGGACAGTTTCCGGCGCCGGGCCCTGCGCCGTGCATTCGACGCCCGGCTTGCCGACGGCTTGCCCGCCTACGCAGGTGGCCCCCTACTTCCACGGCGCTCGGCGCTCTTTCCGCCAACCCTTACCTCGCCCATGACCACCCACGTGCCCGAACCACCTCTGGTAGGCCACCGCACCCGAGGTGACGCGCACGCTCACCAGCCCTTGGCCGTGCGCGTGGACAGCGTGGCGCGAGCAGTGGATCAGGAACGTCCGCTGCTGACGATTCCCCCGCCGCTGATGACAGGGGCTTCACAGGTGCCGCTCGCCGTTGCGCCGGTGCTCCGCCATACTCGGCGCACTTCTTCCCGGTGGTCTGCCGAATGCCGCCGGCCCCCGACCCCGCGGGCAAGGCAGCGCAGAGCACAGCATCGGTAACAGGCGCGAGACACCGGTAGTCCGTGTCGCTGAGGCGGGGGGTAGTTGGTGTGTGGGGTAGTGCGTGAGCTGGTGTGTTGGGGGTGCGTCGGTGAAGGGGCGGATCTGGCCGTGGCGGGCGGGGAGGGGGCCGCAGGTGATGAGGGTGGCGCGTCCGCGACAGGAGCGCGATCACCCCCTCAGGCCCCAGCATCTCCTGCACCTTCCCCACCGCCCCATTCCTCGACCAACTGCTCTGCACCCTGTTCATCGCGCGAGCACCCCACAACGGGTACTGACGAGTCCAAGACCTTCGAACCGAGCAGTAGGTCCCTGCCTTGACCGCCCCGACTGGACCGCTGCCCGGGCACCATCGTCAGGTACGACGTCGGCCACAGCCTGGAATGGTTCGAGTCCACCGACGTGGAGTTACCCGACGGCATGTACGTCGCGGAACTGAGGACAGCCCTGAAAAGGCGAGACCCCGGGCACCGTGAGAGCCCGGGGCCCCACGCTTGAATTAACGCGCCGACTCACCGGTCGGCCTGCATTTCACGCCCACTGCACGCCCAGCTCGCGCAGCGCGTCCAGCTGCTCCTGGGTGAGCTTGCCGCGCCTCGCGCGGGTGTTGGAGACCCATACGCCGAGCTTGACGGTCACCGGCTCCGTCTCGCCGTCGACCGCGATCTTCTCAGCATGGCCGCGGGGGATAGGCCGCTGCCCCTCCCGCTCGACCCATTGCGCGAGGGCTGCAAGTCCGTGTTGGAACGCCTGCTGCGCCTTGCTCGGACCCTTCGCCGCGAGGCCGCCCGCGGGGGCGGGAGACGGGGCCTGGAGCGGCTTGATGCCCAGCTTGGTCAGCCGTTCCTGTTGCTCGGTCGACAGCAGTTTCCAGGTGCCCGGCTGTTTTTGCCGCTGAAGCCACCGTCCGAGGTCGTCGCCGTCCATCAGTACGCCGGGTGCGATGTCGGGCAGGTGGCCGGCGGGTTCGTCGGCGGCGAGGTCGGCGAGCACTCGATAGTGCCGCTGCCAGTCCAGCGGCCAGGGGCAGTCCCAGTCCTCGTCGATCACCTCCAGATGCTTGGCGCGCACCGCGGCCCGTCCCGGGTTCTTGCCGAGGCCGTCTTTGCGGCGGAGGTTGGCCATGTGCTGCCCGATGGGCACAGGGCCGCCGCCGGCCGGGTCGTCCCAGACGGCGTCTTGGCGGGGCGCGAGGTGTCCGTGGGCGTGACGGTAGGAGCGCAGCGCGGCGAGTTTGGTCTCCCAGGCTTCCTCGCCCGGCTCCCAGACCATACCTGCCTCCGGCAGGTCGAGCAGTTCCTTGCGGCGCGGCTCCAGTTCCCCGGCCCGCAGCGCCTTTCTCTGCTGGTGCACCCACCGCCCCAGCGGAAACGCCTTGGTGACGCCTACCTCGACCTCGGTGTCGTAGGGGACGGCGTGCAGGCCGGTGATCTTGTTCTCGGCCCGCCAGCGCAGCAGGGCTTGGTAGCCCTCCAGCCACACCAGGGACTCCGGCCGGTAGACCCGCGTACGCAGGAATGCTGCGATGGTCGCCGCGTCGCGCGGGCTGGAGAAGTGCAGCAGCGCCGACCCGGCGGTGGCATCACTGCCGTCGCCCTCCTGGCCTTCGCCCTCCCCTCCGCCGCTGGCCTCGACGATCCGCCCGTTCTCATCGCGCCTCACGTGCACTGTGCGCTGCCCGCTGGTGAGGGCGCGGGAGGCGAGCTGCTCCACGAGTCGTTCATCGTGGGAGCGCAGGCCCTGGAGCACGGCTACGAGGGGGCGGAACGAGGCGGAGGCGACCATGTCGGTCGGGTCCTCGCCGGGCTCTAGGAAGACCGGCACGATGATCCTGGCCACCTTCGTGGTGCCGTCCCGGTTCAGGCGGAGCGCGCGGCCGATGTTCTGCACGATCTCGATCTGGGAGCCGCGGGTGTCGGCGAAGCACACGGCCTCTACGCCCCGTTCGCCGGTGATGTCCACGCCTTCCCCGAGCACACGGCAGCTCGCCAGGAACGCCCGGTGCACCCGGCGGCCGGCCGCGTCGATGCCGTTGGCGAACTGGCGTAGTACTTCGCGGCGTTCGGTGACGAGGTGGTCGCCACACAGCCACGCGGACCAGACGCGGTCCGGGGGTACGTGGCGGCCGGCCTCCAACTTGTAGAACCGTGCGTCGAGCGACGACTTCGGCAGCGCCTCCGCCTTCGCCAGGTCGTCGTCGGAGGCGTCGTTGGCGTACAGCACCGCGGCCGTCTGCGGTAGCTTTTCCGCGAACGCGGCGGCCTCTTCCACCTTCTGGTGGAACGTCATGACCGTACGCAGGTTGTACGCAGCCGCGTGCTCCAGGAGTGCCGCCTGCAGCAGCGCCAGGCGCCGGCCCCGCAGCGCCTCCTCCGACTCCCCGAAGACCGGTGAGGGATCGTGGATCTCCAGCACGTCGATCTCGAACCCCGCGAGGATCCCCCGCTCGATCGCCTCCGAGAGACCCAGCTCGGCCAGCCACGGCCCGTAGGTCTCCGAGTCCTGGCCCATCGACGCGATTTCCAGCTCCTGGCTGCCGGTGCCCTGCTGCGGCCGGGGCGCGGCGAGGATGCGCGGGGTGGCGGTGAGGTAGAGCCGGAAGTCGGCGGGGATGCGGGCGTTGTCGTGGATCGCGGCCCAGGGCCTGCCAAGATCACCTGCGGTTGAGTGGGCTTCGTCCACGATCGCGAGGTCGAAACCGCTCATCTGCTGCCCGTACAGGCGCTCCCCGCCCGCCAGGGCGGCTTCCAGGGGCCCGCGCACCTTGCCCTGGCCCTCGGGTGCGTCGATGTCCTCGCGGTCCACCAGAGAGGCGTACGTGGCGAACACGACCACCGGCCCGCGCCCGGCCCACAGGGCGAGCTGGATCGGGTTGGTGGTGGTGCGCACCCCCAGCGAGTCGAGCACTGGGTCGTTCTCCAGCGAGCACACCGCCACCATCGAGGCCCGGTGGCCCACCAGCCGCCACGCCTGGGCGGTCTGCACGAGCAGGTCCAGGGTCGGCACGGTCACCAGGATCCGCCCGCCCGGAAAGCACTCCAGCGCGCACGCGGCGGCGGTGATCGTCTTCCCCGACCCGGTCGCGGACACGATCGTGCCCCGCGCCCCCTCCGGCGGTACGGATGATCTTGCAGGGAATCCCGCCCACCGACGGAAACCAGTTTTCTGGGCTACCTGGTGTTCCCGAAGCCGAATACCCGGCATTTCCCCGCTCCTTCTCTGCCTTCTTTTCTGCTCGCTTTGGAAATCACAGGGACGACGTGAAAGGCGGCACGGACACCGTACCGTCCTCGCCCACCACGATCCGCTCGGCAAGCTGGGCCAGGACCTCAGAGGGACGCAGCCCTGTCCGGCCGGCCACCACCCGGACCAGCCGACTGGACGCGGCGGACAGCCGGACCTCCGCCCGCAGCTCATCGGCTTCCTCCCCCCGCCGTTCCCCCAAGGCGGCCTGTGCCGCGAGCGCACCAGCAAGCCGTTCCTCACGCTCGCGAGCCCACACCGAGCCCTGAGCGTCCCGTTCCGGCTCGTACACGCTCCAACCGGCTACAGCCAACAAGTCCCTGACGCGCTGCCACTCAGCGTGCTGGGCCAGCCAGATGACAGCCAACCGCTCCCGGTCCATCTCGAACTCGTAGAAGGAACCGTTTCCCCTCAACTGATCCGCGGTTTCCCGCTCACGGACAGCGGCCTCCGCGACCTTTTCCGCAACGGCGGCGACGTCCAGGCCATTCGCCTGGCGCCGGACCTGATCCCGCGCCACGTCCTGAGCACTCCACATGCGTTTTCCCTTTTCCGAAAAGCGCGGGCATCTGGGCCCGCATCAGGTGGTTGGAGGGTGTCCCGTTTTTCCGCCAACACTACATGCTGCATCAACCTGATGCAGCATCTACACCGGCACCCGACACGAACGAGCAACCCCTCACCCTCGCAGCCAGCCCGGCCCGCGAAGCGGGCCCCAACGGTCCTGGAGGCGCAGCCGGAAGGACCGTCAGGCGGGGGAGCGCAGCGGACCCGCCGGCCCGGGCTGCAGCGCAGCGGAAGCCCGGTAGCGGGACGAAGTCCCGCCGCTCCGGG
>NZ_JBIUVQ010000039.1:0-23094 GCF_044743035.1 Streptomyces sp. NPDC087787
GGTGGACCTCGGACGGCACCCTGGAGTTCGTCGGACGCGCCGACGAACAGGTCAAGATCCGCGGCTTCCGCATCGAACTCGGAGAGATCGAGACCGTACTCGGCCGGCACGAGACTGTGGGTCAGGCGGTCGTCGTCGTCCGCGAGAACGAGGAAGGTGCGAAGAGCCTGGTCGCCTACGTGGTACCGGCGGACGGGGCGACGGTCGAGGTGCCCCGGCTGCGTGACGCCCTGGCCGCGCGGCTGCCGGACCACATGACGCCCGCCGCGTTCGTCGTGCTCGACGCGCTGCCGCTCACCCCGCACGGCAAGCTCGACCGCAAGGCCCTGCCCGCGCCCGACTTCAGCCCCCCGGACTGGACGGGGCCGCGCACTCCGCGGGAGGAGATCCTGTGCGGCCTGTTCGCCGAGGTGCTCGGGCTGGAGACGGTCGGCGTGCACGACAGCTTCTTCGACGTCGGCGGCGACAGCATCATGTCGATGCGGCTGGTCACCAAGGTCCGCGCCACGTTCGGCGTACGGCTGAGCATCCGCACCATCTTCGAGGCGCCCACCGTCGCGGAGCTGGCGGACCGGCTCGCGGGCGACACCGAGGGGGACACCCTGGACGTGCTGCTGCCGCTGCGCACCACGGGCGACAGGGCGCCCCTGTTCTGCGTGCACCCGGCGGGTGGCCTGAGCTGGGTCTACTCCGGGCTGATGAAGCACATCGGTGCGGACCGCCCGCTCTACGGCCTCCAGGCCAGGGGCCTCGCCGATCCCTCGGCGCACCTGCCGGGCAGCATCGAGGAGATGGCGGCGGACTACGTGGCGCAGGTGCGCGGCGTCCAGCCGAACGGCCCCTACCACCTGCTCGGCTGGTCGCTGGGCAGTCTGGTGGTCCACGCCATGGCCACCCAGCTGCGGGCCGCGGGCGAGGAGGTCGGGCTGCTGGCCAACCTCGACCAGTACCCCATCGACCGCTCCGAGCCGGAGCCGGAGCGCCTGCCCGACCAGCAGGACGCGCTGCGGATCATGCTGGACTTCGTCGGCCACGACATGGACAGCCTGGGCGACGAACCGCTGGAGTACGCGATGGTGGCAGAGGTGCTGAGGGAGCGGCAGAGCGTGTTCGCCAACCTCGACGAGTCCGCCATCGCCGCGCTGGCCCAGGTGTTCGCGAACAGCCGCACCCTCATCGGCGGTTTCGAGCCGCAGCCGCTCGACAGCGACGTACTGGTCCTCGTCGCCGAGCCCGACGAGACGGTGCCGGCCGCGGAACTCGCCGAACGGGCCGAACGCTGGCGACCGTTCGTGACGGGAAAAATTGAATACAGGGTGGTGCGTTGTACTCACGCCCATATGATGCAGGCTGAACCGGCCGCGGAAATCGGCCGCGTACTCGCCGAGAAGCTCGGGGAAAGCAAGTAGCCGGATCCCGTAGCCCGTGTCGACCGACCGGTTCAGGCCCGGGGAAAAGGTAATCCCTTTTCCCCGGGCCTGAACCGGATGTCCCCTCGGTCGAACCCACCGCCGCGATTCCCTTTCCCAGCCTTTCGCAGCCCACGACGAATGGTGGAAACATGACTGCGCAGACGATGTCGACACCGGACGACATCTCCACGGTCGATCTGACCGATCCCAGAACGTTCGAGGAGAACGACCTCCGTGAATACTGGCGCCGGCTGCGCACCACGCGGCCGCTCCACTGGCACCCGCCCACCGGCGACGCGCCGGGATTCTGGGTGATCAGCCGGTACGCGGACGTCATGGCGCTGTACAAGGACAACAAGCGGCTCACCTCGGAGCGGGGCAACGTGCTGGTCACGCTGCTCGCCGGCGGCGATTCCGCGGCGGGCAGGATGCTCGCCGTCACCGACGGCGCCCCGCACCGCAACCTGCGCAACGTGCTGCTCAAGGCCTTCTCCCCGCAGGCCCTCAAACCCATCTCCGACCGGGTCCGCCAGAACACCACCCGCCTGGTGGTGGAGGCCGTCCGGCGCGGCGAGTGCGACTTCGCCACCGACGTGGCCGAGCACATCCCGATGAACACCATCTCCGACCTGCTCGGAGTGCCCACCGCCGACCGCGAGTTCCTGCTGAACCTGAACAAGTCCGCGCTCAGCTCGAACGAGGAGGGCCAGTCGGAGACCGACGCCTGGCTCGCCCGCAACGAGATCCTGCTGTACTTCAACGAGCTGGTCGCCGAGCGCCGGGCGAAACCGACCGAGGACGTGATCAGCGTGCTCGCCAACAGCACCGTGAACGGTGAGCCGTTGAGCGAGGAGGTCATCGTCCTCAACTGCTACAGCCTGATCCTCGGCGGGGACGAGACCAGCCGCCTGTCGATGATCGACGCCGTGCGGACCCTCACGCGCCACCCGGACCAGTGGCAGTCGCTCCGCGACCGCGAGGTGACACTGGAGTCGGCCACCGAGGAGGTGCTGCGCTGGGCGACCCCGGCGATGCACTTCGGCCGGCGCGCGGTCACCGACGTGGAGCTGCACGGCGAGGTGATCGCCGCGGGCGACATCGTGACGCTGTGGAACAGCTCGGCCAACCGGGACGAGGAGGTCTTCGCCGACCCGTACGTCTTCGATCTGAACCGGTCGCCGAACAAGCACATCACCTTCGGCTACGGCCCGCACTTCTGCCTCGGCGCCTATCTGGGCCGGGTCGAGGTGAACGCGATGCTGGACGCCCTGCGCACCTACAGCACCGGCTTCGAGGTCACCGGGGAGCCGCAGCGGATCCACTCCAACTTCCTGACCGGGCTGTGCAGTCTGCCGGTGCGCTTCCATCCGGACGAGGCGGCGCTGGCCGCCTACGGCAGCGGGAAGGGAGCACGCGGGTGAACCCGTCCGCGGGAATGGGCCCGTCGAAGTGGCTGCGCTGCTACCGCAAGGTGGCCCGGCCCCGTCTGCGGCTGGTGTGCTTCCCCCACGCGGGCGGCGCGGCCAGCATGTTCCGCGACTGGCCGCGGTGGCTGCCCGACGACGTCGAGGTGACGGGGGTGTGCTACCCGGGCCGTCAGGACCGGCTGCTGGAGCCGTGCATCGACGAGATGGGCGCGCTGACCACGCCGATCGCCGATGTGCTGCAGGCCTGCGCGGGCGAGCGGCTCGTGCTGTTCGGGCACAGCATGGGCGCCTCCGTCGCCTACGAGGTGGCGCTGCGCCTGAAGCAGCGCACCGGTTCGGCGCCGGGACGGCTGTTCGTCTCCGGCCAGTTGCCGCCGCACCGGGTGGTGCCCAAGAGCGTGCATCTGCGCGGCGACGACGCGATCGTGGAGGAGGTACGCCGGCTCGGCGACCCGGACGCCGGCACGGTGCTGGACGATCCGGACCTGCGGGAGCTGGTACTGCCCGCGATCCGGGCGGACTTCCGGCTGATCGGCACGTATCTTCCGCGCCCGGTCACGCCACTGGCCACCCCGGTGACCGCGTACGTGGGGAGCGAGGACGAGCAGGTGCCGGTCGAGGGCCTGCGGGAGTGGGCGGCGGTGAGCGCCACCGGCCGCTTCGACCACCGGGTGTACCCCGGCGGCCACTTCTATCTGATGGACGACCCCGAAGCCCTCGTCCGCGACCTGGCCGGCCGTCTGACCGGCCACCTCGCGGCTGCCCGCGCCGCCGGCTGAACCGGCGGACGCGGGGGGGTGGTCAGGAGAGCGCGAAGCGCGCGCCGGCCACCGAGAGCAGGGCGCCGAACACGTCGATCACCACGATGCCCACGATCAGCGACGTCCACCATCTGCGGCGGGCGTTCCGGGTGCGGATGAACTGCCAGGCGGCCAGGGCCAGTACCACGCCCTGGACCAGGAAGCACGGCTCGAAGACCAGGAGGTCCTGCACGGCCGAGAGGTGGTTCGCCTCGGCCGCCTCCGCCGCGCCGACCCCGGGCACGACCGGGAAGTCGACGGCGCCGTGGTGTCCGCTCAGGTACAGGGCCTTGGTGACGAAGCCGTAGAAGGCGTGGGAGACGCACACCACGGCCGCGATCCACATCGGCGCCAGCAGCACCCAGGCGCGCATCCGGCTCCCCGTACGGCGGTTCAGCGCGAGGACGAAGAGCGCGCCGAACAGCATGATCGCGCTCACCACCCAGTTGACCGCCTGCACCGCGGACTTGTCGTGCCGCGCCAGGAGCGGCAGTCCCCAGGTGCCGCCCACCGCCCAGTACACGTGGAGAAGCATGAAGAGAAACGTGAAGACGAAAGCCAGGTGAACCCAGACCGGCCGGGGCGGGAGTTCGGCGACCGGGTCCCGGCGGGATGAATTCCCGTCATTTTCGCCTGGAATTAATGTTTCGCGCACCATTCAGAATCCTCACCTAGAAGCCCGTGCACACCGCGGGCACGGTATCACCGGGCGCGAAGGCACGAACCCCGCGCATATCGGAGTTTTCAATGAGGGGGCCGGTTCCGGCCACGCCGCTGCTAGCGTCGGCGGCGCCGATGCGGCAGCCGTCGCGGTCGGCGAACCCGTAGCGTATGGGGGTGAATGCGTGGACATTGCAATTCGGGCCGAGGGACTGAGCAAACGTTACGGTGGAAAGCAGGTCAAGGACGCGCTGAACGGTGTCGACCTGTCGGTCCCCGCCGGCACGGTTTTCGGGCTGCTCGGACCCAACGGCGCCGGGAAGACCACGACCGTGCGCATCCTGGCCACCCTGCTTACCGCGGACGGCGGCGAGGCGACGGTGGCCGGATTCGACGTGCGCCGGCAGGGCAAGGAGGTCCGCCGGCGCATCGGGCTGACCGGACAGTACGCGGCGGTCGACGAGCGGTTGACCGGCCGGGAGAACCTCCGGCTGATCGGCACCCTCTACCACCTCGGCCGGAGCGCCACCCGGGCCAGGGCGGACGAGCTGCTGGAACGGCTCGACCTGACCGACGCGGCCGACCGGCCGGTGAAGACCTACTCCGGCGGCATGCGGCGCAGGCTCGACCTCGCCGCCAGCCTGATCGCCGAGCCGCCGGTGCTGTTCCTGGACGAGCCGACCACCGGCCTCGACCTGTCCAGCCGGCTGACCCTGTGGGAGGTGATCCGCACCCAGGTGAGCCGTGGTGTCACCGTCCTGCTGACCACCCAGTACCTCGAAGAGGCCGACCAGCTCGCCGACCGGATAGCCGTGCTGAAGGACGGCAGTGTCGTCGCCGAGGGCACCCCCGACGAGTTGAAGGACCGGGTGGGGGACGACCGGTTGCGGGTCACCGCCGCCTCCGCGGACGACGTCGTCGCCCTCACCAAGGTGCTGAGCCGGTTCGGCGTCGACGAACCGCTCGTGGACGAGGAGAAGAGGACGGTCTCCGTTCCGATGACCGAAGGCGTCGGCGGTATCGCGACGGTGGCCACCGAACTGGCCCGGGCGGGCATCCCGGTGGCCGACTTCCGGCTCAGCCGTCCCTCGATGGACGAGGTCTTCCTGTCCCTGACCGGCCCCGCGACGCGGCCGGTGCCCGAAGGAGCGGCGACATGAGCGAGTTCCTGGGCGACTGCCTCGCCCTGACGGGCCGTCACCTCCGGCATCTGACCCGGGTGCCGGAACGGCTGCTCAGCGTGACGCTGATGCCGGTGATGTACGTGATCGTCTTCGGGTTCCTGTTCGGCAGCGCCATGCAGGTCGAGGGCGGCAACTACCGCGAGTACATCATGGCCGGCATCTTCGCCCAGGTCATGCTGGCCAACCTGCAGACCACCGCGGTCGGCGTGGTCGACGACCTGCGCAACGGCCTGGTCGACCGGTTCCGCTCGCTTCCCATGTCCCGCTACGCCGTACTGATCGGGCGCACCGTCTCCGACCTGCTGCTGTCCACCGTCGCCATCGTCGTGATGGCCGCGGTCGGCTCCCTGATCGGCTGGCGGGTGCACACCGGCGCCCCGCACATCCTGGCCGCCTTCGGCATCCTGCTGCTGCTCGGCCTGGGCGCGGCCTGGCTCGGCGCGCTGCTCGGACTGTCCCTGCGCAACGTCGAGGCGGTCAGCGCGGTGATGTCCATGGTCATGATGCCGCTCACGTTCCTGTCCAGCGCGTTCATCCCGCTGAGCGGACTGCCCGAGTGGCTGCGCGCCATCGCGGTGTGGAACCCGCTGTCGGCGGTGGTCGGGGCCCTGCGCCGGCTGTTCGGCAACCCCACCTCCGTCGGGGACACCTCCTTCCCCTCGGTGCACCCGATCCCCGTCGCCGTGGTCCTCATCGTGGCGATGATCGCGCTGGCCATGCCGCTCGCCGCCCGCAGATACCGGACCGCGGCAGCCCGCTGAACCGCTCGCCCGACAAGGCGCCGCCTACCCCCAAAGGAGCACTGCGATGACGCCTGGTGTCACCACGCCCGCCGACTTCGAGGCGGGCGACGGACCCGCGCCGGAACTCAACGTCCGCCCGCTCGTGGACACCACGCTGCTTCCCGACTGGCGGGGATCCGGCAGGGTCGTGCACTCCGCCCACCGGGTCTACGAGCACCTGATCTCGCTGTGGGCGCCCGGCGTCATCGAGGCCGCGCACGACCTCGGTGTGTTCGCCGAGTTGAGCGCCGGACCGAGGACCAGTGACCAGCTCGCGCTGGCCTGCGCCGCCAACCAGCGGGCGATGCGGGTGCTGATGGACGGCCTGTACGCCTACGACATCGTCGACCGTGTCCCCGCCGAGGACGGCCCCGCGGTCTACCGGATGCCGGAGGAGATGCGCGAATGCCTGCTGCCGGACGGGCTGTTCAGCCTGGTCGGCAAGATCGAGTACGACCGCCAGCTGGCCTGGCACTCCTGGCGCAACCTCGCGGACGCGGTGCGCGGCGACAACCGCGACGAGACGGGCGGGCTCCGGCTCAACCAGATCAGCGAGCACAACTACGAGTCCCTGGTGCGCGGCATCAACTTCTGGGCGCCGCCGATCGTCGAGGCGCTGCGCGGCGGCTTCGAGACGCTGGAGTGGCCCACCGACCGGCCCGCCTCCGTCCTGGACATCGGCTGCGGTACCGGCCTGTACAGCCAGTTGCTCCTGCAGGCGTTCCCGCGCTGGCGGGCCACCGGTCTCGAGGCGCCGAGCATCGCCCCGATCGCCACGGCGCAGGCCGAACGGCTCGGCGTCGCCGACCGGTTCGGCGTCCAGGTGCGCGACTTCTGGACCGAGAGCTGGGGCACCGGCCACGACCTGCTGGTCTTCGTCAACATCTTCCACCTCCAGACCCCCGAGTCGGCGCGGGAGTTGCTGCGCAAGTCCAAGGAAGCCCTGTCACGGGACGGCCTGATCTGCATCGCCGACCACCTGGTGACCGACGAGAAGGACGCCAAGTCGGTCCAGGACCGGTTCGCGATGCTGTTCGCCGCGTCCATGCTGGCGACCGGCGGCGGTGACGCCTTCCTGCTGGACGACTACGACCAGTGGCTCGCGTCGACCGGACTGCGGCGGGTCGCGGTGCTGGACACTCCGATGCACCGCATCCTGCTCGCCGGGCACGCCTGACCGGCCGGCGGCGACATGGCGGAGTTCCTCGGCGACACGCGGGCCATCGCGGGCCGGCACCTGCGGCATCTGCTGCGCCTGCCGGAGAAGCTGGTCGGTTTCACCGTGATGCCGGTCGCGATGGTGGTGGGCCTGGGGATCCTGTTCGGCGGCAGCATGCGGGTGCCCGGCGGCGGGCCGTACGGCGCGTACGTGGCGGCGGGCGTGGTCACCTCGCTCGCCGTCTCGACGGTCGCGCTCTCCGCGCTGGGCGTCCTCGACGACCTCCAGAACGGCGTGTTCGACCGGCTCCGCTCGCTTCCCGTCGACCGCGCGGCCATCCTGTCCGGGCGGATCGTGGTGGACTCGCTGCCCGTGGTGGTGGCGATGGCCGGTGTGGTGCCCGCCGCCTGGATCGCCGGCTGGGCCGACGGGGTCCGCCCCACGGCGGCGCTGGCCGCGGTGGGCCTGGAGCTGCTGCTCGGCACGGGGTGCGCGTGCCTGGGGATCTTCCTCGGGCTCACCCTCCGCAGCGCCGAGGCGGTCACCTCGGTCGTACCGGTGTGCCTGCTGCCGGCGACGTTCCTGTCCAACGCGTTCGTGCCGCCGGACGGCCTGCCCGGCTGGCTGCGCCAGGTGGTCGGCTGGAACCCGGTGACCGCGGTGAACAGCGCGGTGCGCGATCTGCTGGGCACGGGAGCAACGCCCGCCGGGGCCGGTTTCCCTGACCGTCACGCCGCGCCGCTCGCCGTCGTCTTCTGTCTGCTGGTGATCGCCGTCACCGCTCCGGCGGCGGCGCGCGCCTACGGCCGTGCCGGGCCGATGCGGTGAGGCAGCCGGTGTCCGTCCTTCCTCGACGGCCCCTCCCAAACCCGGCCACAGAGTTTTCGAACTGACCCGGAGCGGGTGTTTTCCCCCCGACTAGGCTGCGCGTATCAGGCGGACAGAATCGGGCTCCGCTCCGCTTTTCCGCTCGGCCACCCACCGAACGCGCTGATGGCTGGAGGCGCCATGGATTTCGGCCTTTTCTACTTCGCGAACGACAAGGAGGACGCCGGCGACCGGTACCGGCTGCTGATCGAGGGAGCCAAGTTCGCCGACACCCACGATTTCGCGTCGGTGTGGACGCCTGAACGTCACTTCCACGCGTTCGGCGGCCTCTATCCGAATCCGGCGGTGACGGGCGCCGCGGTGGCCGCGGTGACCGAGAACGTCGCGGTGCGGGCCGGCAGTGTGGTGGCCCCGCTGCACCATCCGGTGCGTATCGCGGAGGAATGGTCGGTCGTCGACAACCTCTCCAAAGGAAGGGTCGGTATCGCATTCGCCTCCGGTTGGCACGCCGCCGACTTCGTCCTGCGCCCGGAGGGATATCCGACCCGCAGGTCCGGTCTGATCGACTCGGTGCGGGCGATCCGGAGCCTGTGGCGGCAGGAGCCCGCGACGTTCGTCGACGGCGCGGGCGAGAGCGTCGACGTGACGGTGTTCCCGCCGCCGGTGCAGCGGGAGTTGCCGGTCTGGCTGACCAGCGCGGGCAACCCGCAGACCTTCCGCGAGGCGGGCGGAATGGGCGCCGGGGTGCTGACGCATCTGCTGGGCCAGGGCGTCGACGTGCTGGAGAAGCGGATCGCCGAGTACCGGCAGGCCTTCCGCGACCACCACGACGAGACCGAGGGCGACGGGCATGTCGCGCTCATGCTGCACACGTTCGTCGGCCCGGACCGGGAGAAGGTCAGGGAGACCGTCCGCGAACCGTTCAGCAAGTACCTGGCCAGCTCCTTCGACCTGGTCATCCACGCCGCCAAGGCCGCGGGCGCCGACGCGGTCGCGCTGGACCTGAACAAGATGAGCCCCGCCGACATCGACTTCCTGGTCGGCCAGGCCTTCGACCGCTACTTCGAGACCAGCGGCCTGTTCGGCACCGTCGAGGACGGGCTGCGGATGTGCGAGCGGCTGTACGAGATCGGCGTGGACGAGATCGCCTGCCTGATCGACTTCGGTGTGGAGACCGACGAGGTGCTGGCCGGACTGGCCCACCTCGACCTGCTCAGGCAGGCGTGGCGGGAACGCGAGCAGGCTCGGTGACCGCGCGCGCCGGGGCGCCGGGCGCGGCGGCGAAGGAGCTGGACGCGGAGCCGGGTCCGGTCGGCGCCGGGGCCTATCGCGCGTTCATGAGTTCCTTCCCGACCGGTGTGTCCGTCGTGACCACGGTCGACGCGGAGGGGCGGCCGCGCGGGATGACCTGCTCCTCCCTCGCCGGCGTCAGCCTGGATCCGCCGGTCCTGTCCGTCTGCCTGACGGTGACCAGCCGGACGCTCGGCGCCCTGCGCGCCCACGGCTTCTTCGGAGTGAACCTGCTCGGGGCCCGCGCGAGCGGGATCGCCCGCCTGTTCGCCGACTCCTCCCTGAGCCATTTCGAGCACGTGCCGTGGCACCCGGCCGGCGACGCCGCCGTTCCCCGGCTCGCCGACGACACCGTCGCCTTCGCCGCCTGCCGGGTCCGCGACACCAAGGCCGTCGGCGACCACGTCGTCGTCTTCGGCGAAGTGCTCGGCACCGACTGCACCAACGGCCCCCCGCTGCTCTACGGCCACCGACGGTTCACCGTCTGGCCGGAGCCGACGGCGGACCGGGTCTGACCGTCCCCGGCCGGACGCGGGCCGCCCGACCCGGCCCGCCTTCCCCGGGCGGACGGCGCGGCCTCTCGCACAGGGCCGCCTCCCCGACGGGGCACGGCCGGTGGCCGACCCGCCACCGGCGACCCCGGGGGCGGCCGGTGCGGTCGGCCCGCCGCCGTCACACCGGGTCGGCGGCCGGCACCTCGGCCGGGGCGTGCTCGTACAGCGCCTCCCGGTCGTACTTGCTCCGCAGATAGGAGAGGTCCGCCAGGAGCCCCGCCGCGGTCACCTCACGCCCCCGCCCGGTCCGTACCAGACGGGTCAGTGGCAGCGCGCCGGTCTGCGCCCAGCACAGCCTTCCCTCCTCGTCGAGGCGGCTGCGGGTGCGGCCACGGTTGTCCGGGTGCACGCAGTACGGGATGTCGAGGCAGCCGCGTTCGAAGGCCAGCAGCAGCGCGCGGGCGAGGTCGGAGTGCAGGTTCAGCACGCCTTCGACCAGCGCCCGCGCTTCCGCGTACGTCTGTGTGTCCGTGTCCGGCGCGGGCACCGGCCGGGCCGCCCCGGCCACCCGCGCCGCGTATTCCAGGGCGGCCACGTTCTCCGCGACGGTGGGGATCCGCCGCGACTCGGCGACGGTCTTGACGATGAGCCGCTCGGAGCCGGTCCGTACGGCCAGTTCGGCGGCCTCGCCGAGCAGCCGGTACGCGCCCGCTTCGGTGACCGGGTACGCCCCCATGTAGGCGTAGACGACCACGTGCCAGTCCACGTCGGGCAGCAACTCGGCGCACAGCCGGCGCAGCGCGAACACCGCCTCGGTGTCCTGGCCGGCGTGGGTCTGCTGGGCGTAGCTCACCGAGATGCTGCGGCAGCCGTACGCGCGGAAGAACAGCGCCTCCAGCACGCTGAGCGCCACCAGCTGACTGGGCGGGCAGAGTTGGCCCATCATGCAGCCGCCGAAGGTCTCCAGGTGCGGTTCGGCGCCCTGGTCGCGCAGCCGGGAGAACATTTCCGTGCACTGCCGCCAGGCCGCGATCGACTCGGCCAGCGGGGTGCGTCCGTAGGGCAGGCAGTACGACACGGGGCCGCCCTCGGTCGCGTCCAGGCCCAGCGCGATCAGCTTGCGGAAGATGTGCTGGGGCAGGGCGGATCCGTGCCGCACCTGCACGGGGAAGCCGGCGTCCCGGACACCGGCCAGCATCGCCCGGGTCGTGGCGTCGGGGTGGCTGACGATGGGGTAGCCGTTGAGCGGCAGGTTCTCGCGCCGGGCGTGCTCGACCGCGGCCAGGTCACCGACCCTGGTGTAGCTGTCCAGGGTGAGCGTGCCGGCGGTGTGCCCGCGCGCCGCCTTGGTGGCGGCCAGCCCCGCCCGCATCCGCTTTGGATCGCCGAAACCCATGCGCGGCTGCACGACGAGAGCGCCGGCCCGCGCCCGCGCACGGACGAACGCGCCGAATCCCGGCTGCGCCTGGGCGGGCCGGCCGGGTACGAGGACGGTCACCGGGATCTCCCCGCGGTCAGCGCCGGCCGCGCGGCGGGCGGGAGCGAGGCGACGAACGCCGTGAAGTCGGCCGCGTCCGAGGCCTGGTCGGGGAAGACGGCGTCGAAGCCCGCGGCCACCAGGGCCCGCGCGTGGCGGCCGGCGTTCTCGTCGGACACCGTGAGCTTGCCGCCGATCACCATCGGCGTGGCGGCCAGTTCGGGGCAGGCGCGCAGCCGGGTGACCGCGCGCAGGCCGTCGGTGCAGCCGTGCCCGTTGACACTGCCGATGACGACCAGCGCCGGATCGATCCGGCGGCATTCGGCGACCAGCACGTCGTCCGGCACGCAGGGCCCGAGGTTGATCACGCGGTAGCCGAGTTCCTCGATGACGAGCTGGAGGTAGACCAGGTTCCACGTGTGCGCGTCGCTGGCGAGGCCCGACACCACCACGGTGCCGCGGTCCCGGTGGGCCGCCGTCGTGCTCACGCCGGCGATTTGGTTCTCCCGCTGTGCCACGGTTCTCCCTAGTGCCGATCGAAGTGGTCGTGGAGAGCCGGGCCGGAGGTCAGGGCACCAGGCTCGTGACGGCCACGGGCGCTCTGCTGAATTCCGTGCATTCTCTCTTGATGTTCTCGATCAGCATCAGAGTCGCGCGCGCCGAGGACAGGATCATCTGCCCTTCACGGGTCAGAGTGGTGCCGCCTGAATTACGGGTGAACAGCTTGATACCCAGAGATCGCTCAAGACATATGATTTGGTAACTTATTGCCGGTTGCGAGTATCCGAGCTTCTTGGCTGCGAGGTCCATTCGACCTATTTCGGCAATCGCGACAAAAGCGCGCAACTCGCGTTCGTGCATAATCGCCTCACAATTAACCAGATTATCAAGTGCCGAAACTTTAACATGCGATTCCTTCGCACGGCACGGCGCTTGCAGGAAGCTGCCACGTCAGGTGTAGAACGGGATCTGTGGAGCTTTGCCTGGTCGGTGAGGTTTAGGTATTTCCAGCCGGCTGCGCGGCATGTGCTGTGGCACATGACCCGTATTGCCGCGCAGCCGAAGTCGCCGAATGTCCGCATCGAGTCGGAGGAAAAGGACGAACTCGGTCGGGAACTACTCAGAGATTTCCGGCGAAGAGGTCACCCGGGACGGGCGTCAGCGCTCGCCGGCGAGGTCGAGATCGCCCGGGGAGGTCGGGGCGGCATCGGCGGCCGGGGCGGCGGGGACGGCCTGCGGCCCCTCGGCGGCGCGGCGCCACGGGTGGGAGAGGGGCGCGGACACCGGTCGCCACCACGGCTCCGCGGGGATTTTGCCCGCGGGCTCGAAGGGCTCCCCCGGCCGCGGGAGCGCCACCGCCTGTCCGACCTCCTCGGCGGCGTCCTTCGTCCACTCGCCCGGCTCGGCCCAGGCGTGCGGGGCGAGGGTGAAGGTGCCCCAGTGGATCGGCAGCAGCACACCGGACGGCGCGTTCCCCTGGAGGTCCAGGTGGGCCCGGACCCCTTCATCGGGCGTCATGTGAATGTCCGGCCAGAACTCTGAGTACGCGCCGATCTGGATCATCGTCGCGTCGAACGGGCCGTGGTCGGCGCCGATCTGCCGGAAGCCCTCGAAGTAGCCGGTGTCACCGCTGTGGTAGATGCGGTGCTCCTCGCCCGCGACGGCCCAGGAGGCCCACAGCGTGTGCTGGGTGTTGCGCAGGGCCCGGCCGCAGAAGTGGCGGGCGGGGGTCGCGGTCAGGGTGAGTCCGCCGACCCTGGTGGCCTCGTGCCAGTCCAGTTCGCGCAGGCGGTCGGCGGACACGCCCCAGTGCTCCAGGTGGGCCCCGACGCCGAGCGGCACGGCGAACAGGGTGTCCGTGCCGGCCAGCGCCTTGATGGTGGGCAGGTCCAGGTGGTCGTAGTGGTCGTGGGAGATGACGACGACGTCGACCGGGCCGAGCGCGGCCAGCGGCAGCGGCACCGGGTGCAGCCGGCGGGGCCCGACGAAGGGGAACGGCGAGCAGCGCTCGCCCCACACGGGGTCGAAGAGCACTCGCTGCCCGTCGATCTCCGCGAGGACGCTGGAGTGTCCCATCCAGGTCAGCCGCAGGCCGGTGGCCGGGGGCCTGGCGAGATCGGCGAGCGTGGTGGCGTGCACGGGCACGGTGCCGCGCGGGGCGCGGCGGCGGCGCTCGTCCTTGTCGAGGTAGCGCCGCGCGAAGGCCGGCGTCGAGCCGGAGGGCCGGGTCCGGGCGGGGCCGCCGGGGTTCTGGAAGACGCCGTCCTTGAAATGGGGTGATCTGCGGATGCGTGCCATGCGCTCTCCGCTCGGGTCCGCGCCGAAGGCCTCGGGCCGCAGTGCACGGAGCCCCGGGTTCGAAGGACGGAATCCTGCCACGCTACCTCCAGGTGGAGTCGGTCAGGCTTTCCATTATGTCGGGCCGCTCCGACGACCCGGATGTCACACCGACGCGCTCCCGTCCGTCGTAACGGTGCAGGCACCCGCGAGGTGCCCCGGAACCGATGTCACTGGAGGTGGCCGCCATGGCCCGCGTCTCGCTCACCGCGCCCCGCACCCGCTTGTTCCGCCTCGTCGAGTGGTACAGCAGGCGCGCCTACGGCAAGGTGCTGGACCCCGCGCGGGCGCTCGCGCACAACCCGCGGGTCCTGTGGAGCGACCTGCGCTTCGAGCAGTCGCTCGCGAAGTGGAACAGGCTCGACCCCGATCTCAAGGCGCTCGCCGAGATGGCGTCGGCGGCGGCGATCGGCTGCTCGTGGTGCGTGGACTTCGGGTACTGGGTCTCCCGCGAGCGCGGCATGGCGCCCGAGAAGCTGCACGACGTCCCGGTGTGGCGGGACAGCGACGTCTACACGCCGCTGGAGCGCGACGTCCTGGCGTACGCCGAGGCCATGACGGCCACGCCGCCCACGGTGGACGACGACCTGGCCGCGCGGCTGCGCGACCGGCTCGGCGAGCCGGCCCTGGTGGAACTGACCGCGGTGGTGGCGGTGGAGAACCTGCGCTCCCGCATGAACTCCGCACTGGGCCTCAAGAGCCAGGGCTTCAGGGACACGTGCGAGGTCCCGGGGAGCGCACGGCCCGCGGACGACGCGGCGGCGAGGGACTGACCCGTACGAAGCGTCCGGGCGCGCCTCGCGGGGTCAGGCCACCGAGGTGATCCGGGTCCTGATGTCGTCGGGTGACAGGGTGCCCTTGGCCGTCACGTGGTCGCCGGAGGACTCGCCGCGCAGGCGGCGGCCGATCCACGGGACCAGGTACTCGCGCGCCCAGTGCACGTCGTCGCGGCGGACCTCCAGCGTGCCGCGGGACGGCAGCGGCGGCCAGGGCTGCTCCGGATCGGCCGGGACGTCAAGTCCGAGTACTTGGCCGGCCCGCAGCGCCACCCGCGTGTGCCCTTCGGCCGACAGGTGCAGGCGGTCCTCGTCCCAGGCGCGGCGGTCCTGGACGGTCCTCAGCGACCACAGGTCGAGCACCGGGCAGCCGTAGCGGTCGGCGACGGCCCGCACATGCCCGTTGTACGTGGCGATCCTGCCGCGCAGATGCTTGAGCAGGGGCACGCCCCGCGTGTCGAAGCCGGTGGTCACCAGGACCGTGCCCGCGACGGCGGCGAGCCGGGAGACCGCCTTCTCGAAGCGCTCGGCCACGTCGTCCGGGTCGGTGCCGGGTCGGATGATGTCGTTGCCGCCGGCGCAGAACGAGACCAGGTCCGGGGCGAGTTCCTCGGCCCGGGACACCTGCTCCGCCACGATCTGGTCGAGCAGCCTGCCGCGCACGGCGAGGTTGGTGTACTGGAAGTCGCCCTCGGGCCGCCGGTCGGCGAGCAGGACGGCGAGGCGGTCGGCCCAGCCGACGAACTCCCCGTCGGGGCCGGGGTCGCCGACGCCCTCGGTGAAGCTGTCCCCCACCGCCACGTACGACCCGATCACTGATCTGCTGTCACTCTTCGAATCGTCAGCCACGTCGGCCCATGATTCACCTTCGAATGTGACCTACGCGACCGTAGCCAGGGGTTGACGGGCGGTGAGAAAGGCCACGTCGACCGGGAGGCTCCAGCGGGAATACATGAGGCCTTCACACACGCCGCAGCCTGACGACCGTCGCGTCGAAGTCGCCCCGCAGCCCGGTGCGCAGCCCGTGGTGCAGCAGTACGGCGCCGCGGTGCACCTCCCCGGTGTCCCCGCACATGTACGAGGCCGCCGGGTCCAGTCCGCGCAGCCGCAGCGCGGGCACCGGCTCGCCGTGGCGCTGCGCCTGGAGCAGGGCGAGGACGACGGTGTCGTCGCCGAGAACGTACTGCACCGCGCTCAGCCCGCCCCGCGGGGCCCTCAGCCGGTACAGGTCGCCGCGCTGGACCACCGGCCGGATCTCCTTGTACAGGGCGATCCAGTCACAGGCCTCGGCCAGCTCCTCCTCCGTCCACCGGGTGAGGTCGCCACCCACCCCGAGCACCCCCGCCATGGCGCTGACGAAGCGGAAACGCAGCGTGCTGGCCCGCCCGTTGAGCATGGTGTTCGGGCTGTCGGTGACCCAGGCGGCCATGACCCGCGCGGGATGGATCTGGCTGAAGCCGTGCTGGATGGCGAGCCGGTCCAGCGGATCGGTGTTGTCGGAGGTCCACACCTGGTCCGTACGGGACAGGACGCCAAGGTCGATCCGGCCGCCGCCGCCCGAGCAGGACTCGAAGGCGACGCCCGGGTGCGCGGCCCGCAGCCGGTCCAGCAGGGTGTACAGCGCGCGCACATGGTCGGTCCACAGGCGCTGCGGGTACGGCTCCCCGGGCCAGCCGGCGTCGGTGAAGGAGCGGTTGAAGTCCCATTTCACATAGTCGATCGGGGCGCCGGAGAGCAGCGTGTCCAGCCGCTCCCACAGATGCTCCCGCACGTCCTCGCGCGCGAGGTTGAGGACGAGCTGGTTGCGGAACTCCGTGCGCGTGCGCCCGGGTTGGTGCTGCACCCAGTCGGGGTGCGCGCGGTACAGGTCGCTGTCGGGGTTGACCATCTCCGGCTCGACCCAGATGCCGAACCGCATGCCGAGGCCGTGCACCTGGTCGGCGAGCGGCTTCAGGCCGCCGGGGAACCGGTCGGGGTTGGGCCACCAGTCGCCGAGTCCGGCGCGGTCGCCGGTGCGGGCGCCGAACCAGCCGTCGTCGACGACGAACAGTTCCACGCCGATCTCCGCGGCCCGCCGCGCGAGCGCCCCCTGCTGCTCCTCCGAGATGTCGAACTGGGTGGCCTCCCAGGAGTTGTAGAGCACCGGCCGGTCCCGGTCCGCGCCGGGGATGACGTACCGCCGCTGGTAGGCGTGCCAGGCGCGGCTCGCGCCGCCGTGTCCGCCGTCGCTCCACAGCCCGGCGAAGACGGGGCTGGTGTACGTCTCCCCGGCCCGGAGCATCAGCAGCCCGGAGTCGTCGTGCCCGGCGCCCCCGGTGATCTGCACGCGTGCGTCCGGGAGTTGGGCGACCGCGATCCGCCAGGAGCCCGACCAGCCCAGGGCGCAGCCGTAGACCTCGCCGTGCTCCTCGGTGGCGTCGGTGTCCAGGGCGACCCATGGCAGGTGCTGGTGGCCGGTGTGGCCGCGGCGGCTGCCGATGACGTGCTCGCCGTAGGCGAGTGAGGTGCGCACGAGCCGGGACTCGGCGGCCCAGCGGCCGTGCAGGTGGGACAGCCGCCATCCTTCCCGCTCGGGCAGGGTCCAGGTGGCGGAGTCGGCGCGCAGCACCTCCACGGGCTCGGGCCCCCGGTTGGCGAGGGTGACCCAGCGTTCGACGACGTCCCCGCGCATGCGGTGGTGCAGGGTGATGTCCAGCCCCGAGTCGTGGAACAGCAGCCGCAGTTCGTCGTCCTCGGCGTCGTACGACCCGAAGGTCCACTCGGTGCCGCGCCGTTCGGCGGTGCGCACGGACAGCGCGGGCCGTACGAAGCGGGGGCCGCCCTCGACCGGGTACTCCTCGTGTCCGTCGAGCGGGGACTCGAAGGGCCGGGCGTCCGGCAGCGGCCGTGCGGCCAGGGCCTCGGCGTCGGCGAGGGTGATGCTCGGACCCCAGTGCAGGTGGAGCAGTTCGCCACGCCCGCTCAGATGGACGGCGTAGCCGCTCGTGGGTCCGGTCAGCAGCCAGGTACGTCCGTCGTCGGCGGTCTCCAGCATGTTCCGTCCCCCACAGGTCCGAACCGGTCCGCGCACGCACCGCCATCATCAAGGGGCGTGGGCGCCGGTGCAACGCCTGTGGACAGCCCGTTGCCCCGGGCAGCCATGTCGTATGGTCGAAGCCGCGCCCGCCGACGCACCGTGACGGCGGGGCCGAAAGGGAGGAGTCCCCGTGACGCAGCAGGTCCCCTCGACCGAGCCGGAGCTGGCCGCAGTGCGCAACTTCCGTGACGTGGGCGGGCTGCCGACCGTCGACGGCCGGCGGGTGCGGCACGGGATGCTGTTCCGCAGCGGCCACCTCGCGCACGCGACCGACGAGGACGCGTCCTACCTCGGCTCCCTGGGCCTGCACACGATCTTCGACTTCCGCAACGCGGCCGACGTCGGGCTGGAGGGCCCGGACGTCGAACTGCCGGGCGTGCGCCATGTGAACCTGCCGCTGAGCGACCCGGCGGACGGCGCCGAGTTCTGGAAGATGGTCCGCGACGGGGACCTCGACGAGCTGCGCTCCGTCCTGGACGACGGCAAGGGCGCGGACCGGATGATCTCGTCCTACCGCGTGCTCATCAAGGAGCGGACCGGCGAGCACTCGCAGGTGCTGCACGCGCTCGCCGAGGACTGCGTCCCGGTCCTGATGCACTGTGCGGCGGGCAAGGACCGCGCGGGCCTGTCGATCGCCGTGACCCTCCTCGCCCTCGGCGTGGAGCGGGACGCGATCGTCGCCGACTACCTGGAGTCGAACGCCAAGCACCGCCGCTACAAGGTGCACCGCAGCGGCACCTCGGCCGCGGCCTACTCCCCCGAGGTCATGGAGCTGCTCAGCCCCCTGTTCGAGGCGCGCGCCGAGTATCTGGCGGCGGCCCTGGAGACCATCGAGGAGACCTGGGGCGGCGTCGACGCCTACCTGGAGCGGGGGCTGCGGCTGGCTCCGGCCACCCGGGAGCGGCTGCGCGAGCGGCTGCTGGACTGACGGGCCGGCACCCGGGCCGTCGCCCGTGCCCTCACTTGGAGCCGCCGACCGAGAACAGGAACCAGACGAACCCGGCGAAGAAGTGACCGACGACGGTGTAGATGACGAGCCGGACCCACAGGGCGCGCGGGAACTTCTCTTCCATGTTGCTCATGGCATGTCTCCGATGTGGGGGCCCAGGCACAGCGCGGCCGTGGGACTCTGCAGCAGGGTGTGGACGAAGAGGAGCTCGACCCCGTCCGGGTTCTCGGCCGCGATGCGGTGCGGGGTCAGCGAGTCGAAGTGCGCGCTGCTGCCCGGCACGAGCAGGTGCGTGGCGTCGCCGAGGCGGAGCCTGAGGCGTCCGTGGAGGACGTACAGCCACTCCTCGCCGGGGTGCACACGCACGATGTCGCCCTGGGAGCCGTGCGGGACGCGGACCCGCAGGGCCTGCATCCCACGGCCGGACGCGCCGGCCTGCCAGTACGTCCAGCCGCCGGCCCGCGTCGGCTCCATGTCACCGGCGTGCACCACCGCGTCCCGCTCGGCGACGTTCTCGCCGAGCAGTTCGGAGACTGTCGTACCGTAGACACGGGCGAGCGAGAGCAGCATCGGCAGCGAGGGCTGGCGCTGCCCGGTCTCCAGTCGGGAGAGATGGGCGGGCGACAGCCCGGCGGCCCGGGCCGCGGCCTCCAGGGTCAGTGAGGCACGGCGGCGCAGCGCACGCAGTTGCGGCGCGACGGCGGGCAGGTCCTCGACCGGCCCCGCCGGGGGCTGGGACTCTGGAGAGCTCATACCTCCATTCCACCGCCACTTTGCCCCTAAGGCAAATTTCTTGCCTCAGAGGCAAAGGCAGTGGCGAGGTCCTTGCCCGGCCGGCTCACCGGTTGGCGACGGCTTGCTTGACCAGCGTCTTTCCGAAGTCCCACATCAGCCCGCCGTCGTGCGCGTCGTCCATCACGGCGGTGAAGGCGTCCACGAACCGGTCGACCTCGGCCTCACCGACGACCAGCGGCGGGATCAGCTTGATCACCTCCAGGTGGTCGCCTGAGACCTGGGTCAGGATACGGTGCCGCTGCAGCAGCGGGACGACCACCATCTGCGCGAACAGTCCCTTGCGGGCCGCCTGGAGCATGGTCCAGCGCCCGCGCAGCTTCAGCGACCTCGGCCGCCCGAACTCGATGCCGATCATCAGGCCCCGGCCGCGCACGTCGGCGAGCAGCTCGTACCGGTCGGTGAGCGCGGCCAGCCGGGACTTCAGCAGCTCGCCCGTGGCCCTGGCGTTGGCCACGATCTGCTCGTTCTCCATCACGGACAGCACGGCGAGACCCGCCGCCATGGCCTGGGCGTTGGACCCGAAGCTCGCCGAGTGGACGAGCACCCGGTCGATCGAGGAGTAGACCTTCTTGAAGATCCAGTCCCTGCCGAGGGTGGCGCTCACCGGCACATAGCCGCCGGACAGGGCCTTGGCCACGCAGACCAGGTCCGGCTCGACCCCGTCCTCGTGCTGGTAGGCCCAGAAGTCCCCGGTGCGGCCCAGGCCCGTCTGCACCTCGTCGGCGATGAGCAGCGCCTTGTGCCGGCGCAGCAGCTCCTGCGCGGCGCGCAGCCAGCCGGGCGGGGCCTCGTGCACGCCCTTGCCCTGGATCGGCTCGACGATCAGGGCGGCCACGTCGCCCTTCCTCAGCTCCCGTGCGAGCGCGTCGAGGTCGCCGAGCGGGACGGCGGTGTCGGGCAGCAGCGGGGCGAAGCCGTCCCGGAAGCCATCCTCGCCGTTGACGGACAGCGAGCCGGCGGTCAGTCCGTGGAAGGAGTGCTCGCAGTACAGGATCCGCGGTCGGCCGGTGGCGCGGCGGGCGAACTTCAGCGCGGTCTCCACCGCCTCCGTGCCGCTGTTGCCGAAGAACACCCGGTCCAGGTGGGGGGTGTGCGCGAGCAGCCGCTCCGCCAGCAGCCCGGGCAGCGGCTGGCAGTCGAAGCGGGTGAGGTCGGCGAGCTGGGCGTCCAGCACGTCGTGCAGCGCCTTGCGGACGACGGGGTGGTGGCGGCCCAGGCCCATCACCCCGAACCCGGAGAGCATGTCCAGGTAGTCGTTGCCCTCCGTGTCCCAGAAGTACGCGCCCTCGGCCCGCTCGTAGACCTTGTCGAAGCCGATGGTGTGCAGCATCCGCGGCAGTTGGTGGTTGAGGTGCCTGGTGTGCAGCTCGTAGCGCTCGGCGCCGCGCTCGGCGAGCAGGGCGCCGAGGTCGAACTCCGTGGTCATTCGGTTGTCTCCTTGACTGCCATGACGGCCCCGGCGCCGTTCTGCGCCGGGATCGTCCCGGCCTGCTCCCGCACGGCCAGGCTCGCGCCGATGCGTCCGGCGACCTCGACCGGGGTGAGTCCGATGTCGGCCAGCACCTCTCCGCGTTTGGCGTGCGCGAGGAACTGCTCGGGGATGCCGAACCTGCGTACCGGTACGTCGACCTCGGCGTCGCCGAGCGCCAGGGCCACCGCGGCGCCCACGCCGGACGCGCGGCTGTTGTCCTCGACCACGGCCACCAGCCGGTGCCCGGCGGCCAGGTCCGGCAGCGCCGGATCGACGGGTTTGACCCAGCGCGGGTCGACGACGGTACAGCCGATGCCCCGCGCCTGGAGCAGTCCGGCGGCCTGGAGGCACACCGGCGCCATCACGCCCACGGCGACCAGCAGCACGTCGGGGCTCTCCGCCCGGTGCAGTACGTCCATGCCGCCGGCGTGCCCGACGGCCTCGATCCGCGGGCCGGCCGACTCCTTGGGGAACCGGATCAGGGTCGGCGCGTCGTCGACGGCGACGGCCTCGCGCAGCTGGGCCCGCAACTGGTCGGCGTCGCGCGGCGCGGCGATCCTGAGGCCGGGCACGACCTGGAGGACGGACATGTCCCACATGCCGTTGTGGGAGGGCCCGTCGACGCCGGTCACTCCGGCCCGGTCCAGGACGAAGGTGACCCCGCAGCGGTGCAGGGCGACGTCCATCAGGAGCTGGTCGAAGGCGCGGTTGAGGAAGGTGGCGTAGACGGCGACGACCGGGTGCAGACCGCCGGTGGCGAGCCCCGCGGCCGAGACGACCGCGTGCTGCTCGGCGATGCCCACGTCCCACACCCGGTCCGGGAACCGCTCGGCGAACCTCCCGAGGCCCACCGGGTGCAGCATGGCGGCGGTGATCGCCACGACGTCGTCCCGCTCCTCGCCGATCCGCACGATCTCGTCGCCGAACACGGAGGTCCAGGACGGGCCGCCGGCCGGGGCGAGCGGCTCGCAGGTGAGGGGGTCCATCACGCCCACGGTGTGGAAGTGGTCCTCCTCGTGGGCCAGCGCGGGTTCGTAGCCGCGGCCCTTCTCGGTGAGGCAGTGGACGAGGACGGGGCCGTGGAAGCGTTTGGCGCGGCGCAGCGCCGACTCGACGGCCTTGATGTCGTGTCCGTCGATCGGGCCGAGGTACTTCAGCCCGAGGTCCTCGAACATGCCCTGCGGCGCGAACGCGTCCTTGAACCCCTTCTTCGCGCCGTGCAGCGACTCGTAGAGGGTGTTGCCGACGACCGGGGTGCGCTGGAGCACCGCCTTGCCCCAGGCCAGGACCTTCTCGTAGCCGTCCGTGGTGCGCAGGGCGGCCAGGTGGTTGGCGAGGCCGCCGATGGTCGGCGCGTAGGACCGCTCGTTGTCGTTGACGACGACGATCAGTGGGCGGTCCCGGGCGGCCGCGATGTTGTTCAGTGCCTCCCAGGCCATGCCGCCGGTCAGCGCGCCGTCGCCGATGACGGCGACGACGTGCCCCTTCTCCCCCTGCACCTCGCGGGCCTTGGCGAGTCCGTCGGCCCAGCCGAGCGCCGTGGAGGCGTGGCTGTTCTCGATGACGTCGTGCTCGGACTCCTCGCGCGCGGGATAGCCGGACAGGCCTCCCTTGCCGCGCAGCTTGGAGAAATCCTGACGCCCTGTCAGAAGCTTGTGCACATAACTCTGGTGACCGGTGTCCCACAGGATCCGGTCGACCGGCGACTCGAAGACCCGGTGGAGGGCGACGGTGAGTTCCACCACCCCCAGGTTGGGCCCCAGATGACCGCCAGTCCTGGCGACCGCATGCACCAGGAACTCACGTATCTCGTCGGACAGTTCACCCAGTTCCGCCTCGGACAGCGCCTTCAGGTCGCGTGGTCCCCGGATGCTCTCCAGAATGGTCACGCTGGGCCCCCTCTCGGTCCGTGCCGTACGTCAACTCACTGTCACTGTCGGTGTCCCCGTGACGGTGCCGCCGCCGGAGGCGGCGTCGTCCTGCCCCATCCCCTCCGCGATCTTGATGGCCTCCTCGATCAGGGTCTCCACGATCTTCGACTCCGGCACGGTCTTGATGACCTCGCCCTTGACGAAGATCTGACCCTTGCCGTTGCCGGAGGCCACCCCGAGGTCGGCCTCGCGGGCCTCACCGGGACCGTTGACGACGCAGCCCATCACCGCGACGCGCAGCGGCAC
>NZ_JBIUVQ010000040.1:0-21205 GCF_044743035.1 Streptomyces sp. NPDC087787
CCCACCCTGCGGGCAGGGAGCGAAAGCCACATTGGCGCACGCCCCCGGCGCACTCCCTAACCTTGATCGGCTACACCACGACAAGGGACGCCATCGAAGTGAGCTGTCCGGTGAGGGCGCGGCAGGCGCGTGACGCACCCTGCGCAGGCGGGACCGGCCCGGTGCGGCGCGGAATACCGTGGCCCCGGCGGGCGTCTTAATGTGGTCGGCCTTCACCTTCGAGGCCGTCCCTGATCCCAGGCCGCCGCCTGATCCGGAAGCTGCTCACGAAGCAGCCCCTTCGCAAGAACCGAAAGCAGAGAACGCATGCGCGCCACCGTCATTCACGGCCCGAACGACGTCCGAGTCGAGGAGGTCCCCGACGCCGCGCTGCGGCGTCCCGCCGACGCGGTGGTGCGGACCGTACTCGCCTGCGTGTGCGGCAGCGACCTGTGGGCCTACCGCGGCGTGGCCGCCCGGAAGAAGGGTCAGCGGATCGGGCACGAGTTCCTGGGCGTGGTCGAGGAAGTCGGCTCCGAGGTGCGCGACTTCCGGCCAGGCGACCTGGTGGTTGCGCCGTTCGTGTGGTCGGACGGCGTGTGCGAGTTCTGCGCCGAGGGCCTGCACACCTCCTGCCCACACGGCGGGTTCTGGGGTGAGCCGGGTTCGGACGGCGGGCAGGGCGAGGCGGTCCGGGTTCCGTTCGCCGACGGCACGCTGGTCAAGCTACCCGCGGAGGTCCGCTCGGACGAGCGGCTGCTGACGGCCGTGCTGGCGCTGTCCGACGTCATGTCCACCGGGCACCACGCGGCCATGTCCGCGGGCGTCCGTCCGGGCGCGACGGTCGCCGTAGTCGGCGACGGCGCGGTCGGCCTGTGCGGCGTACTGGCCGCGCGCCGGCTCGGCGCGGAGCGGATCATCGCGCTGGGGCGGCACGAGTCGCGGACCGCGATCGCGCGCACCTTCGGCGCGACCGACGTCGTCCCGGCCCGCGGTGCGGAGGCCGTGGCGGCGGTCAAGGAGCTGACCGGCGGCTCGGGCGCGCACGCGGTCCTGGAGGCGGTCGGCACCGAGGAGTCGATGCGAACCGCGATCTCCATCACCCGCGACGGCGGCTCCGTCGGCTACGTCGGCGTGCCTCACGGCGGCAGCGCGGGCGTGGACATCCAGCAGATGTTCAACCGCAATGTCGCGGTGCGGGGCGGGGTGGCGCCGGCGCGCCACTACATTCCCGCGCTGTTGGCGGACGTGCTGGGCGGGGTCATCGACCCGTCGCCGGTGTTCGACAGGACGGTCGAGCTGGCGGGAGTGCCGGAGGGTTACAAGGCGATGGATGCGCGCGAGGCGCTCAAGGTCAAGATCACCTTCTAGCCGCGGGTCGCTGCGCGCCGCCTGCCGGCGGCGGGCAGTACATCGCTGCCGCCCGAAGCGTCGACGAGCAGGTCACACCCCTCGCAACCGTCATAAAGCGAGGGGTTCGGACGTGCTCAGAGGCTTTTCGCCATGTCGACGATCGTGGAACGCGGGCGGGGTCCGCCGCGCCGGGGTCGGACTTCACCTCCCCGCAGGCCTTCCTCATCGATGCCGCCACCGACTACCTCACCGACGACGACTACGACCAGCTCACCGAAGACTGGGCAGAAGTCTCCTTCGCCACTCTCGCCCGTCCCGTCCACGGCAAACAAGTCCCCCTGCGTCGCACCGCTACCCGCCCCCGCGTGTTCCGGCACCAGCCGCGACGCCCGTCCCAGCGTCAGCCTTCCGCCTCGCGGACTACCTAGAACAGCACGGTCGCACCACGCGCCGTGCAGCCCGCCGGCCAGGGCGGTGATCAGGTACATGTTGTGCCAGCGCTGCTCCAGCACACCGCCCACGATCGAGGCGATCGGGACTGACATGAATGCGAGCATCCGGGTGGTGGCGACGACACGGCCGAGCAGCTCCGGCGGCACGGTTCGCTGACGCAGGACAAACCGGCGACCATGCTGACCGTACCGATCCCGTAGATCAGGGCCCACAGCACCGAGATGCCGGCGACGTCCCTCACCGCGACCAGCGCTACGATCCCGGCGCCGGCGAGCACCGTGCCCGCGATGACCCGGCCCGGTGCGAAGCGCCGGCTCAGCCAGGGGCAGACCGCCGCATCCAGCACCGCCTCGCCCCCTGCGCCGCCATGACCACTCCGATGAGGGCCGACGACATCCCGTGGTAGGCACTGAGGTAGTAGGCGAGGTTCGCTTCTGCACCACCCAGGTGCCCAGGTTGACGAGGGTGAACAAGGTGGCGTTGGTTAAGCAGGACCCGCTTGTCGCGGCCGATGCGGTGTTGGTGGTCGATGAGACCGGCGACCTGAAGAAGGGCACCGCCACGGTCGGCGTGCAGCGCGTCCGGCTGCCCGGATTCACCGAGGAATCACTGACCGGCCTGGGCAGGTGCTCCTTCCGACCCAGGTGTGTCTTCGGAGCAACGCGCCTGGGGGGGTGGGGCCCTGGAGCCTTCTCCTTCAGGTCTTGTCACGGCGATGGAGCAGCAAGGCTACGACACCGCAGATGGGCCGTCGCCGTGGCTAAGCACCAGACGAGAGTGTCCCGAGTCATGGAAACCTTTCCCGGCGGGCAGCCTGCAGCCCCGGTAGATGTATGTCGCAACGTTCCGCTGGGCGGGCGGTCCGGAACGACTCAGCGGTCGTCGCTCCGAACCCGCCCGCCCCACTAAAAGGGGGCCAGCCAAGCCAGGAAGGTGTGGGCGGCCTGTTCGGGGTCATTGGGGCCGGCCCGGCACAGCTCCACACCGGCCTGCGCGTAGGCTGCAACCACGGCCGAGCGGTCGGCAGCGGTGACCCAGACAGGACATCGAGGCCCTGGGTGTCCCAGGCGGTGCGGGCGTAGTCGGCGGCGAGCTGGGTCTTGCCCACCCCGCCCATCCCGGTCAGTACCTGGCACAGAATGGCGGTGTCGCCCCCGCCGACCGCGGTCCGCAGGCGCTCCATCTCGGTGCGCTGCTGGAAGAACTGCGCCTTGGATGGGATGACACCCACCTGGTGCGGCCACTCCGCCGGCTCCCGTGGGCCAAAATGCCGGTGCTGGTGGATTCCGCCGGTGACGACGCCAGCGGCCGAACTGCACTCGCCGGTGCGCTCGGCCAGCAGGGCCGGCACCACGCCCATGGATGTGGAGGATGGCTTCTTCCGCGGGTCGAGCCCGACCCGTGCGGTCAAGAACCAGGGACACGGCGGCGGAGTCCATGACAGCTCCTTCAGGTCAGCGCGAGGGGCGGCGTCGGCGGGAACTGGACGGGTAGGCCGGTCAACGACCGGTGAAAAGCGCCGGGGCGGTAGGTCAGTTGCTCGGCGGGAAGGGCCAACGCCATCCCGGGCAGGGCGTCGAGGATCTGTTCGATGGCCACCTGGGCGATCAGCGAGGCCGGGGTTGTGCGGGGCAGAGATAGGGGCCAGCGCCCTACGTCAGGTGCGCCCTGAAACACCCCTGCCTCGTGACCGCACTGCGCCCGGGCTCCGACCGCCTCCTGCCTCGCCGTTGGGGAGCCAACCTCCCCCGCTCTATCCTCCAGCGCCTGTCCCGTCCATTGACAGAACGTCACACCAATCCCATCATGGGAGCGCTCCCATGCGCGGGATTCGGCCGCCGCCCCGCCTGCGTACGAACACACCGCAACCACGCACCGTCCCCCGTGCCACCGGCGCGGACGTCCTGACGCCGCGCCGGCACTCCGCCCGTCCGGCCGCACGGTCCGGCACCCGCTGCCCCGCCTGTGCCGTCGAACCCCGAGGGAGGACCCACATGCCCTTACCGCAGAGATCCGGCCGGCTGGCCGGTACCGGCCCCCGCCGCCTCGCACGCACCACCGCCGTCCTGGCCGCCGCGCTCGCCCTGCTGTCCCCGCCGAGCGCCGCCGCCGTCGCGTCCGCCGTCGCGCAGGAGGCGCCCGCAGCGGACGTCGGCGTCCGGGTCAACACGCAGGCGTCGCTGGGCCGCATGCCCGACACGGCACGCGGCGTCAATGCCGCGATCTGGGACTCGCACATGAACGATCCCGAGGTCGCCGGCCTGATGAAGGCGGCCGATGTCGGCGCGATGCGTTATCCCGGCGGTTCATACGCGGACATCTACCACTGGAAGACACACACGGCACCTGGCGGATACGTCGCCCCCGGCACCGACTTCGACTCCTTCATGAGTACCGTCCGCGCCACCGGCGCCCAGCCGATACTGATCGCCAACTACGGTTCCGGCACACCCGAGGAGGCCGCCGGCTGGGTCCGGTACGCGAACGTCACCAAGAACTACGACGCGCAGTACTGGGAGATCGGCAACGAGATCTACGGCAACGGCCACTACGGCAACGGCTGGGAGCACGACGAGCACGAGAACAAGAGCCCCCGGGAGTACGCCCGTCAGGTCCGCGCCTACGCCAAGGCCATGAAGGCCGTCGACCCGACCGTCAAGATCGGCGCGGTCCTCACCACCCCAGGCCAATGGCCGGACGGCGTCGTCGGCGATGGCGATCCAGGCGACTGGAACCACACCGTGCTCTCGGAGGTCACCGATGTCATCGACTTCGTGAGCGTCCACTGGTACGCGGGCGGCTCCGACACCACCGCCGAGGACGCCATGACCAGGCTGACCAGCCTGCCCGGCGAACTGCGGGAGGTGCGCAGCCAGATCGACCGGTACGCGGGCGCCGGCTCACCGCGCCTCGGCATCGCCCTCACCGAAATCAACACCAACACCGGCGGCGCCAGGCTCACCGCCCGCCCCAACGGCCTTTTCGCCGCCGACGCGTTCATGACGGCTCTGGAGAACGGCGTCTTCACCGTCGACTGGTGGAACACCCACAACGGCCCGGACCAGATCACCACCGTCGACGGCGAGACCGACTACGGCGACATGGGAATGCTGTCCAGCGGTTCCTGCACCGGTGACGTCTGCGAGCCGGCAACGAACACGCCGTTCCACCCGTACTACGGCATGAAGATGACCGGCGAACTGGGCGCCGCGGGCGACACCCTGGTCGCCGCCGCGTCCTCCGCACAGGACGTCTCCGCACACGCCGTGCACCGTCGCGACGGACGTCTGAGCGTCCTGCTCATCAACAAGGACCCGGACACCGCCCGGACCGTGAGCCTTGAGTACACGGGCTTCACCCCGTCCGCCGCCACCCCCGAGGTCCGCCGCTACGCGCGCGGCGACAGCGACATCACTCACGTCACCGACGGCGGGTCGTCCGCCTCCCGGGTCACCGTGCCGCCGCACGGGATGCTCACCGTCACCCTCACCCCACAAGCCGGCACCGGGCCCGGTGCCTCTGATGCCGAGGCCCCGGGGACCCCGCGGCTGGAGGGGGTGACCGACACCACCGCGCGCCTGTCCTGGGAGAGTGCGCGGGGCTCCGCCCGCTACCTGGTCCAGGAACGCGACGGCGCCCACACCTGGCTGGTCGGCGAGACCACCGGCACGTCCGTGACCCTGCGGAACCTGCCCCCGGGCACCACCCACACGGTCAACGTGCTGGCGGCCGACGCCTCGGGACGGCTCTCCGCCCCGTCCACTCCACTGACCTTCACCACCGGCACCCCGCCGGACGCCACCTGCGTGGTGACCTACCACCGCGACACGGGCTGGGGTAACGGATTCGTGGCCACGGTCACCGTCCAGAACCTCTCGGACACCCCGATCACCGGCTGGACCGTGGACTGGGACTGGCCGACCGACCGTCAGTCGGTGACCTCGGGCTGGAACGCCACGTTCCACCAGACCGGCCGGCACGTACGGGTGACCGCTCCCGAGGATGCCGGGCCGCTGGCTCCGAACGGTGGGTCGACGGCCTCGTTCGGCTTCGTCGGCGCCAATGACGGGCCCAACCCGGAACCGACGGTCTTCCGCCTCAACGGCACTGTCTGCTCCAGCGGCTGACGCCCGGCCCGTCCGGGACCAGTGACAGGGTGACCTGCTCCCGGGCGGGCCGGCCGACCCCCATCGTGGCCCAGGCCACTCAAAGGGGCCGGTACGGTGAGCTTCCGCCAACCTGCCGGCGTTCATCGGTCGTGACCACGCTCAACAGAAGAGCTCCTGATGGACGGGTTCACGACCATGATCCCCTTTGCTCACCAGGAGCTTCGCGTACTTGTCTACCCGTCATGCCGTCCGCTTCGCCAGTCATGCCGGGCCAGAAGGCCGGGAGCCCCGAGCCCGGGGCCACGAAGAAGGTAACGGGGCGGGTGGGTGAGGTGATGCCGATACGGTTCGCCGCGCGGTCAGCGGCGCTCTTCTTATGGCGGCGTGCGCTGCTGGCGAGGGCGTCGATGAGCTGCTCGCGGCTCATCTTCGACCGGCCGGGAACGTCCACTTCGGTCGCCCGCCGGTAGAGCTGGGCCTTGCTCAGCTCCTGCAGCTCACTCCTGTCGGCGCTGCCACGGCCGCGGGCCCGTGCCGAAGCCGTCCCGGCCTTCTTCGGCGGAGCCTTCAGCGCCGACGTCTTCGCCGGCTTGCCTGTCGCAGCAGGCCGGCCGGGCGCGGCCTTTTTCTTCTGCTCCTCCGGTCGCGCCTGGCCGCCGCGGCTGGAGCCGGCGGCCTGGAGGCTGTCCTCGAGGGCCTTCATCAGGTCGACGACGTTCGTCGCCGCCGGCGGCTCGTGCGCTGTGGCGATCTCCTGGCTCGGCCTTGGCCTTGACCAGCAAGCAGACCGTCACCGTTCCGGGCACTGAGGCGGCCGCGCTGATCGTCCCGAGCCTGGCCAGTTCACTGACCACCGTGCTTGACCAGCGCAAGCCGCTGGCCGGGCGGATCGAGGGACTGCTGGAGGCCCACCCTAATAGGCGGTGAAGCGGGGCACCGCCAGGCCCACCCCGGCCCTACGAGGCCCTGAAAGAGACTGCGGGCCTCGCTTCAGTAAGCGTCGTGATCGTGGTGGTGATCGGTGCCGGGAGAGCCGCAGAGTACGCCTGGGCCCTCGAGCCGCTGGACAAGCACCGGCCCCCGGCACCGTTCACCACCACGAGGACAAACGCAACCACCGTATCCAGTCCGACGATCGGATCGTTGAGACTCGTGGTCCGAGCCGCCTGCGGGGATCACCTCTCAGCAAGCCTGGAGCCGCCGAGCTCCTGAGCAGACCGAGGGCCCTGCAAGCCGCTGGGGTCACGAACGGCTAATCGGATGCCGGGCCATCGAGCCCTTCCATTAGGGAGACGCGTGCCCCCGCACGGCTGTGACCAGCAGCCACGCCCCCTGACCGAGAGGCGGAGAACGACACGATGACCGTCACCTGCGGGATCGACTGGGCCAGCGACCACCACGACGTCGCCCTGGTCGACCACGAGGGAACCCTGTTAGCCCGGGCCCGCATCACCGACGACGCCGCGGGCCTGCAGCAGCTCCTCGACCTCTTCACTGCTCACGGCGACACCGAGGACGCCCCGATCCCGGTGGCGATCGAGACCTCCCGCGGCCTGCTGGTGGCCTGCCTGCGAGCCACGAAGCGCCCCGTCTACGCGATCAACCCGATGGCAGCGGCCCGCTACCGCGACCGGCACGCGGTGGCCCGCAAGAAGTCCGACCACCTCGACGCCATGGTGCTGGCGAACATCCTGCGGACCGACAAGGCCGCCCACCGGCCGCTGCCCGACGACAGCGAACTCGTCCAGGCCATCGCGGTCCTGGCCCGCGCCCAGCAGGACGCCGTCTGGGACCGCACCCAGGCCGGCAACAAACTCCGCTCCCACCTGCGTGAATACTTCCCCGGATTCCTCTCCGCCTTCCAGCCCACACGCGAAGGGGTGTGCTCGAAGGTCGCCCGCGTCGTGCTGGCTGCCGCCCCCACCCCGGAGCAGGCAGCCAAGCTCACCCGCACCCAGCTGCGCGGTGCTGAAGAAGGCCGGCCGCCAGCGCGGCATCGAGGCGGAAGCCGAACGGCTCCGCCAGGCCCTCCGGGTTCCGCAGATGCGGCAGCTGCCGAAGGTCGAACAGGCCATGGGCCGCCAGGCCATCGCTCTGCTCAGACAGCTCGACGCCGCCTGCACCAGCGCAGACGATCTGACGGCTGCGGCGGTGGAGTCTTTTGAAGCACACCCGGACGCCGAGATCATTACCAGCTTTCCAGGGCTCGGCTCGCTCACCGGCGCCCGGGTGCTCGCCGAGATCGGCGACGACCGATCCCGCTTCACCGACGCGAAAGGACTCAAGGCCTTCGCCGGGGCCGCACCGGTCACCCGGGCGTCCGGCAGAAGCCTCGCCGTCATGGCCCGCCGGGTCAAGAACCAGCGCCTGGCCTCAGTCGGCTACGTCTGGGCCTTCGCCGCACTGACCGCCTCACGCGGAGCCCGCGCCCACTACGACCGCCGACGGGCCGACGGCGACCGCCACACCGCCGCCCAGCGCAACCTCTTCAACCGCATGCTCGGCTGCCTCTACCACTGCCTCACCAAGCGCATCCGTTATGACGAAGCCACCGCATTCCCCACACCCAAAGTCCCCCAACTCGCCGTTGCTGCTTGACAGATCAACTGCATCGGATGTCTCTTTCCAAAGTCCTGACGTCAATGCCGGGAGTCGGCGTCAGGACCGGAGCCCGCATCCTGATCGAGGTCGGCGACGGCAGCACCTTCCCGACCGCCGGCCACCTCGCCGCCTACGCCGGTCTCGCCCCGGCGACCCGGGGCTCGGGCTCATCGATCCGCGGCGAACAGCCATCCAGGAGAGGTAACAAGCTGCTCAAACGGGCTTTCTTCCTCTCCGCGTTCGCCGCCCTGGGTGACCCGACCTCCCGGGCCTAGTACGACAAGAAGATTGCCCAGGGCAAACACCCACCCAGGCACTGCTCTACCTGGCCAGACGTCGGGCCGCCGTCCTGTTCGCGATGCTCCACGACGGAACCTTCTACGAGCCCCAACCCGCCGCCACAAGAGCTTGATCGTGACCTGGCCATCACTCATGCACACCCCCCACGACTCCGCCCTCGACCACACGCACCTACTGGTCTCCGACCTTGCCCGAACACATAGGGGCACCCCCCAAACCGCCCGCAGATACGTGCACTTCGTCCGCAGCCGCGATCCAATCACGCTGACCGTCCCGGAGACCCGACACCTACTCGTCGCCACCTTCAACCCACCAGCCGTGACCGCGGCCAGGCTGCTGCACTGGTCCACCTGACGCCGATGCCACAAGGCAACAGCCCGCCGCAGCCAGTACCGACGACGAACCGCCAGCGAACCCGCTAGATAGACCACGAAACCGCACTGAAGTACTAGAACATTGTCGAGAGAGTTGATCTCACCGCCGACAAGACCGTCTTGGATGCGGCAAGTAATGGGGGATGAACGGTGCTGGTGACGGAGTTCAGGACAGAAGATCTGCCGGTGACCGAGCGGTTTGGCTCCTGGCACGACATGACGGCCAGGGCGTTGATACCCAGCGTGGTCCGCAGCGATCATGAGGCGGACTTCCGGGCGAGCGCGCGAGTGCTGGGCCTGGGCGCGGTGGACGTGTCCGCGCTGGCCTACCCGTCGCTGGAGACCCGCCGGACGCCGAAGCTGATCCGGCAATCCGACCGTGATTCCTACCAGCTGATGCTGAACCTGCTCGGTAGCCACCGGATCCTCCAGGCCGGCCGGGACACCACCAGCGGCCCAGGTGAGGTGATGTTCTTCGACACCTCGCGTCCCTGGCAGGGCTGGGCAGCCGCTGACCAGGACACCGTGGGAATCGTGAAAGGAGTGATGGTGCAAGTCCCCCGGGCCCTGCTGCCGCTCCCGGCGAACAAGGTCGACCGGCTCACCGCCGTGCGGTTGCCCGGACTTGAGGGGATGGGCGCCCTGCTGTCCGGCTACCTCATGCAGCTGGTCGCCGGCGCCGCCACCTACACGGCGGCGGACGGCGCCCGCCTGGCCACCTGCACCCTTGACCTGCTCATCGCCTTCCTCGCCCACCACCTCGACGCCGCCGCGTCAATGCCACCCCAGACCCACCATCGGGCCCTGCTGATGAAGATCCACGCCTTCATCCAGCAGCACCTGGGCGATCCGGACCTGTCCCCGGGCGCGGTCGCTGCGGCCCACCACATCTCCTTGCGTTCCCTGCACCGGCTCTTCCAGGACCACGGACAGACGGTGGCCGCATACATCCGCCACCAGCGCCTGGAGCGTGCCCGTCAAGACCTCACCGACCCCGCTCTGGCGACCCGGCCTGTCAATGCCATCGCCGCGAACCGGGGCTTCCCTCACCCCGAAACCTTCAGCCGCGCGTTCCGCGCCGCCTACGGCCTCACTCCGCGCGACTACCGACAGGCCCATCTCGGCGCCGGCACGCTTGGTCACGACCCTGGCTCCCAGCATCAAGGATCACCCGGTGGGCTCACATCCCGCTCCTCCCACCGGTGAGAAGCCGCGGCTCGGCCGCCCCCCGGTGGCTCTACCCACAGGGCGGCCTGACCGTGGCCCTGGCGCAGACCCTGCAGATCATCAGCCGCGCCTGCGACGTGAGCTCCGACATGGTCATCACGGAAGACCTTCACGTGGTCGCCGACCTGTACGACTCGCGGGCTGGAACATGCCTGTACCGGCACTGCTCCGCTGCGCAGTTGGCGCGCCTTGTCAAGCACGTGGCACCCCTCGTCAATGACACGTCTACCGCCCCCGTCGATCCTTCATGGGTGCCCGCGACCGAACGAATCGGGAACGCGCACGTAGCACCCCACAGAAGGGATCAATAAGTGATGATGCGTCATCGAATAGGGTCCGTCGTGCTCACAGCGATGTGCGTCGCTGTGCCGCTGACCACCCCCTCCGCCTTCGCTGCTGAGGTCGGCACGACCGGTTTCGGCCCGACGAAGTGCACCAATATCGGGAACGGCGACCTGTGCACCACCGGCATCTCCGGCTCTCCTGCCGGTTACGACGTGGCCTACAACAAGAAGAAGGGTTCGCCGGTGACTGTGCGGTTCCGCTTGCAGTGCGTGGGTGGTTTCAAGGCGGCCGACAATGGCTCCTTCACCATCTCACAAGGTCAGAGAAGGAGCTTCGTCTTCTCGGTTGGCGACAAGGGGCAGTGTCAGTCGGTGCTGCAGGACATCACCAACGCCCAGAACTTCTACGGTCCCTACGTGACGATCCCCTAGTACTCCAGCGCGGTTCCGTTCAACGCTCAACAGCAGCCCGAGCAGGTAAGCGCGGGCCGCGGCCCGGGGCTCAACTCGCCTGAGCCTGACCGCGATCCGGGCCATGACCTGGTCGGACGTCGCCCGCCAGCGGGCAGGGTCTACGCTATGGCCTGCGGCCACCGCACAATCTTCGGGAGTCCACACTACCCCCGATGATCACGCGGTGGCCGTACTCGTTCCCAGCCGGGTCCGCGACAAGATGGCGGAACAGGTGAGACACCCGGGGTCATCGGGGCTCAGAGCAATAGTTAAGACTTGTGGATCGGCAGTTGCTTAGCTTCGAGTTGATCGGAGCCTGGTGAGTCCTCCGACCGCCGAGAGCTCGTCGCTGAGAGGCTCGGCGGCGGCCGGCGAGGTGATGAGCAGGAGTACCGACACGTCGGGGTACTCGTCGTCGTAGAGATCGTCTTCCCTGTCGTCTCCGGGAATGGTGTTCGGCTGGATCTGGAGGCGGGTCGTGTCGGCGAGGGTGGCCAGGAAGTAGACGCCGAGGTAGTCGCTCTCGCGTTCGGTGAAGGTCACGTCGAGTCGGTCGGCGAGCAGGCTGGCCAACTCCTTGGCTGTGTAGGAGTTCGTGCCGTAGGTGTCGGAGACGGTCATCTGGGCATTCTCCTCAGGCCGCGTGGCTTTCGGTGCGTTCGACCAGCAGGCCGTTCTCGAACCGGGCCCCGGCCCGGACGAGTGGGACCAGGTGGGCTCCGGTGATCGCCCGCCAACGGGCCTGGGTGGATTCGACGAGCTTGAACACCATGGCCAGGGCCGCGGCCGGGCTGCCGGCGCCTCGGGTGACCTTGGTCCGGAGCTTGACGGTGGAGAAGGTCGACTCGATGGGATTCGTGGTCCGCAGGTGGACCCAGTGCTCGGCCGGGAAGTCGTAGAACGCGAGCAGCTCGTCCCGGTCGTCGGTGATCTTCGCGACGGCCTTGGGCCACTTCGTGCCGTAAGTGCGGGAGAACGCCTCGATCGCCCTCTCTGCGTGGGCCCTGTCCTCTGCGTTGTAGATCTCTTGCATTGCCTTCGTCGCGCCCGGCTGTGCGGACTTCGGAAGACAGTTGGTCACATTACGGGCTTTATGGACCCAGCAGCGCTGGTGCCGAGCGGTCGGGAACACCTCGATCAGGGCTTTCCACAGGCCCATCGCGCCGTCGCCGATGACGAGTTCGGGGTCGCGCATGCCGCGGCGGCGGCAGTCGCGCAGCAGGTCGGCCCACGACTCGGTGGACTCCCGCAGTCCCTCGGCCAGCGCGATCAGCTCCTTTGTGCCGTCCAGGCGGACGCCGAGGAGGACCAGCACGCACGAGTGCGCCTGGCCGAGCCGCACTTTCGGGTGGACCCCGTCGGCCCATACGTAGACGAATTCGCGGTCGGACAGGTCCCGGTCCTGGAAGGCGGCGTGGTCGTCGCTCCACTGCTTCGTCAGCCGGGTCACCGTCGCGGCCGACAGTCCGGCCGTGCCTCCGAGGAACTGCTCCAGCGCGGGCACGAAGTCTCCGGACGACAGTCCGTGCAGGTAGAGCAGCGGCAGCACCTCCGAGATCTTCGGTGACTTGCGGCACCACGGCGCAAGGATCTTGGAGGAGAACCGCTTGCGCTCGCCGGTGGCCTCGTCGACGCGGCGGTCGTTGACGCGCGGCGCGGTGACCTCGACCGGCCCGGCCAACCGGCGGCTCGCACGGGCGCGCCACCGGTCGGGGCTGCAGCCGGTCGGGGCGGGACTCGGTCAGCCCGCCGGCGAAGCGTGGGCGCAGAGTTCGGCCGCTCCGCGTACAGGCGCGTGTGCCGGTCGAGGTCCTCAAACGCGGCGATGCTCTTCAGGGCCACAGGAAGCGGGCGTTGTCCGGCAACTGTTCGCGGAACCGGTCCGGAGCCCATCACTCGCCTTTCCTCAGTGCCCGGCCGTCAGCGCCCGCGACGGGCCGGCCGGCGCGGTGTGGGCGCCGTGACCGGCTCGATCACCCGGACCGACGTCGTCCACTCGATGCCGCCGCCCGCGGGGATCGGCCAGGCCGCCGGCCTCGGCGCGTCGTCGTCAGGCACGATGGCCCGCAGCACACCGGTCCGTCCGGACACCGGGTCGCGGGCCCGGCGGCCGATGAGCTGGTGCCTCTCGTGCAGCCTGCTCGTCGTGGTCATCGCGCCGCTCCCATCTGCGAGAGCGGCGCCGAGGAGTAGCGCACGCTCACACCCTGCTCCTGGAGCTCGCTGATCTCGCGGTGCCGCAGATCGTGCGACCGGTCCGGTGCGATGGCCGTCGGCCACCGCACGACGACCATCTCCATCTCGCCCCGCTCGGCCAGCTCCCGCACCCGCCTCCAGCCCTCCCGGGACATCGGGTCGGGCTGCCCGTACGGGTCGGTGACCGTCTCGACGATCGTGATGTTCCGCGTGGCAGCGAAGACGCGGCCTTCCTGCTCAGCACGCTCCGCGCCCGGCCGCGGGTTCAGCAGACTCCGCTCGGCGCACACGTACAGCACCGCCCGCGTGGGCTCGGCTTTCCCGTTCTCGTACGCGTCTGTGGCCGTCGGCACCTCGCTGTGGCCCATCTCGTCGGGCTGTCCCGCGGACGGCCGAAGCCGGCCTCATCGACGAGCTGCTCGCCGTGTGGGAGGGCAAGCCGGCCTGGGCCTACGGAGGCACCGCCGATGTCGTCGCCCACGCCGAGCAGCAGGGAACCACGGTGCGCGTCCTGTGGCCCGCAGGAACCTCCCGCTGACCGGAGCCGGCAATCGAAGCTGCGCCCCGGCACCGGCACCCCGCCAACTCCCGTACCTACAGGCCCGCCGACCACCTTCCGCGCACCACACCACGTTCCAACTCACTGCGCAGCACAAAACAACCAGCTCAACACACGTAGCCCCCGCCGCCGGACCTCCGGCTCACCATGAAACCCACCCGCGGAACAGGCACGCCGCCCGATACAACCGAACAACAGCAGGTCACAACCAAGATCAATAAGCAAGCGCGACAGCTACGCCACAGGTCTTTGCTCTGGGCCCGCGCCCCGGCTCCGCGGCCGCGGGTTCGTCACGCTCGGCAGCGGCAAGCCACCGCCACACCGTGCGCTCGGTCACTTCCAACGACTGCCCCATCAGCCGTACATGAACCGTTCCGGGTTCGGTAAGGACTCGATCATTTGAGAGGATCGAGTCACGGGATGTCCTTCCCAGTACCCGCTTGAGCTGCGCCGTCGTGCGGTGCGAATGGTCGCCGAGGTGCGACCTGTGCGACCGGGCCGGTGACCCGGTTCGGGCGGCGGACCGGGACGAGGAGTGCTGCGCCGGCGGCAGTCAGGCAGAAGAAGGTGAGCAGGGCCCAGGCGTGGGTGTAGCCGGAGGCGTACGGCAGTCCGGAGGGCTGGAGCCGGCCGGTGACCAGGACGCTGGTGAGTGCGGCGCCGATGGAGCCGCCGATGGTGCGGATGTTGGCGTTCATGCCGGTGGCGGCGCCGGTCTGCTCGGGCGGGACGCTGCCGACGATGAGGTTGGCCATCGAGGCGAAGGCCAGCCCTATGCCGAGGCCGAACAGGCCGGCGACCACACCGATCTGCCACTGCTCATCGTGCCAGAGGGTCAGGAAGCCGCAGGCCAGCGCGCCGAGCGCGGCGCCCGTGGTGAGCTGCGCCTTGGCGCCGAAGCCGTAACCGGCCGAGCTCGGCGTCTGGACGAAGCCCGGGAGGAAGGACCAGATCGCGTACATGCCCGCACCGAACAGCAGGGCGGCCGCGTTGGTGGTCCACACGGCGGGCAGCCGCATCACACGCAGGTCGATGAGCGGGGTGGCCGAGCGGGACTCGGACCCCAGCCAGACGCCGAACAGCACGACGGCCACGCCGAACAAGCCGAGCACCTTGGCCGAGCCCCAGCCCCACTGCCCTGCCTGGCTCAACGGCAGCAGCAGCGCCACCAGCCAGGCGGAGAGCAGCCCGGCACCGAGCCAACTGACGCTGCCCTCGGCCCTCTTGGGCGACTCGGGGACATAGCGGGCGGCGATCAGGACGGTCACGGCGACGACGGCGACCGGGATCCAGAACAGCCACTTGTAGTCCAGCGCCGAGACGATGGGACCGGCGGCCACGATGCCGACGCCGCCGCCGGCCGCGATCACCGCGGAGAGGTTGCTGATGCTGCCGCTGACCTCGGCCGGGGTGAACTCGTCCCGGATGATGCCGAAGGAGAGCGGGAACAGGGCGCCGCCGATGCCCTGGACGACCCGGGCGATGATCAGGACGCCGATGTTCGGCGCGAGGGCGGCGAGCAGACAGCCGGCCAGGACGGCCAGCAGGACGGCGACAAGGGTGCGCTTCTTGCCGATCAGGTCGCCGACGCGACCGAGTATCGGGGTGAAGACGGAGGCGGACAGCAGATACGCCGTCATCACCCAGGTCGCGGCGGACTGCGAGGTGTGCAGTGCGTGCTGGACGGTCGGCAGGGCCGGCGCGACCAGCGACTGGAGCATGGAGAACACGCCCGCACCGGTCGCGAGGACCGCGAAGGTGAGGCGGGTGGAATTGCGGGGCATGAAGGAGCCTCTCCGGCATCGGAACGGAGGGAAAAGTCTGGGAGCGTGCGGGAGAGCGGGCTGGGCCGCGTCCGGCCATGGCGGTACCGCCCCACCCTGCTAAAGTGGAGGTACTCCTCCACTCTACCGGAGGCACCCCTCCGCTTCAATCCGAATTCGAGGAACCCCTCCGGTTCACTCTTGTCCCGCGGGAGGCAGCAATGACGGACAGCCCGTTCCCCGTCAGCGAGATCGTCACGTCCCGGCGGCCTCACCGCAAGGACGCGGCCCGCAACTACGACGCGCTGATCGCGGCCGCGCGTGAAGCGTTCGCCGAACAGGGAGCGGACGTCTCCCTGGAGGACATCGCCCGCCGCGCGGGAGTCGGCATCGGCACCCTGTACCGGAACTTCCCCACCCGCCGCGACCTCTTCGAGAGCGTCTACGCGGACGAGGTCAACGCGCTGTGCCGGGCCGCCATGGAGCTCACCGACCTGGAGCCGTGGGAGGCCCTCACCTCCTGGCTGGACCGCTTCACCGGCTACATGGTCACCAAGCGAGCCGTGCGCGAGGCCCTCAACGACGAGTCGAAGATCTTCTCCGCCTGTCGCGACTCCATGTACGCGGCCGGTGGCCCACTGCTGGAGAGAGCCCAGAAGGCGGGCGTGGTGCGGACGGACATGCAGATCGGCGACCTGCTGCGCATGGTCTCAGGCATCACGGCAACGGCCTTCGAGGACGAGGCCCAGCGCGACCGCGTCATGGCCATCGCCCTGGACGGTGTGAGAACGCTTCGCTGAACCGGTCGACGGGACCTCGGACCATGCGCGCACCCAGACTCGGACGCTGGCGTGCTCGTATTGGGTGGGTTCGCTGTACAGGCCCTCGGGCTTGTTGGCCTGACGGACGGACGGCTTCAGCCTGTCCTTGATCGAACGGACGGCGAGGTAGAAGTCCTAGGTGGTTTCGACGTTGGCGAAGCGGCGCTCGTTGAGTACGGCCTGCATGTAGTCGTCGACTTGGTTGGCGTGTTCGCGGTCTGCCTCAACTTTGGGCGCCTTGAGCTCGATGACGAGGTGTCGCACGCGGTCGTGCTCGTGGCTTTCCGCGGAGAGCATGAGGTCGACTCGCCGGGTGCTGCAGCCACGCCGGGGCTCCGTCGGCAGTGCGGGCCGGGACACCCAGAGTGCGCCCGGCCCACCCCCAGAACTCCCCGCCCGCCTCGGTCCGGACGCCCCGGGCCTGGGAGGCGCGGGCATGATGGATGCGCACTCAGGCAGCTCACCGCCGTGCAGCGGCGCGGAGGCCAACACCCGCAGGCCCGCGCCAGCGGCGGCCGGGAGCGGGCCACAGCCGTGAAGCCTGCACGATCGGCGTCATCACCACCAGACTGACCGGCAGCTGGACCGCGACCAGGTGGCGCCGGCCGCCCGCAGCTTCGGCGGCCAGGGCGAGCAGCTCCCCCGCCGTGAGGGCCTGCCGGCGGGTGCGGGCAGGGGCCCGTACTTGCGGGAGGCGTTTGACTGCGCCATGTCGACCGCTTCGGCCCTTCCGCCATTGGATGCCGACCTCGCGGGCGGCGGTCACCGCGTCGCGCTCGGCCTATGTGGCCTCCGCGATCCGCGTGTGTGCTGCACGACCGCAGGCTGCGGCGTCTGCAGGGGCAGCTCCGTCTGCTGCGGACGCCGGCTCGGGCGTGTCCGCACGTGGGGCATGAACCGGTGCTCCCACCTGGCGGGCGGTTCAGGACCAGCCGCATCGAGGGAGCGCGACTTCCACGTGCGGGGTCGTCCCGGTAGCACGCCTGGGTTGCTCTGGTCGTCCGGCTTGCCTTCGACCAGGAGCCGCTTGCCGCTCCGGGTCACCTTCACAGGACGTCCGTGTGAACCACGGCGTGTTACGGTACCGAGTACCACTTGGAACTTGATACCAAGGAGTCTGCCATGGACAGCCGGACCATCGTGTTGACCGGCGTGACCCGCGGTTTCGGCCGCGAGTCCGTCGAGTCGCTGATCCGGGAACGGCCGCAGGACCACTACGTCCTGCTGGCTCGCCGCGGTGGCGAACGCCTCGCTGCGGAACTCGCCCAGGCCACCGGCGCTTCCGCGGTCACAGGCGTGGACTGTGACCTCGCTTCGCTCGCCGAGATCCGGCGGGCGGTGGAGGAGATCCTGCGCGGGCTCGACACCGGGTATCTGCCGCCGCTCGGCGGCTATCTCGGCAACGCCGGCCTGACGGTCACGACAACCGAGAAACGCACCACGGACGGGTACGAGATGACCTTCGGGGTCAATGTGCTGTCCCACTACCTGCTCGTCAGGGAGCTGCTGCCCCGGTTCACCGGTCCGGGCTGGATCGTGCTCACCTCGAGCGACTGCCACTTCGGGCAGTTCCGCTATACGCTCGGCGCCACGCCGCCGCCGCGCTGGGAGACACCGGAACGACTGGCCACGCCTCGTGCCGGTGGCGCGCGGGAGGCCGGGCGGGCGTACGCGACCAGCAAACTCGGCGTCATCTACCTGACCCACGCGCTGGCCCGCCGCCTGCCCGAGAGCGTCGGCGTCTACTCCTACAACCCGGCGCTCGTCGCGGGCACCGATTTCTTCCGCCACGCTCCGGGACCCGTGCGGGGCGTGCTCAACGGATTCTTCCAGCTTCAGCGATTCCTCGGCCGGGGCATGACGCCGCGGCAGGCGGGCGCGCGACTCGCTGAGACGATCCTGACCGGGCTGACCGCCCGGACCGGGTCCTACCTCGATCGCGGCCGCAACGTGCCGTCGTCGCCGGAGTCGCACGACGAGGCACGCGAGGAGGAACTGTGGCGCGAGGCCGCCCGCCTCGTCGACGCTGACCGCCGGGCGGGACGGGCCGATATCCTGGCCGAATGAGCGCGAACAAGTTTCCGGTGGAGTCATTGCGGGACCGCAAGCGCCGCCAGACCCGGGAACGGATCATCGAGACGGCCTTCGCGCTCTTCGTGGAGCGGGGGTTCGATGTCGTCACCGTGGACGAGATCGCCCAGCGGGCCGAGATCGGCCGCACCACCTTCTTCCGCTACTTCGGCGACAAGCAGGAAGTCGTCTTCTCCACCGAGGACGACTTCCTGCGCGCGCTCACCGCGGCCATGCGCGATGCGCCCACCGAGCCGCTCCAGAACCTCGCGCAGGCACTGGCCACATCTCGGCGGCTGCTGCTCGTGATCTGCACCGAGGCCGCCCGCAACCCCGGCCACTACGCGGTTTACCACCGTCTGGTCAAGGAGCACCCCGAACTCGAAGACCGCCACACCCGCAAGACCCGGCACTACGCCGACCTCCTCGAGAAATACCTGATCGACCACGGCACCCCGCCGGCCACCGCCGTCCTCGCCGCCCAGTTGACCGTCGCCTGCTACCAGGCGGCGTGGCGCCTCGGCAGCCACGACGCGACGGCGGTGCTCCGCGAGGCGAATGACGCCTTCGACCTCCTGCTGGGCGCCACCGCCGCATAACCGGCGGACCGGCCTTCGCCCGGCCGGGACATGCGCCACCTCGTAGCGGGCTCGACCACCAGTCCAGCACTCAGGCACATACAGTTCCCGATCAATCAGCCGAAACCCCGCCACTGTGGACTCGATTGCCCCGGCTCCCCCACCGGCGCCGCCTTTGCTACCGGTAGCCAGCAGGGCTGTTGGGGGCAGCCTGGGCCTACGGCGGCACCGCCCATGTCGTCGCCAACGCCGAGCGGCAGGGAACCACGGTGCGCGTCCCGTGGCCCGCAGGAACCTCCCGCTGACCGGGCCGGCAATCGAGGCTGCGCCCCGGCACCGGCACCGGCACCCCGCCAAGTGCTGCTCCGGGATCAGCGAGTACCCGCCGCCGGCCCCGCAGCAGTCAGGCCCCGCAGCCTGCGCGAGCGAACGCACCGACCGTGCGGGTCAGCGGGTTGGGCAACGGACGCGACAGCGGTGCGTATCAGAACGGAACTCGCGTGAGCAAGCCTCCGGGTGTGTGATCCGCTCGATCGCGCCGCGCGGTCGATGCGTTTCCCCGGCCGGTCGGACAGGCGGATCAGCGCAGTCCGGCGAAGAGATCGTTCTCGGGTACGGCCGCGCCGGTGGCGTCCTGGACACGTACGAAGGTCTCCATGCCCATCAACTCGCCGAACCTCTCCTTGCCCATCTTGAGGAAGAAGATGTTCTCGCCCTGACTGGCGTGCGCGGCCAACGCGTCGAACTTCTGACCGCTGAACGCGGTGGTGTCCACCCACGTGGTGATCTCATCGTCGGGGAGGCCGATCTCGGCCATCGCGGCGGCCTCGACAGGATCCGGCTCCGGCATGTCCTCATGAAACTCGCGCATGATTTCACCGAACCGCTGCATCCCCGAGCGGGGCATCGTGGTCCAGTACACCTTCGGTGTCAGCGCGGTCATCTCCAGCGCCGCCATCGTGACGCGGTGGGCCTGGATGTGGTCGGGGTGGCCGTAGAAGCCGTTCTCGTCGTAGGTGACGACCACATCAGGTCGGTAGTGCCGCATGAGTTCCGCGAGTCGGGCCGCACCTTCCTCCACGGGGGTCTGCCAGAAGGATCCAGGGGCGTCATTGCCCGGCCAGCCCATCATCCCGGAGTCTGCATAGTCCAGCATCTCCAGATCGCTGACCTTCAGGACGTCACAGCTCGCCTCAAGTTCTTGACGGCGCATCAAGGCGACCGCCGCCGGATCGTGCCCGGGATCGCCCGGCTTGACACCACCCGGTCCGTCACCGCAACCGCCGTCGGTACACGTCACGAGAACCGTGCGGATGCCTTCCGCCGCGTACCGCGCGAGGACCCCTCCGGTTCCGGTGGCCTCGTCGTCGGGGTGGGCGTGTACTGCCATGAGCGTCAAGGGCCGGTCAGTCATGAAACAGTCCTCCTGCAGAAATACGTCTTGGTCCCAGTGCGCGGCGGCAGTACCGCGCACTCGGGGCCCGGATCCTGGTGGGGCGGACGCCTTGTGGTCTCCGTGTTCCCCGCCCGCACGGCGCCGGTCCCTCAGTCGATGCAACTGTGCTGGCCGGAGCATCTGTTCCCGTGGCGGCCACTTGGCTTTCCAGGCGTCAGTGTTCAGCCATCGAGGTACAGAATTCAGCCCTCGCTGTCGTCGTCCTCACCCAGTCCGGCGTGTCCAGGTCGCGCAGGAGCCGCAGGGTGCCGATTGCGGTGGATGTGGCTATGGACGGGGTGGCCGCACCTCGTTTCGTCCGTTATGCGCTTGGTGAGGTTGTCGATCGAGGCGATGCGGCTCATGGCCTCTGGGCCGGCAGGCCGGGTCTCGTAGTCGCGGGCCGGCCCAGCTCGTAGGAGGCGGCCTTCAGGCCCATCGGCGTCAGGTTGCGCTCCGGCACTGGCCGAGACCGAGCTGAGAACGCGGCCACCTTCTTCTGCGAGCTCCCGCAGGAGCAGGCCAGAGCCTTCTGTTGACGTGCTCCCTGGTCTAAAGTCCAGGGATTCCGGCCTGGGCCGGCTGGCCCTTCCGGGGGCTTCCTGCTTCAACGCGCTGTGCCGGGACTTTCGTCCTGGTCTTACCGGCGC
>NZ_JBIUVQ010000041.1:0-20029 GCF_044743035.1 Streptomyces sp. NPDC087787
GCCTGCTGCGGTTGCTCTTGCTTCCCACCTGGCACTACTTCCTCTGGAACCTCACGTCCCAGTCTCCAGGTGTCCAACATCAAGGGGAAGCTTCAATCCGCGATCCTGCCGGCTGTTGCGGAGTACGACCGGCTCGGCCGGGATGCGTTCCTGGAGAGATACGGATTCGGACCGTCGCGTAGCTACCTGCTCGAGATCGATGGCAAGCGACTCAAAGGCCATCGTGGGGGCGGCGCACGGCTATCTGTCCGGACGGGATCCTCTGGGAAGCGACGAGTTCTCCGGCGGCAAGGACCACGCTGCCAAGCTGTTGAGCGACCTCGGATTTGAAATCGTGGTCCGTACGGCGGACTGATCCCTGACGGCACCCGACATCGAAGGTTGCCGAATCTGCGATCTCAGCACGAGGAAACGGTGCAAGTGGCTCTCCGGAAGGCAGGAGAGCCACTGCGACGTGGGCTGATCAGTACTGGTCCGGTGCGACCGGAATGCGTTGAGTCGCGAGTTGTACCGTTCGCGACAGATGTTCTCGGTCATCACGGCGAACGAGCCCGGTGCCCGAGGCCGTGCGTCTCCCGTGCCGGCTCGCCCCCGGGGCAGCGGATCGTTCTGCTGACGGTGTTCCGTAAGACGAGGATGCGTGAGGCGGCGGAAGTCGAGCGCGCGCACCCGGCCCAGAAGGTTTGCGAGGCCGAGCACGGCCGGGCCATGCACATCTACGGTCGGCGCAGGGAGAGTTGATGAATCACAGCACGTGGAGGACGCGTCGGGCCCGGCAGCTCGCGGGTGAGGCGGTGGAGTACGACCAGGAGTACGTCGACGCGCGGCTGGCAGGCGACCTCGGGCAGGCGGTCTACGACCGTCGGATCGAACTCGGCCTGTCCCAGACCGAGCTGGCCGACCGAGCCGGGATGACGCAGCCTCAGGTGTCCCGGATGGAGGGCGGCGACACCGTGCCGACGCTCCCGCTGCTGCGACGCCTGGCCAAGGCCCTGGACGGCACCCTGAACCTGGCCATCGACGAGAGCGACTCCCATGTCACCTTCACCCCGCACGCCGCCTGAGTGCCTGGCGGGCAGGTCGTCAGCCATGGATGCCGAAGGGCGCCTACGAACTTTCGTAGGCGCCCTTCCCTTCTGTGCCCGTGGCAGGATTCGAACCTGCGACACCCGCTTCAGGAGAGGCCCTATAGCCGTCGCTGTCTATGGCGATCTTCCCCTAGGTTCACCGTTCTTGCTGGTCAGCGAGGTGCAGCCTTCCGTCCCTGTCTGATCGTTCCCTGCCTTTGCATGGCCTTCCGTTCCCATGACGTTCCCATGAGGGGCCCCACGAGCCCGTGGGAACGAGGGCGGGGCAGTCTGTCGAGACCAGTTGCGGCGTCGAAGAGGTGAGCACCGCAAACCATTTGGGGGCGACAATGGCCCCGCCTCCAACAGGGCGGGGCCCTCGGCCGTCTGTGTGGGTCGCTCATGGCCACTGAGGACAGGCCATCTGCTCGCGCAGGTGGTATCGGCGACACCGACGCTGTCTGCGGCTGCGCCGGTGTCTACGGGCCGCAGCCGGCAGCAGGCCGCGGAGCCGGAAACATGCGGCCTGGTGGGATCCGGGCTCGGAAACACAGGTGCGGCACGCCCATTCTCCTGGGACCCCGACGTCCCACGGGCAGGCTCCACAGGGACTTCCCGCCACGGCTTGACACGCCTGATGAGGGTGGGAGGGTGGAAGAGCGGTGGTGCGGTAGTGGCCATCAGGTTGAGGGCGTTGCGGAGCGCGGGATTGTTCCGGCGCCTGAGCGGGACGAGCCCGCGTGCCGGTTCCCGTCGCCTGAGTCGTCCAGAGTGACCTGATCCCCCCGCGCGGCTCCTGATGCCGGCCATCGTGTGGTGAAGCAATCGAAGGGGAAGCCATGAAGGCTGTTGTCTATGACGGGCCGCGTACCGTCAGTGTGAAGGATGTCCCCGACGCGCGCATCGAACGGCCCACCGATGTGCTGGTGAGGATCACCAGCACCAACATCTGCGGTTCGGACCTGCACATGTATGAGGGCCGCACCGACTTCGAGCAGGGACGGATCTTCGGCCACGAGAACCTGGGGGAGGTGACCGAGGTCGGCGCCGGGGTCGACCGGGTCAGGGTCGGGGATCTGGTCTGCCTGCCGTTCAACATCAGCTGCGGTTTCTGCCGGAACTGCGAGCAGGGGCTGACCGCGTTCTGCCTGACCACTGCCGACAATCCGAAGACGGCTGGTGCCGCCTACGGCTTCGCCGACATGGGCCCGTACAGTGGCGGGCAGGCTGAGCTGCTGCGCGTGCCCTACGGTGACCACAACTGTCTGGTCCTGCCGGAGGAGGCCCGGGAGCGGCAGACCGACTACGTGATGCTCTCCGACGTCTTCCCCACCGGTTGGCACTGCACGGAACTGGCGAAGGTACGGCCCGGCGACACCGTGGTGATCTACGGTGCCGGCCCGGTCGGCCTGATGGCCGCACTGTCGGCGAACCTCAAGAGCGCATCCAAGGTCATGGTCGTGGACCGCCACCCGGACCGCCTCGCGCTGGCCGAGCAGATCGGGGCAATTCCCATCGACGATTCCAAGGCCTCGCCAGTCGACCAGGTCAACGAGCACACAAACGGGCTCGGGGCGGACCGGGGCTGTGAGTGCGTGGGCTACCAGGCCCATGACCCCCAGGGCCATGAGCACCCCAACATGACGCTGAACAATCTGGTGGAGTCGGTGAAGTTCACCGGCACCATCGGCGTGGTCGGCATCTTCGTCCCCCAGGACCCCGGCAGCCCCGACAAGCTGTACCAGCACGGTGAATTCGCCTTCGACTACGGCCTGTTCTGGTTCAAGGGCCAGTCGGTCGGCAACGGGCAGGCCAACATCAAGGCCTACAACCGCCAGCTGTGCAACCTGATCCAGCAGGGCAAGGCCACACCGTCCTGGATCGTCTCCCACGAGCTCACGCTGGACCGGGCCCCCGAGGCCTACCAGCACTTCGACGCCCGTGACAACGGATGGACCAAGGTCGTCCTGCACCCCGACGGCGGCGCCCGTTGAACAATGTCACCGGCAAGGTGACCGGGGTAGGCGCGGCAGAACAAGCCAGCATGCGGCCCCGGCCGAGTACCGACCCGGGGCTGCCAAGTCACCGTCGGCGCATGGTTACTGAGGTTGCTCGTGATGTCGTGTTCTTGTTCAGCCGCGTCGGATGCGCTGGACGAGGTGTTCGGGGGTGCTGTAGGCGACGTTGGAGAGCCAGCCGCGTCGCAGGAGCGACCAGATCCCTTCCACGGGGTTGAGGTCGGGTGCGTGGGGCGGCAGGTAGTAGATGGTCAGCCAGTCCCGGGCTTCGGCGAACTCCCGCAGGTCGGCGGCCTTGTGGACATTGAGATTGTCCCAGACCAGTACGATCGGGCCGTCGAGCTGCTGGTGGGCGGCGATCAGCAGGGCCCGGTAGTCGCGCCAGGAGAAGCTCTTGCACCCGTCGCGGCGGCCGTCGTCCCGGCGCGGCCGGTAGATCAGCCTTGAGCAGTGGCCGGGTTTGAGCAGGTCAGTGTGGCGATGGAGATCCGTCTGCGGGAACGTCCGCGGACCCGCACCACCGGGGTCCGGCCGCGCTGGGACCAGGTCTTGGCCTGCGGCGCCGGGACCTGGCAGGACCAGCCGTTACGCACCAGGAGCTTGCGCACACCCTGGATCGTGTAGGTCAGGTGGAAGCGCCGGCCGATCACTGTCTTCACACGGCTCAGAGTCCAGCGTTGGTCCTCCCACCCGTGTGCGGCCGGTCCCTTGGACGGCTCCGCCTCCAGCTGTGCGAACTGCTTCTCGCTCAGCCTCGGCAGCGACGCCGGCCCCTGCGACCGCAGAGCACGTGGACCGCCCTCCTCCCACGCCTGTCGCCATCGTTGCACCGAGCGGACGCTGACGCGCAGGTCTTCGGCGATCACCGAGCTCGCCTCGCCCCGGGCGAACCGCTCAGCCGCCTGAAGCCGTAACCCCTCGCGAAACTGCTGCCGGTCGGCGGTCAGCCCGCCACCCTGTGGATACCGCATGCCCCGGTGATACCGCAGCGGACCACGGCCCGTCAGCCCCTACGTCTCCACGAGTTTTAACCTCAGTAACGGCACCGTGACGCGTGCTCCTCCGGTTGGATCAGCCTGGAAGGCGGATTACCAGCGACCGTGATTTCCTGCACTTGCAGGAAGTGCGCCCGCTTCCGGCGAGAGGCCGGGCGAATGTACGGCGCGCGCATCGAATCGAGGAGAAATGACCACGTACAACGTCGGCTACATCGTGGGAAGCCTGGCGACTCAATCCATCAACCGAACACTCTCCAAGGCCCTGATCCGACTGGCTCCACCGGACCTGGAGTTCAATGAGATCCCGATCAGCGATCTCCCGCTCTACAGCTACGACTACGACAGTGACTTCCCCAGCGAAGGTAGGAGGCTCAAAACTGCGATCTCTTCTGTCGACGCCATTCTATTCGTCACCCCGGAATATAATCGGTCAATTCCCGGCGCTCTGAAGAACGCCATCGACTGGGCCAGCCGCCCCTGGGGAGACAATTCATTCACCCACAAACCGTCCGCGGTAATCGGAGCCTCCCCCGGTGCCATCGGGACAGCCATCGCCCAGCAGAGCCTTCGCAGCGTCCTCAGCTACTGCAACTCTCCTCAAATGAACGCACCCGAGGCCTACATCAGATTCAACCCGGAGGTATTCACGGACGATGGCCAGGTCACCAATAGTGATATGGAACAGTTTCTGCAACGCTTCATGGAGGAATTTCGCGATCACATCGTGCGCGTGCTCTCCGTGCTGCCTCCCAGGAACATGTGATGCCCTACATGTCTTCCGTGGAACCCCCTGACTCGGAGACCGCCTCAGACTGCACTGGGGGTAACAGCATCCGCGTTCTGGGCGCGCTATCCACAGCGGCGGCAGGACCGGCTCACTGCCCTCGGGGCAGCCGGCCGCCGGGGCCATCATCACTTCGCTGGTACCGACGTCCCCCACCGGCGTCGAGGAGATCCTCGACGCAACGTACGGAGTAGCGGGCCGAGCGCGCTCCGGCTGGCTCTGAAATCATCTTCGCGGGTGGGCTGAATCCAACAGTCACCGGCCGTACCAGGCAGGCTGTCGGATTAGCCCAGGACAGCTTGATGACGGAATGTGCTTTCACGGCGGTAGCGAGAAGCGGGTTTTCGCCGACCGTGGGCGCCGGATCGCGGGTGCCGTGATGGCGGCGGAACGGCACACTGATCGATGGAGGTGGTGATGACTGAAGGCCTGCGCAATCGGCTGATTGGTGCGTGGAAGCTGGTGTCGTACCGGGAGATCCCGGTGGACGGTTCCGAGCCGTTCGAGCCGCTGGGCGATGAACCGCAGGGCATCATCATGTACACCCCGGACGGGTACATGTCCGCGCAGCTGTCCAGGCCGGACCGTCCCGGCTTCGCCTCCGGCGACTGGTTCGACGGTACGACGGAGGAGTACACGGCGGAGGCGACCTCCTACATCGCCTACTCGGGACCGTTCCACGTCGATGAGGAGAAGCAGACCCTCACCCACTCCATGTTCGTGTCCCTGTTCCCCAACTGGACCGGCCAGACGCAACCGCGTGTGGTGAGGCTCGAGGGCGACACGCTGCATCTGAGCACCGCATCACCCATCACGTCGAGTGGCAAGACCGTCAACTCGGCCCTCACCTGGCGCCGGGCCGAACCCAACTGACCTAGCGCAGGAGGGACCCGCATGAACAGTGGACGACGGGTCGTCGTGACGGCTGGTGCCGCCGGCATCGGACTCGCGACGGCCAAGGCGTTCGCGGCCAACGGCGACCGTGTGCACATCTGCGACATCAACGAACGGGCCCTCGAAGAGGTCACCGAGGCCAATCCAGGGATCACCGCGACCGTTTGCGACGTGTCCGACCGGCGCTCGGTCGAGGCCTTCGTCGCGGAAGCGGTCCACGCCCTCGGCGGTATCGACGTGCTGGTCAACAATGCGGGTATCGCCGGCCCCACCAGTCCGGTGGAGGAGATGGACCCCGATCAGTGGGAAGCCGTCTTGGCCGTGAACCTTACCGGCACTTTCAACGTCACCAGGCTCTCCATCCCCTTCTTGAAGAAGTCCGACGCCGGCGTCATCCTCATCATGAGCTCCGTCGGCGGACGCTATGGCTACCCGAACCGCAGCCCCTATGCGACCACCAAGCGAGGATTGATCGGCCTCACCGAGACCCTCGCCATCGAACTCGGCGACGTCGGCGTCCGCGTCAACGCCATCGCTCCCGGCGCCGTCGCCGGCGAGCGCATCCAGCGGGTCCTGCAGGGCCGGGCCGATGCCAGTGGCCGCAGTCTGGCGGACGTCACCGCTGACGCCCTGAGCATCCAGTCCCTCAAACGCTTCACCGCCCCCGAGGACATCGCCGCACTGGCCCTCTTCCTCGCCTCCGACAGCGCCAAGTCCATCACTGGACAGACCATCCCCATCGACGGCGGCTCGCAGGCCGCCCAGTGAGATGCCGTGATCCTATGGCGGGGTGGAGGCCGCGGAGTGAGGTGATCCAGCCGCGCTGCTGAAAGCCCCGCAGTGTGGTGTGTCAGGTCCTTCATCGCTGGCCCGACGCCGAGACCGTTGGACGTTCGCGGGCATCCCGCACCGGGCGATGCGGCGCGCCTTGTAGCCCGCGGGTCCGAAGCGGCCGGTGAGCGGGGCGGCATGGCAGGCTTGAAGCCTGCCGTGTGAACGTCCGACGTCCCGGAGCGCTGAGCGTGGATCAGTTGGCCCTGCTGTTCGTCGTGTTGCTGGGGGCCGTGATCAGCGTCCCGGTCGGCGACCGGCTCGGGCTGCCCGCGCCGGTCCTCATGACGCTTTTCGGGATCGTCCTGGCGCTGCTCGACTTCGTGCCGAACGTCGACATCCCGCCCGCGCTGATCCTACCGACCCTGCTGCCGCCGCTGCTCTACGCCGCCGTACGGCGCACATCCTGGCGGCAGTTCGCGGCGAACAAACGGCCGATCTTCCTGCTGGCCGTGGCGCTGGTGTTCGTCACGACCTTCTGTGTCGCCCTCGTCTCGCACAGCATCGTGCCGGGGTTGTCCGTCGCAGCCGCGGTGGCCCTGGGTGCGCTGGTCGCGCCGCCCGACCCGGTCGCGGCGACCGCGGTGGCCGGGCAGCTCGGACTGCCGCGCCGCCTGGTGTCGATCCTGGAGGGCGAGGGGCTGTTCAACGACGTCACCGCCATCGTCCTCTACAACGTGGCGATCGCCGCCGCCGTCAGCGGGGAGTTCTCGGCCTGGCGGGCCGGGCTGGACCTGGTGCTGTCCGCGGTGGTGGCGGTGGTCGTGGGCCTGGCGGTCGGCTGGGCCGCGAACAAGCTGCTGGGCCTGCTGGGGGACGCGACGCTGCAGATCGGGCTGACGCTGCTCGTGCCGTTCGCCTCCTACGTGCTGGCCGAGGAGTTGCACGGCTCCGGGGTCCTCGCCGTGCTCACCACCGCGCTGTTCCTGGCGGAGTACGCCTCCGACGCCGACGACGTGATGACCCGGCTGGCCGGGCACACCGTCTGGGACGTCGTGGACACGCTCGTCACCGGGATCGCGTTCGGGCTGGTCGGCCTCGAGCTGCACAACGCCCTGCGCACGGCGTCAGGCCGGTGGGGCGAGCTGCTCGGCTGGGCGGGCGTGGTCGTGGGCGTGGTGGTGCTCGTACGGCTGGTGTGGCTGCTGCCTGCGACCTGGTTCACCAAACGGCTGCACGCGCGGCGGGATCAGAACGAGGACATCCCCACGACCTGGCGGGAGACCGTCGTCATGTGGTGGTCCGGGATGCGCGGCGTGGCCTCGGTGGCGCTCGCCCTGGCCATTCCGCTGAAGACGGACAACGGCGCGCCCTTCCCCGACCGGGACGAGATCGTGTTCATCGCCTTCGCGGTGATCATGGCGACGCTCGTGGTCCAGGGGCTCACGCTGCCGTGGCTGGTGAAGTGGCTGGGGGTGCGGGCGGACACCGAACGGGAGAAGGAGTTCGAGGAGGAACTGGCGGCGCGGGCGGCGCGGGCCGCCAGACGGCGGCTGCGGGAGATCGAGGCGGTCGAGGAACTGCCGGAGGAGGTGGCCGAACAGCTGCTGCGGAGGGTCGCCGACATCGGGCTGCGAATCAGCCCGCAGCTGGGGGACGAGGAGCGCCGGGAGGGCCACGACAAGCGCGTACGGCGACTGAAGCGGTTGCGGCGGATCCAGAGCGAGATGCTGAGCGCGGCGCGGCACGAGGTGCTGGCGGCGCGCAGGGAGCCGGGGGCCGACCCGGAGATCGTGGACCGGGTACTGCGCCACCTGGACGTACGCAGTCTGCGGTGAGCCGCGCTCGGCGTACTGGGTGATCATCGTTGGACTTGCGACGCCGGAGTAGGCGCGCACCTCGTCCACTGTGCCCGCGAAGTACTCACCGCGGATCGCCGAGCGGCCCACCTGAAGACCCGCCCCGACTTCGCGGGCCTGTGGGAACGCTACGAGGTGACCGGACGCAAACCCGCGCAGAAGACCTTCCAGTACCCCCAGGTCGGCACGGTCACCCTCACGTCCCATTCCCTGCACGTGGAAGGCACCCCGGGACAGCACCTCGGCGTCTACACCGCCGCACCCGGCGCCCCCGACCACGACGCCCTGCTCCTGCTCGACATGACCACGCCCCGACCGGAGCACGGTTCCGCGCCATGCACCCCGGGAGCGATCCGCCGGCAGCCGTGAGCCACCGCCGCTGTCCGGCAGGAACGCGTAGCCACGGCATGCGCCTGTGACCATCCGGCTCCCTGCCGACGGCTTGGAGCCGACCCGCTCCCCGCAGGCCGGCCCGTCCAGGTCAGGCAGTGCGCCCCGCAAGCGGGGCGTCCGCCGTGGCCGTCTCCATGAGCCGCTCGGCCTCCTCCTCCGTGGCAGCGGGTGGCACGACGAGCAGGTCCCAGCGGCCGTGTCCTGGAGCGAGCAGGCAGACGGTGTGTTCGGCTTGCGGCGAGTCCGTCCGGCGCACGTGCACCCTCTGTTCCTCGACGAGCCGGCCCTCGATGGGCATCCCGTCTCCGGACAGCGACCACATCGCCCCGTTCACGAGAACGCTGCTGATGTGCCCCCAGCGGTGCGGCAGCCCGGCGAGCAGTCCGGGGAGCTCGGCGGTCAGGTCGTAGGACCTCGGCCACCAGGCCCCGTCGATACGCCGGGCCGAGCCGTCCTGGGAGGACTGCTCCCCCAGCCGGAGTCGGGCGGAAGGCGGGTGAAGCGACAGGGTGGTGGTCATGAGGACTCCTGGGGCGGTAGGGGTGGGGGACTCGCCACGGTCGGGGGTTCGGCGGGCGACGGCCCGCCCGGTGGCCACACGCATGACGCCGTCTCGCCCGGATGTGTCCGGTCGACCGGCGGCCTGCTGGCCTCCAGCCAGGGGCGGAGCGGGCCGGCGCCCCGCTCGGGGTCGAGCGTGAGGTGCAGACGCGTCCCTCCCCCCGACGGGAAGGCCGGGTAACTGCGTTGCTCGCCCCCGGCGAACAGCAGCCGGAGAGCGTCCGCGACGTGCCGGGCCGCTTCGGCGTCCATGGAGACGATGCGGACCTCGACCCTGCCCTCGGCGGGAGGGGCATCTGGAACGTCCACGGTCAGGGATGAGTACGGTGAGTGCAGGGATTGTGTGGTCATCGGGCGGAACCCGTCCCGGGCTGGAAACGGCCCGTGAGGCGTCACGCGGCCCTACCGTGCCGCGCGCCGAGGACGAGACCAGCCCTGTCACCGGTGTACGAAGTACCCTCGACCCTTCCCACCGTACTCCTGGCACCCTCGGCGCAGCCGCTTCCCGTCGCAGGCGACGTAGGGTTGACGTACCGAGGGCACCACGCACTCCGGCCGCCGCGCCGGGTCGTCCTCGGCGAGAGACGAACCCGGGCCGCCCCCAGCGGTCGGCGCGGAGACGGGTCGGCATCATGTCCGCCGCGGTCGAAGCAACTCCACGCAAGCTCGTCATGGCTGGCGTCGCGCTGAGCACCCGCGCTGGTCCACGCCCCAGGGGAAGCGTGATGGCCTTTCCCCGGCTGGACATCCGTCGGCGGAACCGAGGGGAGCGGACGCAAGTCACGCTCGCCGGTGACATCGGACCGGCCACGACGCCGCTGCTGCGGGCCGCATTGGAGCAGTGTCTGCTGGACGGTGTCACCGTGATCGACATCGACCTGGCCACGGTCGGCTCCTGCGACGCCAGGGGCTTGGACGTCCTCCTGTCGGCGTCACGGCGCGCCGGCCGGGTTCACGCCTCCCTGCGGCTGCACCACCCGTGCGCGCAGATCACCCAGCTCCTCGCCGTCACCGGATCCGCTTCGCTGCTCCTTGCGGCTCCCGTGAGCCCCGTTCCGCCCGCCGCACCCGGCGACCTCATGAGTACCGCGCCGCGGGCGCCCGAGGACCCCGCTCGTCGGCCGGATCAGCCGGTCCTCAAGGACGCGATCCGCCTTCGCCGGCTGACCCGCTGGCAGGCCGAAGACATGCGCGAGGACATCGCGGACCTGGCCGCGGAGTCTGTCGCGGACACCCCCGGCGAGGCGTACCACGACCGTGGAGACTTCCTGCGCCGCTTGGCGGTCACGGCCCACCGCCCCGGCTTCGCGCTGCTGGTCGCCGAGACGACGGTGCTGGTCGGTTGCGCCTTCGGTTTTCCGGTGGGCCCTGACGGCTCCGGCCGGTGGGGGTTCGACGGAACGCTCCAGGAGACCATCCAGCGGCTCACCTCCCGCGCGCGGTTCGTCGTCCTCACCCAGGTCGTGGCCCATCCGCACGCTCAGCAACGCGACATCGCCCGCCGCCTGCAACAGCGTCTGCTCGCAGACCTGCACTCCTCCCTCGGGGTCACCCTGCTGCATCCTGCCGACCAGGCAGGACAAGCCTCCTTCTCGTCCTGGGGCTGGCAGAACATGGGTGAGGTCGTCGGGCTGCCCGGCCCCGTCGCCCCCTGCGTGCTGAGCCTGCCTGCCGAAGGGCTTGTCCCCGGCACGCCGATGATGTGACGGAGGGGCGATGAGCCGGCGTTCGTACCGGCCTCGTCGGTCACGCCACCCGTCGTCTGCCGTACGAACGTATCTCCGCGCAACGGCTGCGCACCGCGCCGCCCGCGACGGCCGGGAGTAACCTGGCAGGTACCGAGAGCTTTTCGGGCGCGCGACCACGGCGGCGCCGTTCCCGGCGAGTAACAGACACGGGCAGTCGCAAGCCGCCCGGGACGGAACCGCACGATGGACGCCATCACGAAGCCCGCCGAAGGTCCGGCACCAGCTGACGGACACACCTACCGGATGCCCTTGCCCCGGCTGCGCCTCACGCGGGACGCCAGCCACGGCCCGCTGGACGGAGCGTGGTGGCCGCGCTGCGACGCACTGGAGCTGGAGCTGCCCGCGCTGGTCGGCTCCTTGGATCCGAGCGTCGGCACCGTCACCCACGTCACCGTGGGGAGCGCCGCCTGGCCCGATGCCCCGCAGAAGGTGATGGCGCCCGGGCATGTGATCGAGGTGGTCCTGACCGACCTCGCCGCCGAGGCGCATGCCATCACCGTGGACTGCGGCACCGTGGGACGCTGGGAACTGCTGGTGATCCCACCGGACGAGCCGGCCGGAACGGCTGCCGGGTTGCTGATCGCTGCCGCCGACCCCGGGAACTCGCTGCCGGCTCCGCGCCTGCTCGCACTCGCCGAGCGCGGCCCCGACGGCCAGGACACATGGGAGTCGGAAGGAGGAGCCGGACTCAGATGAGCAGCCCGATCTGGTGGGGCTCGCGCGTGCCCGTGCCGATGCGGACGTCTACGACCCCTCGATGGAGCGATGACACCGACAGACCCTGCGTCGTCCCAGTCCGCCGCACTGACCAGCCCGGCCAATGGCGGGTGAGTGGATGACGATCGGACGGCGCGCGGACCGCTCCGAGAGCTTCGGGGAAGCTCTGCTGGGCGAGGTCCTCGATCGCGCGCATGAACTGCCGCCCCATCTCATCGGGCCCTTGGTCGCCGACGTAATGGGGCGGCTCGGGGGCCGCCGACCGCAGGTGCTGCTGCAGGACTACGGACAACTGCTGCTGGTGCCCCTGCCCGGCGACGGCCTCACGGGGGGCGAACCGCTGGTGATCGACGACTCCGAGGCGGGCCGCTGCTTTCTCGACGCTCACCCCGTCGAGCTGCCCGAGGACGACGGCGTGCGGGTCCACCTCCCGCTGCTGGACGGCGGCGACCAGGTCGGGGTCATGGCAGTGACGTTGGACAGCGTCGATGACCACGACCGCCGCATACTGCGCAGGATCGCCGGCCTGGTGGCCGACCTACTGGTGACCAAGCACGGCTACTCCGACCTTTTCTTCGGTGTCCGACGCGGTGAACCGATGAGCGTCGCCGCGGAGGTCCAGTGGTCCCTGCTGCCACCGCTGGCGATGATCATGCCTCGCGTCGCCGTGGCCGGGATCCTGGAACCCGCCTACGACGTTGCGGGGGACAGCTTCGACTACGCCCTCAACGGAGACATCCTCCACGTGGCCATGATCGACGCGATGGGCCACGGCCTGGACGCAGCCACGATGGCCACCGTGGCTATCGGTGCCTACCGCCACGCCCGCCGCGCCAGCACCGGGCTACCGGAGATCTACGGCTTCATGGACCGCGCTGTGGCGGACCAGTTCGGCCCCGAGCACTTCGTCACCGCGCAGATGCTCCAGCTGGACACCACGACGGGGCATCTTCAGTGGGTCAATGCCGGGCACCCGTCACCGATGCTCGTCCGTGATCATCGAGTAGCCCTCCGGTTGACCGGTCCGACGACTCTCCCTGTCGGCTTCGGCGGTCCGGAGCCGCAGGTGTGCGAGATGAAGCTGGAGCCGGGGGACCGCCTCCTCTGCTTCACCGACGGACTGATCGAGGAACACGCGATGGGTGAAGAGCAGTTCGGAGAGGGCCATCTGATCAACTGGGTGAACCAGTTGGAGAGAACCGGCCGCGGGATCCGGGCGGTGGCGCGCGCCTTGTCCCATACGCTCAAGCGGGCGCGGGGCGGACACACCACCGACGACGCGACGCTGCTCCTGGTGGAGTGGCGCGGCTGACTCACCACTGTCGTCCGCACGTCCGCCGGCCTCGGCCGAGGGACGGCTCGTCAGTCCCGACTGACCCTACCCGCTCCCGGTGTCGATGAGGATCTGTTCCGCCTGGCTGATGTTGTCGGCCCGGACGGCCTGGGCCATCGCGGCATGTGCGGCTTCTGGTGTCGCGTGCGGCGGGACCACCAGCAGCGAGAACACGTCCTGGTCGCCCCGGGTGATCAGGACGGTGCCATCGCCCACCGGGAAGGAGTCGATGTGCACCACCCGGTCGTCGACGACGATCCGCGTCGGGAGGCCTTCCCAGGCCGCGGCGTCCAACCCGACACGCGTCACGGGGCCGAGATGTGCGATGAGGGCGCTCAGCAGCCCGGGCAGCTCGGCACCGATGTCGCGCGACCGCGGCCACCACGCACCGTCCAGGACGCCTTCACGCGACTCCGTCGTCTCCAGCCGGAGCAGCGCACACCCCGGCCGCACGGCCGCGTGAACACCACTCGGCAGATGCCGGGAAACAGGGGGTGAGCCGGAGCCGGTCATAAGGGACCACCCGTCTTCCAGAAACGGTGCGAACACGGGACTCGCCTCGTCCCTTCCACGCTACTCCGTGTAGCCCCGGGAGCCGGAATCACCGGGATCGGCCCGACCCCGGTGCGCCGCTGCTCACCTCGACCGAGCAGCGCAGCTGCCCCACCGGCCGCGCGTCCCGTCTCCGTCTCACCCATCGACTGGCAGACACGCCTCACAGCCCGCACAGTTCTGGCTGGCATCCAGTGGATCAGCCCCGTCAGCGCCCGCACCGTCGGCCACGAGCCCGAGAGCGACAGCCATGACGACACTCCGTGAACGCAAAGTCTTGAGGGTGGTCTGCTCGTCCTGGAGGACTTCGCTGCGGGTCATGGCCAGGCAGGCTGCCCGATGTGCTCAGGCACTGACCGCTCGTCGAGCACGAAGAGCCGACCACCGACGAGGCGAGTGGCGGTCTTCCAGCCCAGACGCTGCCCGGCCTCCCGCGCCGCCTGCCGAACGTCCTTCAGGTCGCCCATCTCCGCGAGGTCGTCGCTGCCCAGGACCAGCTGCCCGAGAAGCCCCTCGTACTGCGGCTTCAGAGCGGCCCGCATCAACGACTCCAGCCGGTCGACCAGCTTCTCGTACCGGCGCCGAGCCAGCTCGTTCTTCGCGGGCATCTCGCACAGCTCCCCACCTCTGCCCGCAGCCGCATGTGTGCCATATGTGTACCGCGAGTACGAAGGCCCTCCCGCCCGTGGGACGGAAGGGCCTCTGACCAGGCGTTTTGCTGTGCCCCCGGCAGGATTCGAACCTGCGACACCCGCTTTAGGAGAGAGGCTGGGTGATCTCGTGCCTGAACTGCGGGTTCTCCAGCCGAGGCAGCGGGCGGGCACTCGACCGCGGGTCACCGGTGGTGACCGTGACTGCCTCCTGCATCTGGCACGGTTGTGGCACGAACCTCAGCCGATGACAGCCAGCCACGATGGCGGGTGCGCCGACCGGTCAGGCGCGCGTGTGCCTCGCTGCACCCGCACTGGCCTCAGCCACGCTGCCATTGCCGACGACCAGAGCAAGCTGCGACGGCCAGCACATGCTCATGGCGCCTGGGCTCTCAGCTTGGGAAGCTGCGGCATTGCAGGGCCGGTTAGGCCGGCTGCCTTCACCGGGATCCCCCGCAGTTCCCCGCCCGACCTAGTGCGCTTGTGGTCTGGCAGGTGTCGCGGACTGCCTCGGTCGCCGTCAGCAGTAGCAAGGCGCCGACCCAGGGGGCCAGTTGGCGAGAGTCTTGTACGTGGCTAGCTGATGAACGCTAGCCTCATAAGCAAGATGACGACTAGGGGGCTTCGTGACTGCACTTCCATCATTCGCCGAGCAGTCCGCAAGCGGGGCGTGTCACCTTGCCGCGTTTGGTGGGTTCAGCCTTAATCAAACTCGAAGAGAGTTGGAGGAATTGCTAGGAAGAATCGGGCAGTATGGGTTCTTTGATGAGTACACCAAGCATGACATCACACATATTGACGAGATGCTGAAGAAGCTAGACTGGCTCGTCACGCCGCAGACGCGCGAGGCGATGACACCGGCAGACTGGCTACTTGTCGTCCTTTCTGTATATTTCCATGACCTTGGGATGCTGGTTAGTAAGAGTGAATACGAAAGGCGCGACGAATCAGAATTCGCGGATTTCTGCAAGAGTACTCTAAATACCCCAGACGCTGAAGGGCGAGACTACTTCGCCCGTCTCGGCGGATTGAGCGAGCAAGAGAAAGAGCGGTTCCTGTATCAAGAATTTGTACGGTATAATCATGCCGCTAGAGTGCGTAAATGGATTGAGGGCGATGCCTCCCTTAATCTCGGCGCGAACGAAGTGATTGTTCAGGAAATCCAGCGGCTTCTAGGCTCGATTGACTCCGTATTCAAAGAAGATCTGGCCAAGGTTTGCGAGAGCCACCACCTAGATGACCTGTATGACGTAAAGAAGTATCCTGTTGACCAATACTATGGATCATCGGAATATGAACGAGCGAACGTACAGTTCGCAGCCGTACTTCTTCGTACAGTAGATTTGCTTCACATCACGCGTGACCGTACTCCTTCGGTGGCGTTTCGTGTGTTCAACCCTTCCGATCCTATTAGCCAAAATGAGTGGGCTAAACAGTCTGCCGTGCGCGCGGTTGTGGCGATGAAGGGCACCGACAAGGACGGAGTCCCTTCAGATTCTGCGCCGCAAGACACTATTTCTGTCCATGCGACCTTCACGGACGAGAATGGCTTCTTCGGTCTTACTTCGTACCTGAAGTATGCCGCCGATCAACTGCGTAAGAGCTACGACTGGGTGCAGCGCTCGAACTCGAGCAAGGGCACAAGTTACTACTTCCCATGGAAGATTATTGACACAACGCGCGTGGAGGCTCGTGGATTCCTCACCGAGCCGTTCCAGTTTACCATTGATCAAGAGCGAGTTCTGGATCTCCTAACCGGCCATACTCTCTACAACGACACTAACGTTGTCCTGCGAGAGCTGGTCCAAAACTCGATTGATGCTGTTCGAGTGAAGCATGACCTCAGGGCGCCGCATGATGGCAAAGTGAGCATTTCCTGGAACAGTGAGGAGCGCACACTCGAAGTCTGCGACAATGGTACTGGAATGACGCAGGAAGTCATTGAGAACAATCTCCTACGGGCGGGTTCTAGTCTCTATCAGGACCCTGAATTCCGCAAAAAGCACCCTTCCTTCAACCCCATTAGCCGGTTTGGCATCGGTGTCCTGTCGACCTTCATGGTTGCTGACCAAGTAGAAATCATTACCTGCCACCCGGATGAAGAAAAGGCTCGACAGCTTTCCCTGCGCTCAGTTCATGGACAGTACCTGGTACGCACCTTGGACAAGAACCATGAAGTTCCTGCATCTATTCGCCCCCACGGAACCATCGTGAGATTGACCCTCCGGCCGAGTGCGGAACTGAAGAACGTAACCAAGACTGCACAGCACTGGGTTGTACTACCGGAATGCAACGTCACCGTGCAAGAGGATAAGGAAGCAGTCCAGTCAGTTGGTTATACCTCCGTGGGGCAAGCCCTAGAAGACGCGATTAAACGGTCTAGCCCAGCCCACGCTTCGGCGTTGGAAAAGGGCAAGATCAAGGTGGTCGAGCGCCATAGCGAGAATATGTCAATCGCCTACGCCCTTAGGTGGAACCAACACTTCAGGGAGTGGACGTTCTTGTGGGCTGAGCATCGCACAACACGAAGGACTATGCCTGAGCAGGTACCAACTACGGGTGTGTGCGTTGCCGGTGTGCGCGTCGAACAATCCACGCCAGGGTTTCGGAACGTTGGACCTATCGCGGCCCTTGCAAACACTTTCGGACCTATGTCCCCTCGCACAAATGTCGCCAGATCGGCTTTGGAACCCACCCCTGAACTGAATGCCTTCGTCCGACAGTGTTACGAATCCTATTGTCAACATGTAATCGAGGAAATTCAGCAACTGCAAACTGAACGCCAGCATTCAATCACCTGGGCGGCTGAGGAAGCCGTATTTATTGCGGGACCTCTTAGGGGGCCGGGAAGCCCCGTTGCGCCGACTCTGCTCAGGGAAGCTATTCAAGAGATTCCCTTCTTTCTCGTCGAAGAGGGCGGTTTCAGGAAAAGAGTAACAGCCCAAGAGTTGTACCAGTACGACAAGATTGAGACCACGGAGAGCGCCGTCACGGAGCATGTGGAATATTTGCTTAGGGAGCTTCCTGGTGGCACTCGTGAATCCGTGATTAACCTTCTTAGCGCCGACCAACAGGAAGGCATCTCATCGCCCAATCCCATTTTGTGTTCCCGCTTGGGGAGAACGGATGAAATCGACGATCTATTCCTATCCGAGTGGGAGATCTCTGTGGTTGCAGGAGATATTAATAACCGGAGCTGTAGCGTCACGTGGGTGAAGAAGGACGACAGCCCGCGGTGGACGCCGGGTGACGTCATGAATAGTCCTCTTGAAGCTTTGGAGCGCGACCGCGACAGTTATTCGGGGAAGCCTACGCCACTAGTCAGAATTCCAATCGGTGAAGTTGCTGTTTCGGGCTTTAGTGACAGCATGCAGGGATTCATCGCAGGAGATAAGCGGTATCTCCTGCCCGGCCATCCTTGGCAGCGGATGGTGGATGAACTCACCATCGAGCGCGATTCAGGAGAATTCGAGACGCGTTTGCTTCTGCTCTGTTGGCTTATCACGCAACGAACAGGTTCGGAGGATCGCTTCAACCGTTACGGGGCCCGTAAGGAATATTCTGCGGCAGAGACCCAAGAAACCTTGCAGAGACGAGGGTTTTTGCACCTGGTTGATTGGTCGGAATTTGCGAGAATCGCACGCTCTAGGGATGGCTTAGTAGAGTTCTTTGATACTCGCAAATGGCAGCGCTGGGGTGGGGGTTATGGTTTCTTCTTCTAGCGAGACTAGCGGCGTGGTGTCAGCTGGTCGTTATCGAACGGGTGATTTGCAGGCTGTAGGGTTTCCGAGAGTTGCAGAGGGAGGTGATACAACGGAAGCCATCAAAGAGCTATTTTCCTGGGTGGAGTCGTTCGTAGTCGATTCGATTAACTGGTACACGCGGGAAAAGGTGTCAAAGGCTAGATGGTCGCGGTTTCTCCGAATTTCCGCCGTGCTGAGCTTTGCTCTAGGAACGGTAACACCGGTGGTGACGGTGGGGATGGGGTGGTCGCGACAAGCGATTTGGGGATACGGGATAATCGGAATAGGCGCTTGCTGTGTTGCCGTCGATAGAGTGTGCGGGTTCTCCTCTTCGTGGATGAGGTATGTCTCTACCGCTATCTCTCTCAATCGCCAGTTAGTCATGTTTCAGACATCGTGGCCGCGCATTGAGGCGAAGCTGGCCCATCAGCCGAGCTCGGAAGACTTTTCCGAAGCGCTACAGGAGCTAGTCAGTTTTGTAGACGTGACGTCCCTGCTGGTGGAGAATGAGACGATGGCTTGGGTGTCGGAGTTTCAAAACCACGTTGTTCAACTTGAGTCTGGATCGATTTCTGCGTTGCCGCAACGGAGCCAGCAGTGACATCGCAGTTCCGCTGCGGGCTTCCATTGGTCGGCGTAGCGGCTTTGGGCTGGAGCTGCTTTGGCGCGAGGATCATGGCCTCGTAAGCTTCCGGCGCGTCGGGCAGCCTGTGGACCTGCCCGTTAAAAGCACGACGTTGGGGCCATGATTTGCGAGGCTCCGCCAAACTGGTTATGTAAGGCCCAAGACGGGGAAGTTAGGGCTGCTTTGGCTGGTCGGGTGGGGTTGACACGGGAACGGAGCCCGGCGCGGACTGTGAATGTCGAGGTCACGGCTCGTAGGGGCTCCGTTGTCTGTTCGGTGTGCCACCGCCAGGGTGGTTCGGGACCGGTCGTGGGTGTGGTTGCCGGGTCATTTAGGGGCGTTGACGCGGTGGGTTCCGGTGTCGTTAGTGGACGAGGTGGTTCAGGCCGCGGACTGTGGGCAGCGTCGGGTGCGGCTGCTGCCGGCCAGGGTGGTGGTGTACTTCGTCCTGGCCCTGGGCCTGTTCGGGGACTGTGGGTATCGCCGCGTGTGGGCGGCGATGACGGCCCGATGGCCGACCGGGATGGTGGCCGATCCATCGGCGGCCGCCTTGCGGCAGGCACGCCGGCGGTTGGGGGTGAAGCCGCTGATGTTGCTGTTCGACCGGCTGCGCGGGCCGGTCGGCACCGCCGCAACACCAGGAGTGTTCTGGCGCGGGCTGCGACAGACCAGCCACCGGACCACGACCGAGCCGCCCTAACTTCCCGGTCTTGGCGTAATGCCGTGGAGCCGACCGCCCCAGCCACGACGTAACCCCTTCTATGGCGCCAGGCGGCTGATGGCTGTGCGCGGCACGGTCACCGGCTGGGCTGGAGCGGGGCGGAGACAGGAGCGCAGGCCCGGCCGGGGGCCGGGCCGCGCGCGGTGAGCGGAGCGAGCCGCCTTGAACCAGTAGAGAAAGTTGTAACTCAGTCTGTGGCGTGGGGCTGTCCGGTCCCGGTAGATGCTTGACACTTCGGTCCCAGCTGATGGTTGACAGTGGCCGTGTTCGGCTTTTCTGTGCGTGTCGTTGCGGCGCGTGTGGGGAGGCCGGGATTGGCGCTGGTGGAGTTGTCGGTTGTTGAGCAGAGGTACCGGGCTGTCCTGGCGGTGCTGGCGGGAGCGACCGTGACCGAGGTCGCGGCTTCGCTCGGGGTGTCGCGGCAGACGGTGAGCGGGTGGAAGTCCCGGTATCAGGCCTCTGGCTTGGCGGGTCTGGCTGATCGTTCGCGTAGGCCGGCGTCGTGTCCGCATCAGGCCTCGGCGGAGGTCGAGGCGGCGGTGTGCGAGCTGCGGCGCAAGCATCCGGGGTGGGGGCCGCGGCGGATCGCGTTCGT
>NZ_JBIUVQ010000042.1:0-1610 GCF_044743035.1 Streptomyces sp. NPDC087787
CTTGGTCAGGATGGGAGACATGGGCCTTGACCGTCGGGATGCTCAAGTACAACTCGGCCTCCTCCCCTCCGCGACGTGGTGGCTCCCGCCTGCTGCTTCGCAGCGCGTGATTGACAAACGCTCACGCGTTTGCTATTAGCGCGTCCCGCGCTACGTCTCGACCGCTCCGCGGTCTCCCGGTCCGCGTCCCGCGGCCCTCCGACTCACCGTGACCCCATCCGTATCCCCCTCAGTGACGCGCGGTGCCACCAGTCCGCCACAGCGGACCCGCAGCCGACTACGTCGGCGCGCGTGTGCTTCCCTCAGCCACTTCGTGGCCGAGCCACGCCCATTTTCTCTGTGAGGGTCGGTTCTGCGTACACGTCTCCCAAAACTCCACCCCCGCCGCGTGCTTCGAACACGCGACGCGACACACTCCGTCTGCTTCCCGTGAGGCCGGCACTTTCGGGACTCGCCAGTCTCCTTCGCCAATTTCACCCGCCTGAGCGGGCGCACGGGAACCTAATCCGGCGTCTACCTGCCGGGGTGTCCCCCGGTACGGCGTGGCCCTTGTGGGGCATCCGGTAGCTGCGGTGTGGGCGGGCCCGCGGGCCTGGCCGTCACGCTCTCCCCCTTCCGCCCGGCCTAGGCCGACTTCCAGGGGCCGACTCCACGGGGCCGCCGCGGCGCGAGCCTCCACGTGCTCTCGCGCTGCGGTGCTACCCGCTCTCGTCCAACCGGCCCACCTAGGGGCCGGCCCGATGTCCCCTCGAAGGGGGGACAGATGACGGGTGATCAGGGCTCACCCGGGCCCGGGCTACTTCAGTGCGGCCTCCACGTCGGAGAGCGCGAGGCCGAGCAGCTTCGCGCGCAGCTCGGGAGTGGAGGCGTCCAGCAGCTCGTGTGCGGTCCGGTGTGCGATCACCTTGACGACGTACTCGTCCTCTGTGGTGGCGACGATGTGCTCACCACAACGGCCGCACCGGAAGTCAGCGCGGTCCCAACCCTGCTGAGGGGTCGTCACGCGCTGATTTCCATCTGGCCGGGGATGACGGGGGCCGGCGCCGAGGAGGTCTCTATGTGCGCGGCGAGGGCGGACTCCGGGATGCGGATGGTGCCGCCGTGGATGCCGGTGCGTACGACGTCGATTTCACCCAGAGCGATCATGCGGTAAACGGTCTGTCGCGAGAGCCGGAGGGCGGTTGCGACCTCCAGAACGGTGAGGAAACGGGGTACGCCTGCCGGTGGGGTGGTCTGCTCCGTCACGCTATTTTCTCCGCCTGTCGACGCTATTTCGGCCACAGGTCTGTGACCTGCGGGTTTGTCGACCGCCGGAGGTATTAACGATCCCGGTATTTACCGGTACCGCCGATATTTTCTCCGGCCGGAGCGCAACCGTCCGGGTGTGGCGAATGTCTGAAGACGGATGGGGCAACAAATGTCGATGCTGCGGAGGCGTGCTAGTCTCTGTTTTGCATCACCCGAGGGTGACGCTGGGTCGCAGTAATCGGCAAGAGTCTCCCCGGCGTCAGACTCGCTACCACACGGGTGTTGCGCACCGGGCCCCCGGAGTGAGCTTCATTCACTCCGGGGGTTCGGTCTTTCTGTCTCAGCACCCTACACCGCTCCTT
>NZ_JBIUVQ010000042.1:1708-10969 GCF_044743035.1 Streptomyces sp. NPDC087787
CCGCTACCACACGGGTGTTGCGCACCGGGCCCCCGGAGTGAGCTTCATTCACTCCGGGGGTTCGGTCTTTCTGTCTCAGCACCCTACACCGCTCCTTTGCCATTTTTCGATCTCGTCTGGGCAGATCCTTGCGTCTACGCGGATAGCTCACTGTAGATTGTTTTCATGAGGAAACCCTTTAGCTCTAAAATCTCGACTACGTTTGACGACGTACGAGACACCGCAGACAAGATTGGTACGGCTGCGCACTCTCAGGCGAGCCTCAACATCGCCCTGACCGCGGTCGCGTGTACCGCGCTGCTTGTGGCCGCGCTGCTTATCCACTCCCGCCCGGGGGCCGAACAGTGACGATCGACACACTCGCGTCGGCCGGCCGCGCCCAACGCGCCTTCGAGCACCTCAACTTGCTCGGCATCGTCCACGGCAACGACGCGCTGAACCACTGGGTGGCGATCTCCCTCGCGGACGGGGCGTGCGACCAGCAGCTCTACCCGAGCAAGGCGGACGCGGTCCGCCACCAGCTCCACCCCGCCCAGTGCGCCTACCTCTTCTTCACCGGGATGCCGACGCTCAAGGAGCTCCGGTACTACCTGGACCAGAACGAAGAGTTGTACGACTCCGGGTTCGAACTCGCGGACCCGGACAGCTACCCGAACCCGGAGTTCATGCTATGACCGGCGAAATCTTCGATCCCGAGATTCACGCGACCGATGACCAGGGCAACCCGTCGACCAACAAGGACGGCAGCCTGAGGAAGAAGCGGGCGGACGCCGGGCAGCGCAAGGGGCCGACGTCGGCCAGGCGCACGACGACGACCCGGGCCGGCGGGAGCAAGCGCACCGACCCGCGCGCGCAGCACCACAAGAGCGTGACGGATCTTCTGGCGATGCCGGCGGCGGTGGCGTCGCTCGCGGATCCGGTCGTGGGGTACGTGGCCAGCGGGCTCGCACCGATGTGGGCGGATGCGCTCGCGGATCTCGCGGTGGAGAATCCGCGGATGGCCGCGGCGCTGGAGCGGGCCGGGTCGCTGGGCGCGGTCGGCGGGGTCATCACGGCCGCGGTCGTGACCGGTGTGCAGATGGGCCACCTCTTCGGACGGGTCCCAGGGCACATCGTCAAGATGACCGGCGGTCAGACCCGCGAGGAGATCGAGCAGATCCTCACCCAGCGCGGCGAGATGATGGCGCGTCAGGGGGGTGGCAAGGATGCGGAGAGCCCGGAAGCAACAGGGGCCGCCGCACGCGGTGAAGCTGTATCCGCGTAGCTACTTCTACACCCGCATCTGGGAGTACCGGCCCGGTGAGCACGTCAGCTTCATCGGGCCCACCAACAGCGGCAAGACCACGCTGATGCTCCCGCTGCTGGCCCGGTCGGTGTCCGAGGATCTCCCCGGGTACCTCACCGTGATGAAGCCACGGGACAAGACGGTGACGGAGTTTCTCCGGCGACATGACGGATGGAAACGGATCGTCAACTATCCGCCCCCGATGGGTCCGCGCCCCAAGGGCGGGTACGTGCTGTGGCCGGTACACACCAACGATCCCGAGCGCGACGAGGAGCGGCACGCGGAGATCTTCCATCGGCTCCACCGTGATCGGTACGTCAAGGGTGACTCGATCATCTGTGACGACGAAGCGGTGTCCCTGGTCCGGGAGATGCGGTTGGGCCCGGATCTCGTGCGGATTTGGACGAAGGGCCGCTCGATCGGGACCGGGCTATGGGCGGCAACCCAGCGTCCGGCCATGGTGCCGCTGGAGATGTACGACCAGGCAGAGCACCTCTTCCTGGCACATGACCCGGACAAGCGCAGCCGGGACCGGTTCGCCGAGATCGGCGGGGTGAACCCGGAGGCGGTGGCCTGGGTGGTCGAGCACCTCCCCCGGTGGCACTGGCTCTACATCCGCCGGCGCGACCGCACCATGTGCGTGGTGGGGCCGTAACACCGTTCCTATCTTGTGTTCGTACGTCCCGAATCCGGAGAATATGGTTGCCTGAGGCAACCGGTGGTGGAAGCCTCTTGATCCAAGTGCCCTTGTTGGGCGAGATCAGGAGGCTTCCACATGAGCATGACCGCCACTGAGGCGCCGCCCCAGGCCCAGGGCAAGGGCAAGGGGAAGGACGCCCAGGTCGTCGCGGCCCGCCCGTTCGTGACCGGTACCCGCACCCTCGAATCCGAGGTGTACACGGAGACCGTCACCCAGAACACGAGCACCCAGGCCCTCCGCCCGTACGAGTTTCAGGTGGACGGCTACCTGTCCGGCGCGATCATCCACGTCAAGGCCACGACCGCGGGCAACGCGGCGACCGTCGCGTACAGGGAGGACGGGCCGGCGGCCGGCATTCAGTCCGTGATCGTGGAGGACATCGGCGGCAAGCAGGTCCTCGGACCCATGGACGGGTGGAAGCTGCAGGTCCTCAACCGCTTCGGTGGATTCGTCCACAATGCGGACATCAAGAACCTGGAGGGGTACACCGCGACCGCCGGCTCCGGCGCGACCGCGGGCTCCTACTCCTACAGCCTCCGGGTGCCCATCCAGGTGCGGCGACGCGACGCGATGGGGTCGCTGCCCAACCGTAACGCGTCGGCCACCTTCAAACTCAAGATCACCATCAACACGATCGCGAGCGTCTACAGCACCGCCCCGACGAACGCGCCCTCCATCAACGTGCAGGTGCAGCAGCACGGATGGGCGACGTCGGACAACCGCGACTACAAGGGCAACAGCGTCTCGCCGACCCCGAACGGCGTCGGCAGTCTGATGTACACCGACATCGAGACCATCCAGCTCTCCGCCGGCGCTTTCAATCAGCGCATGTCCACCTTCGGCGGCCTGATGCGCGTGCTCATCTTCGAACTCCGCGACTCGAACGGCAGCCGCGCGACGGGCGAGGCCGACTGGCCCCAGCTCTTCGAGATGGAGATCGACAAGGTCAAGGCCTACTCCCGCACGCCGCGGACGTGGCAGACGCAGATGTCCGAGGACTGGGGACTCACCCCCGGAACGGAGTCGGTCACCCAGGCCAACGTGCGCCCGCGCTCGACGTATGTCCTGCACTGGCTCGACGATTTCGGCCTCGCCCCCGGCGCCGAGAACGGTTTCCGCTACCAGCCGGTGACCCCCTCCACCGCGATCCAGCTCATCGGCACCATCGGCGGCACGGGCGCGCACACCCTGTCGATCACGAAGAACTACCTCAGCCCCGTGGGCGACGACCCGCGTCAGCTCACCGGCGGTCGCTGACCCAGGCCGCGCACGGCCGGTACGTCACCGGCCGTGCCAGTACGTCAACCACTTCACGTACCGGAGGAATCATGAACCTGCTGATGCCCGACCTGGGCAAGATCCTGTACTTCGCCCTGGGCACTTTCCTGGGGCACAAGCTGCTGGCCAAGGTCCGCGGCTGACATGGCCTCCCCGGGCGCGCAGATCAGCAGCCTGCACCTCGCCATCGCGGCGGGCGGCGGGGTGCTGCTCTATGCCGCCCTGCGAGGCGTCTCCCCGCTGCAGGCCCTCAAGGACGTCACGTCCGGCGCCCCGCCGGCCGTGTCGACGGAGGGCAAGGTGATCACGGGCAAGGGCGGCAAGGCCGACCCGGCCTACACCCCGGGCGGGTTCGGGTCGGTCGATTGGAACGGCGTCTACCGTAAGGCCAAGGTTCCCAAGCTGCTGCAGACGCCGGCCACGTTCGTGGCGGCGGCGGGTAGTCACGCGTGGGAGACCTATAGCCAGACGGAACGCTGGAAGCGCGGCAAGAGCGACTGCGCGTCCTTCGCCGGCAAAGCGCTGCTCGATACCGGCATCGACCCCCCTGGGGGGTCCACGACGACCGCGTATCTCGGCTCCGCCCAATGGGTCAAGGTCTCGGCTCCGCGCGCGGGAGACATCGCCGTGAACGCCAAACACATGATCATTTGCACGGACGGCAGCCATGGGATAGGGCAGCAGAACCCGACCCGCAACGTCACGAGGGACACCATCGACAACCTGATGGCGAACACCGGGGCATGGGAGATCCGCCGCTATCGGGGGTGGTCGTGATGGCTGCCTCCACCGGGCCGGTCCTCGCCATCGGCGCGCTGACCATGGCCAACCGGAGCGTTTTCAACGACGAGCCGGTGGACTGGAAGGTTCCGATCGCGACCGCGATCACCGCCGTTCTGTTCGCCGGCGCCGAACGCGCGGTCGGGCGGACCGCGGTCACGCTCGCGTATGTCGCCCTGGTCACCGTCGTGTTCGCCCGGGTCGATCCCAAAGTCCCCTCCCCCGCGGAGTCCGCTCTCCGCTGGTTCAACGAAAGGTAAACGCATGAGCACGGTCGAAAAGGTCGCCATGGCGATCGTCGGCGTGGGGCTGGTGACGACCCTCATCCTCCCGGGCCGGCAGACCCCGAAGGTGATCGACTCGATCCGCAGTCTGTTCACCGGCGGTCTGGCTACCGCGATGGCCTCCCCCGTGAAGAAGTGACCGATGGCCACCTACAGCGGCAACGTGCTGCGGATGAAGGCGCCGGAGCGGCCGCACGCGCACCCGTCCGGGCCGGACTCCGCGCACGCGGAGCCCTCCGGCATGGACGCGCTGCCCCAGCGTCGCCAGGACGAGATCACCGTACGCCCGGACCTGGGCGCCGAGTACGCCGGCCTCACCCTTGAGGACGGTGTCGAGCGGGCCCTGATGGCCGGGCAGCCCGGCATCGGCTGGGACGCGGCGTCGGAGGCGATGCACACCCCGGGTGACGGGTCGACCCCGGCAGGCATCGCCCCGGCCTGGCTCGCCGGCGACCCGCACAACGCGGGCGTGGACACGTCGTTCGCGTCGGCGGCGCGCGGGGCGATCGCGGGCTCGCGGCACCGCGCGAACATCAGCCGGGTGCACGGGGTCGGCGACGACTCGCGGCCCGGCCACACCGCCAACCCGGTCGGTGTGGCGGGAACGTCGTTCCTGGAACGGGAGGCGGGTTTCCCCCAGTCGATCGGCGCTGAGCCGACCGGGCCCGGGGCGGACAAGTTCATCGCGGGCACGAACTCCTGGTCGGCGTCGAACCCCGAGGGGGACCAGTTCGCAGCCGGGCGCGGCGGCGGCCGTGCGCACTTCGGTTTCGAGACCGGGTATTTCGTGCACACGCCGATGTATCAGGACCGGCCGGCGCAGACGTACGACCGGCGCACGGCGCCTCCGGTGTCGCGGGACCCCCGCGTGGGCGGGACGTACCCGCGTACCCCGCAGATGGGGCAGTTGGCGGCGAACCCGTGGCTGACCGAGCTGGGCGAGTCCGTCACCCCGTCCGGGTACGGCGTGCCGGTGGACGGGAGTATCTGATGGCGGAGATGCTCGACGGCACCATGGACTTGCCCGGTGCGGGCAAGGTGAAGAGGAAGTACATCATCATCCCGGCGGCCCTCGCGGCGGCCTACGTGGGGTGGCGGTGGTGGTCGGCGTCGCGGGACACCGGCCCGTCGACGTCCGATGGCCTCTACTCGACTCCGGATCTGACCGACATGGGCCAGTCGACCACCGGCAGCGGCGGCAGCGTCAGCGTCGGCGGGAACAACGGGAACCAGTGGACCGACGGCACCAACCCGAACGCGATCAACGACAACGCGGCGTGGACGGGCAAGGCCGCGGACCAGCTGGAGGCCGCGGGCTGGAACCGGCAGGCGGTTCTGTCCGCGCTGGGCAACTTCCTCGCCCGGCGGTCGCTGGACAAGACGGAGGCGCAGATCGTCCGCGCGGCCCTCGCGTCGACCGGGCAGCCCCCAGTAGGCGGCCCGTACTCCGTCATTGAGGCCGCGGCGACCGGCAATGCGACCCTCAAGGCGCCCACCGGTCTGAAGGTGTCCGCGGCGGATGCGACGTCGGTCACCCTCGCGTGGTCGGCGGTCGCCGGCGCCGCCGGGTACGACGTGGCGCGGTCCGGTGCCAACGCGGTCCGCTCGTCCGGGACGTCGGTCAGGATCACCGGCCTCGCGTCGAACACCAGCTACTCCTTCACCGTGGCGGCGGTGGCTGCGGACGGGAAGGCCGGCCCTAAGTCGGCGGCCGTGTCCGGGAAGACCAAGCCCGTCACGCTGACCAGGCCCACCGGCCTCAAGGCCAGTGCGATCACCAAGACCAGCTTCCGGGTGACCGCCAACAAGGTCCCGGGCGCCACCTACTACCGGTGGTGGATCGACGGGAAGCAGGTCGCCCCCAGCGACCAGCCCTACCGAGATTTCACCGGCCTCAAGGCAGGCACCAGCCACAAGGTCACGGTTGCCGGTGACACCACGACTCAGAGCCCGGGGCCGCAGTCGGCTGCCCTCACGGTCAAGACGAAGAAGTAAGGAGAGCAGCAGATGAAGCCCGAGACTGAGGTGTCCATGGCCCTCGCGACCAGCATCATGGCCTATGGCGCCTACCAGATGGCGCTTCCGTCCACGGCGGACGTGCGGTCGCTGGAGCCCGGGAACGCGGACATCGCGTCCGCTGAGAAGACGGCGGCATGGATCGCGGCCGGCGGCGTGGCCCTGGTCAGCATCCTGACCAAGAGCCCGGCGGTGTTCACCCTGGGCGGACTCACCATCATCGGCGCATCGTGGACCACCCGGCACGCGAACGCGGTGTCGAACATCAGCAAGCGGGCGGGTTCGATGCTCCCGGCTCCGGCGACCGGCAAGGACGGCGGGATCGTCGGCGACGAGGTGGCCGTGGCGCAGCAGCTCCCGGTCACGCCGATGTACGGCGTGGCGGTCTGACCCGTGGCTGACGTCGACAAGTACGGCATTCCGAAGGGGGGCAACCCCGGGCCTGCCTGGTCAGTGAAGTGGTACGCGAACAACAAGTTCCAGCTCCCCTGGAACGAGCTTGTGGTGTACATCGCGCTGGCCGGGTGGCCGGAAAAGCTGTGGGCGGAGGCCGCGGCGACGTCGGCGGCGGAGTCCAGTCGGCAGCCGTTCATCTACAACACCTACAAGCGCGGGCACTTCGGCCTTTTCCAGATCAGCCGCAGCGCGCACGCGGATTTCTTCGCCCCGCACGGCGATGGTCTGAAGTGGGTGGACGGGCAACTTAACGCATCCGAGGGCTACCGGATCTACCAGGCCCAGGGCTGGGGGGCATGGCAAGCGCACACCACCGGCGCCTACCTTGCCTTCCTCCCCCAGGCAAAGGCCGCGGTCGCCCAGGTGAAGCGCAAGGGCACGACGGAGGCCCAGCTTCGGGCCCAGTTCGGGAAAAAGGGCGGCGACGAGATGATCAAGGTCATCGCTTTCGACCCTGACTCCGGCCGGCCCGGCGGTGTGGTCGACAGCATCACGGGCAGCATCGGGGATGCGGCCGGCGCGGTCGCCGACGCCACCGGCCTGGACGCGGTGGGCAACTTCCTGTCCGACGCCTGGGAAGCAGTCACCAAACCGAGCTTCTGGATGCGTCTTGGCTACGGCGTGCTGGGCGTGGGCCTGGTCGGCGGCGGGCTCATGCTCATCCTGCGCGAGCAGCCCGCGGTCCAGAAAGCCGCGCGCGGTCTGACCGCCGTGGCGACGAAGGGAGCAGCCTAAATGGAGATCACCTCCGATCCGGACGAGATCGTGCAGCACGAGTACCCCCCGGAGCCGGACCGGCCCATCGGGGTCACGGTCCGCGGCCCGGTGGAGACGCGGGAGCTTCCGGCCCGGGGTGTCGGCTACCGCACCGAACAGAACGTCGGTCAGGTGGCCGTGCGCCTGCTTCCGCTGGAGGCCCGGCGCAAGGGCGCGCTGATCTGCGCGGTCGGCCAGGACATCTGGCTTGCCCAGTCGCAGGCCGGGGCGATGGCCGGCGCGGCGGGCGCCATCCGCATCCCCGCGGTGCTGCCCTGGCCCGTCGATCACCTGGGTGAGGTGTGGGCGTGCGCGGTGTCCGGCACCACGGACATCAGCGTGCAGTCGTCGTACTGGAGTGAGTGAGATGCCGTCCCCCTCGTACGTGCCGGTGGTCCCGGTCCGGACCCTGTACGCCGAGACCGGCGCGGACTTCGCGGTGACCGGGGCGACCGGGCAGACGTCCACCCCGCTCACGGTCCGCGTGGAGGCCGGCCGGAGGTACTGCCTCGACGCGGGGATCATCTTCTCGTGCTCGAACACGACCGCGTCGGTCGGTCTGTCGTGGACCGGTCCGACCGGCGCGACCATGCGGTGGAACAGCACCACGGCGTCGACGGGCTACCGGCCCACCATCGGGGGAGTCGACTCCTACACCGGGTCGGCGGCGAACCGGCTCGTGTTCCTGCGGGGCCGCCTGGTCACCGCAGCCGCCGATGGCCTGCTGACCCTGACCATGTCCATATCAGACCCGGCGGAGACAGCCCGTCTGTACGCAGACAGTTGGCTGACCCTCACCCGGGTGCCCTAGGGGGAAAAGTGAGCCCGCGAGCAGACAGCGGCGACAGCACGGCGGCCGTGGCCATAGCGGAGCTACGGGAGGCCGTGCGGTCGCTCAATGCCACCGTGGACACCCTCGCGGCCACCGTGGCCGCGCAGGGCAAGCAACTCTCGATCGTCTACACCGCCGCGGCCCTGGTGGTCGGCATCATCGGCGGACCCAACGCGGTCCATCTGTTCGCGCAGCTGCACGGGGCCGGCTGATGGCGGACGTCCTGGACACCTACGGCTCCGTCGTCCTCGACGCCAAGGGGTACGGGTTCGTCAGCTTCACCCCGGAGAGCTTCCGGACGTGGCGCGTGACGATCATCAACGTGCGCACCGACCAGGGCCCCACCCAGGTCCCGATCCCCCAGGCGACCGTCTATCTCGGGTCCATCGGCCCGGGACAGATCGTCTCCCAGACGTGGATGGGCAACCGGTCCACGGCCTCCGGGGAGGTGCTCGTGCAGCCGTCGCAGCAGCTCATTGTCGAGTGGGCGAACGGGGTCCCCGGCAGCCGCGCGACCGCGTCCATCTACGGCACGCAGACCATGCGATAGGGGGAGTCACCGTGCGATTTGATGACGATCTGGCCGGAGGCGTGACGCTCATCCGCCCCGCCCTCCAGTCCCCGAACTACGACCCCGGCAAGGCCGGGTGGAAGGTGGGCGTCGACGGCTCCGCCGAGTTCAACGACGCGGTGGTCCGCGGCGGCATCTCCGTGGGCGGCGTCTCCCTCTACTACAACGGCACCCCGGGCCCCGGACGGCTCATCATGGCCGTGTCCGGCCAGGCGGGCACCGACGCCTACGGCAATGGCTACCCGGCGGGCATCAGCGTGTTCGGGCCGGACGGCCGGATCACCCTGTCCACGGCCGCCACGA
>NZ_JBIUVQ010000042.1:11065-16805 GCF_044743035.1 Streptomyces sp. NPDC087787
CCGGCCAGGCGGGCACCGACGCCTACGGCAATGGCTACCCGGCGGGCATCAGCGTGTTCGGGCCGGACGGCCGGATCACCCTGTCCACGGCCGCCACATGGACGTCGGCGTCCGGCTCCCGGGTGATCCTGGAAGCCGACGAGTTCACTGCCAGCACGCAGTATCAGCCCGCCGACACGGCGGGGGTGACGTGGCAGCCCGGAGTGATCAGTGCCATCCTCACGTCCCGGCTGGGGGTCAACACGCCCTCAGTGGCGATCACGTCGCCACATGCCAGGGGCACCGCCGGACCCGCAGAGATCCGGCTCCACGGCAGCGGGCCCAGCAACGGCAGCGCCAACGAGGTCGTGATCGATACCCAGTCGACGGTCATGACGGGCGACACGAAGTGCGAGGGACGCCTCACCGCAGGGAACATCCTGTCCGGACGCCTCACCGTCACCCCCGTCGCGAACCAGTGGACCGACAACATCAACGTGGTGTTCTCGCGCCCGTTCGCCACCAAGCCGGAAGTCATGGTGACCCCGTCATCGTCCGCGCCGGCCGCGGGCGGCTCCACGTCCCTGTCCTGGGCGACGTCCGGCGTGACCGCGACGGGTTTCACGCTGCGCGTGCTGCGCGGCTCCGCCACCGCGATGGAGTTCTCATGGTTCGCCATGGCGACGACGTGAGACACCTGATGAACGGATAGACAAACCAGTAAACCTTTAACAAGGCTAACCAGTAGACCGTCAGTTCACTGGTGGGCTACTGTCGTTCACTATGACCGCACCCGTGGAAACGAAGACCGTGCGCGTGTCCCTTGAGATGCACAAGGCAGTTCACGACCTTGCCGACCGGATCAACGGCACCGCCGACGATGCGATACGCCACCTGCTCGACGAGAACACCATCCGCGTCCCGGTGACCACCGCCCAGCGCAAGCGCTGGCAGGAGTACGCCGACGCCTCCGGCGTGAGCATCGCCCGGTTCATCATGATGCGCATTGAGGCCGCCCTCCAGTACGGCATGGACCCCGGCACCATGCACCTGGCCATGGACCACCTGCGCGCCATCGCCCGGCACATGGGAGTCAAGGTCCGCCCCACTCAGCCGCGACGACCGGGCGACGACGAGTGAACTTTCGTCCACTCCGCCTGATCATGCTGTGCACTGCGGTGTCCGTGACCGCGATAGCGGTCTACGTCGGGTGCACTCCCACCCCCAACGCACCCGCACTGCCGTGGACCATCACGACCGTCACCCCCGACCCGGAGGCCACCCCATGACGACGAAGAAGACCGAGAGCGACCCGGCCCAGCTCACCGAAGAGGCCAAGACGGAGGCCGCCGAGATCCGCGACGACATCGCGGAGACGAAGGAAGAGGCCAAGGAAGCCCGCCAGGAAGGCGACGACGAGCGCGCCGCCCGGCTGGAAGCCCGCCTCAAGGCCCAGGAAACCAAGCTCGACTCCGTCCTCGAACAGCTCAAGGGACTCGTGGAGCGGCCGTTCCACCCCGCGCCGGAGGCCAAGGACGAGCCCCCGGCGGACGGCAAGGACGACGACCAGGCCGAAAAGAAGGACGAGACCCCGGCGGACGACACCCCGGCGGACGACACCCCCAAGCCCAAGCGCCGGACCGCGAACCGCGGATGGTTCGGCGCCCGCGTCGACGCAGACTGAAGGAGACACCGTGGCCACGCCACTGACCTACGCGAAGTTCATAGCGGCCCTCAAGGGGGCCGGCCTCAAGGTCGTTGAGGTGAAGACGAACGGCAAGCCGCCCTCCGAGCACAACCGCAACGCGAAGGGCCCGTTCGGGCCCGTGCACGGCGTGGCGATCCATCACACCGTCACCAAGGGCAGCGCGAAGACCGTGGAACTCTGCCGGACCGGGGACGCCGAACTCCCCGGCCCCCTCTGCCACGGCGTCATCACGAAGGACGGAACGGTCCACATCGTCGGCTACGGCCGCGCCAACCACGCCGGCCTGGGCGACCCGCGCGTGTTCACTGCCGTCAAGGCCGAGTCCTACATGACCCGCCCGCCCGTCCCGGCCACCAACACGATGGACGGCAACTACTGGATGTACGGGTTCGAGTGCGAGAACCTGGGCGACGGGAAGGACCCGTGGCCGGCCGTCCAGCTCGACGCGATGCGGAAGGCCGCCGCGGCCCTCTGCAAGGCCCACGGGTGGACGGAGAAGTCCGTCATCGGCCACAAGGAGTGGCAGGTCGGCAAGATCGACCCCAAGGGGTTCGAGATGCCCGACTTCCGCTCCGGCGTGCGCGACATCCTCCAGGGCCCCAAGCCGACCCCGGCCCCCCCGCCCGCGCCGACCCTCAAGTCGCTTGCGGCGAGGCTGGACAAGGTCGAAAAGGACGTGGCCGCCCTCCAGAAGCGGTAGCGTGTCCGGCAAGGTTCGGTCGACCCCATCCAACACCCCCGCCGGGCGTACTCCGCTCCCCGGCGGGGGCGTTGTCGTTCCCGCCCCTTCAAAAACCTGTTGGGACCTGTTAGGGTTATGTCATGGGACGCAAGCACAAACCGGACGCCCTGAAGTACGTGACGTGCGGGTTCTCCCCGGAGAACCTCACCGCGATCGCGGAGGTCCAGCGCACACTGCACCTCTCCTTCGGCGCCGCGGTCCGACACCTCATCAGGCAAGCGAGCGCCCCGCCCTCCACTCCCAAGGAAGCGAAGAGCACATGACACAGCAGACCACCGGCTTCTTCCCCGCACTGGCCAGGATGGAGCGGCAGTTCCCGCCGCTGGCCCGGACCCGTGAGCCGTTCTGGCGCCCGCAGATCCCCGCCCCCGCCCGGGACATCCTCGTCCCGGCGTGGAACTGGCGGAGCATCCACGAGTGCCCGGAGGGCGCCCGCCTGCTCTCCCTCGACGCCAACGCGGCCTACATCGGCGCGGCCGGCGGGGTGAAGGTGGCGCACTCGCACCTCACCCCCACGGGTGGAATCGACCTCCCCGCCCCCCGTGACGTCCTCCCCGGCTACTACCGCGTCACGGTCCCCTACTGGGCGTTCTCCGCCACCCTCGTCCACCCGCTGGGCAACTCCACCAGGGTGGAGACCGAGACGGACGTCTGGATTGCGGCCCCCACCCTCGTCCTGCTGCTCGAACTGCTGGAAGAGGGCGCGATCGCGGAACTGACCATCCTCGACTCCTGGACCGCCCAGGCGCACACCACGTTCCGGGCATGGGTCGACCACCTCAAGGGCATCCGCCGGGACCTGATGGACGCCCAGCACCAGGCCCACCCGGACGGCGACCGCCCCGCCGACTGCGAGTGCGTCCCCTGCACCCGCCTCGCCGAGTTCAAGCTGGGGTACTCCGCCGCGTGGTCGATGATGCTCACGGGTGAGAGGTGCAAGACGCGCCGGCCGGACTGGGCGCACACCGTCTACGCCCAGCACGCCGCCACCATGTGGCGCAAGGCCTGGCGGTACACGGCCACCGGATGCCCCGTCATCGCCATGGGCCACACCGACGAGATCACCGTCATGGAAGCCGACCTCCCGGAGGTCATGGCCCGGCCCAAGCCGCCGTTCCGCATCGACGCCACCGGCTACGCCATCGGCGCGTTGAAGCCGAAGAGCGTGGAGGTCGCGACCGCCGAGCACACCGCCGGCCCCACGGCCCTCTACGACGACACCGACACCGGAGACCTGATCTAGTGGACCTTGCCCAGGCCCTGGACGCCGCGCTGAGAGACCGCTACCGGGTCGCTGAGGTGAAGAGCCCGGTCACCTCCCAGCGCGGCCTCCAGGCCCGCATGAACCAGATAGAGAAGGCCCTCGAAACCCCCGCGGCGGCAGCACGCGCCGCGGGGGTTTCCCGCGGCACCTGGCGCCGCTGGCGCAACGGGAAGCAGGCCCCCTCCGCCGCGTCCCTCCGCCAGATCGAGCACGCGCACGTCAACCTCGTGATCCTGCCAGCGTTCCGCGCGGACCTGAAGAGGCGCCCGACCCCCAAGTCCGTCACCGTGACCGCCACCATCAAGTGGTCCAAGAGCACGGGCCCCCAGTACAACAAGACAGCGCACCGGACGACCACCCTCACCGGGATGCAAAAGGTGATGAAGCGCGTCATCCGCGCCTGGGCCATGGCCGGCCCGGAAGCCGCCGCGGAGATACTCCAGCGCGGCGCATCCGACGTCTACCAGGTAGAAGACGACGGAGACCGACCCGGCATCGAATTCGAAGGCGACAGAGTGGAGATCGACCTCTCATGAGTGAGACACGACAGCAGTTCTGGTTGCGCCGCGGTCGGGAGCTGAACCAGAAGCGGAAGTCCGACCTGTGCGCGCTGTACCGGGGCATGGGTGGCCGGGGTGGCGTCCACCCGCCCGAGAAGTGGCGCAAGGACGAGGTGCTCTCCTCCATCGTCGACATGGAATGGGACCGCCTGCCCGCCGGCCAGAAGCGGCCCGATCCGCCGTTCTTCCAGCCGCCGTGCGCCCGTGAGGGATGCGGTCAGCACCCCGACCACCACCGGCACGAGAGCGACCACCACTACTTCACCGTAGGCGCGACCCCAGACTCCGAGTGGGTCTGCCCGACGTGCAGCGGCCCCCGCGCCGGCCACTGCCCGCACTGCTGCACCCCCGCCGACGACGACGGCGTGCAGCGTGAGCACCACGTCCAGTGCCCGCAGTTCGGGACGGGGGAAGAGCAGCCCACCCAGGCCGACGCCACCCCCGCCGCGCACGCCGCCGGCCCCATCATCCCGCCCGTGCTCACCCCGTCCATGCCCCTCACCATGCGGAGGGAGCAGGATGTATGACGGGATCTCACTGGCCGGCCGGTGGGAATGCGGCGCGTGCGGTGCGTCCGGCGATGGCTGGTGGGACGAAGAGCAAGGGTTGACCCTCGACGTGGGAGAACATGCGTGTCCGGAGTAGCAGTAGGCCCCGGGGCGCACAACCCCGGGGCCCACTGGTGAAGAGCACACCGGCCCTTCACTCCCGCCAGAATCGTACATGACAACGGCCCCCACCCTGGCCAGGGTGGGGGCCGTACTTGTGGTCCGTGCCACTGGATCCGGCGATCGGTCCGGACCGCACGTGCTCCGCGTGCGGTGTCTGTGGCGTGGGGGGTCGGGCACTACTCCAACCCCGTGCGGAACCCATCGTAGCGTGGCCGGCCCCCTGGGAGCGGGGGCCGGTAGCACTGGGGACACTGTACCGGAGGGGGGAGGGGGGGAATCGAACCCCACTTAGGTGCCTGTCACAGCTTTGCCCTATCGACCAGACCCCACGGCGCGCGACCCGCAGGCTCCCCACGGACAAGCCTACTGGTCCCCGTCCTCGCTGATCAGCAGTTCCGGCCACACCAGGAAAGCTGGTGTCTTCTCTCGGACGACGGGTGCTATCTCGGAAACGTGCTCCCGCGCATGCCAACCGAACTCCGCATCGAAGTAGGCGCGCGACATCCGCTGAACCTCTGCCATGGCCCACAGCGTACCGGGCCGCGCAGCGGGCCGGCCCCCGCGCGGCGCGAGCCGCGCCACCCCGGAGCGCAAGCGGAGGGGAGTCGGTCCGCGGGACGCGGACCCAGAGGCCGCGGAGCGGCCGACCGGGACGCGGGACGCGTCCCTAGCACGCGCGTGAGCGCGTGTCAATCACGCGCTGCGGAGCAGCAGGCGGGAGCGCGGCCGTAGTTCACCGCGCCGAGGACGGCCTGCCGGAAGTCGCCGCGCGCCACCGTCAGCATGCCGAGCGCGACGGGCAGTTCCTCGATCGCG
>NZ_JBIUVQ010000043.1:0-15810 GCF_044743035.1 Streptomyces sp. NPDC087787
GCGCCGTCCTGGTTGATTGCGGAGCCGCGTATCACGGCGAGTACTTCGTGGCCGTGGCGTTGTGCGTCGGAGAGTCGTTCCACCAGCAGGAGTGCCACGCCTTCGGACCAGCCGGTGCCGTCGGCCGCCTCGGCGAATGCCTTGATCCGTCCGTCTGGTGCCAGTGCGCGTTGTCGTGAGAACTCGATGTACGCGCTGGGTGTGGCCATGACCGTGACTCCGCCGGCCAGGGCCAGGTCGCATTCGCCGTTGCGTAGTGACTGGGCCGCGAGGTGCAGCGCCACCAGCGATGACGAACAGGCCGTGTCGACCGTGATCGCGGGGCCCTCCAGACCGAGCGTGTAGGACACCCGCCCGGACGCGACGCTGCCCGCCCGGCCGATGCCGAGGTAGCCCTCGGTGCCCTCGGGTACGCGTTCGACGCCAGTGGCGTAGTCGTGATGCATGACACCGGTGAACACACCCACGTCGTGGCCACGCAATGAGCCGGGGTCGATGCCGGCCCGCTCGAACGCCTCCCAGGAAACCTCCAGCAGCAGTCGCTGCTGCGGGTCCATCGCCAGCGCCTCCCGCGGCGAGATCCCGAAGAACGCCGCGTCGAACCCCGCCGCGTCGTCCAGGAAACCGCCATGCCGCGCGTAGGACTTACCCGCCACGTCCGGCTCCGGGTCGTACAGGTCCTCCGGCCAACCTCGGTCGGCCGGGAGTTCCGAGATCGCGTCGGTGCCGTCGGACACCAGACGCCAGAGGTCCTCCGGAGACGACACCCCGCCCGGCAACCGGCACGCCATCGCGACGATCGCTATCGGCTCGTCAGCCGCCTCGGTGCGTGCCATGACCGCCGGTGCCGCCCTGCGCTCACCCGTGAGTTCGCCAAGAACGAACCGGGCCAGCGCCCGCGGTGTCGGGTGGTCGAACGCAACTGCCGTGGGCAGTGCCAGCCCGGTGGCCTCGACCAGCCGGTTGCGCAGTTCCACAACGCTCACCGACGTGAAGCCCAACTCCTTGAACGCGCGGTCGGCTGCCACCTCCGCCGCTCCGTCCAGCCCGCACACCCGTGCCCCCTCCGCACGCACGAGGTCGAGCAGCAGATCCATCCGCTCCGCCTTGGGCAGACCGAGCATCCTCGTGCGCAGTTCCGCGCGGACGGCGCCGTCCGGAGAGGCGGCGGTGGCCGGAGCGTCGATCAGGTTCCGCAACACAGCCGGAACAGAGGTCAGTGCGGTCGTGTCCAGCTGCATCGCAACGAGGAACGGCTCGTCCAGCGTCGTGGCCGCGTCGAACATCGCGAGGCCCTGCTGCATGGACAGGGTGCCGTTGCCCCCTGGTGCCCCGGCGGCAGGCTCCCAGTCCGCCCACGCGAGCGAGAGCGCGGGCAGTCCCCTGGCCTGTCGCCACTGTGCCAGCGTGTCCAGGAACAGGCCCGCGACAGCGGGCTCGTTCGCGCCTGGCGCGCCGAGCACGCTGGTGGCGGAGGAGAAGAGAACAAAAGAGGACAGGTCCGCGTTCCTGGTCAGCTCGTGCAGATTCAGCGCCGCGTCCACCGCGGATGCCACACCGCGCCCGGAGGCGCCCTGGGCGTGCACGACCGCGCCGAGCGGCCGCTTTACCCTGGCCAGCAGGGCGGACAGCGCCTCGCGATCGGCCACGTCACAGGCCGCTGAGGTGACCTTGGCACCCTGGGCGGCCAGTTCGGCGCGCAGGTCCTCCGCCGCGTCTTCGGCCCCTGGCACGCCGACGAGCAGGATGTGCCGCACCCGGTGGGCGGCGACCAGGTGACGCGCGACCGCCGCGGCAGCGGGCGTCTCGGGGCCGGTGATCAGCACGGTCCGGTGGGCGTCGAAGGCCGGGCGTGCGTCGAACTCCATGGACGCCGACACGCGCGCGAGCCTCGGGAACAGGGCGATGCCCTTGCGCACGGCCAACTGCGGTTCCCCGGACGACACGGCCACCGGCAGCACAGCGGGGGAGCGGTCCTCCGCGTCCAGGTCCACCACGACGAGGCGGTCCGGATGCGCGGCCTGCAGGCCGCGCAGCAAACCCCACAACGGTGCGTGCGCGAGATCCTGGACCTCGTCGCCCGCGCCGACCGCGACCGCCTCCCGGGTCACCAGCACCAGCTTGGTGCCGGCCAGGCGCTCGTCGGCCAGCCACCGCTCGACCTCGCTGCTCATCTGCGTGACCGTGCTCTGCACAGTGTCGGCCAGCCGCCCGACGCTGTGGACACGAGTCCCGCAGGACAGCACCGCTACGTCCGGCACGGCCGCCCCCGACGCGACCGAGGCGCACAGATCGCTCAGCGCGGCGTGCGTCGTGACCGTGGCGCTGTGCGCCTCCAGCCCGGCGGCGACACCGAACGCGTCGGCGCCGACCACCGCCCAGTGGCGCGCGACGACCGGGGGCACGGGTACGGACGGCAGGGGGATCCAGTCGAGGCGGAACAGGTACTCGTAGTGGTGGCTCGACGAGGCGCGCAGTCGCGCCGGCTGTTCGAGCAGGACGTGCCGGGTGATCTTCCCGGACGCCGTACGCGGCACGGCGGCGATCTCGTAGAGCTCCTCCGGCACCTTGAAGTAGGACAGGCGGTCCCGGCACACGGCGAGCAGACGCTCGGGGTCGATGCCTTCCGGCTCGGGTACCAGGAACGCCACGGGCACTTCGCCGAGGACCTCGTGGGGCTTGCCGACCACGGCGACGTCGGCGACGCCTGGCACCGACCGCAGAACCTCCTCGATCTCACCGGGGTGGATGTTCTCGCCACCCCGGATGATCAGTTCCTTGATCCGGCCGCTGATCGTGAAGTACCCCTCGGCGTCACGGCGTGCGAGGTCGCCGGTGCGGTACCAGCCGTCGCGCATCGACTCATCGGTCGCCTCCGGCTGGTTGTGGTAGCCCACCATGACGCTCGGGCCGCGGACCCATACCTCCCCCTCGGCCCCGGACGGCACGTCAAGTCCGGTCTCCGGATTGACCAGACGCACGCCCAGCCCGGGCACGGGCAGACCGCAGGAGCCCTCGACCCTCACGCCGGTTGGCCAGTTGATGGTGATCGAACCGCATGTCTCGGTACTGCCGTAGGCGTCGAGCAGCGGGGCGTTGAACGCCTCCTCGAACGACCGGCGCAGCGCGGCAGTGGTGACCGCACCGCCGACGAGGCACATCCGCAGGCTCGGCGCCTCGAAGCCACGATCACGTGCCGCCGCGACGAGGTAGTGGTACATCGTCGGGACGCCGGCGAGGAACGTCGCGTCGTCCTCGCGCAACGCGGTCAGTACCTCGTCGGCGGAGAAGCCGTCGAGGATGCGGGCCGTTGCGCCCACCGCGGTCACCCCGAGCACACACACGATGTGCGAGAGACTGTGGAACAAGGGCAGCGGCCAGACGACTCTGTCCTCGTGGGACAGTTCGGGGATCGGCACGTAGCACGCGGCGACGGACCACAGGCAGTTGCGCTGCGTGGACAGCACTCCCTTCGGCCTGCCGGTCGTACCGGAGGTGTAGAGCATCCAGGCCACGTCGTCCAGTCCGAGGTCGTCCCTGGCGGCGACCGGCGGCTCGGTGGCGGCCATCGTGGTGAAGGAGACCGCCCCCGGGGGAAGGGGAAGCGGTGGATCCCCGGTGACGACGAGCCGGACGGCCGGCCGGTCCCGCAGGACCCGAGTGAGCAGGTCGGCGTGTGCCGGGTCGGTGATCACGACACGTGCGCCGCTGTCGTCGAGCAGATACTCGAGCTCCGTGTCCGTCACCCTCGGGTTGAGCGGCACGCCGATGGCGCTCGCTCTGGCGATCGCCAGGTAACTCTCGACCATCTCGACGCAGTTGCCCATGACGATCGCCGCACGGTCGCCCGGCTGCAGCCGCAGCCCGGCGAGGTGGCCCGCGAGCCGCCGCGTACGCAGCTCCAGTTCGACGTAGTCCACAGCACGCCGCGCATCCCGGAAGGCGACCTTGTCGCCGAAGCGACCGGCGTGTGCCCTCAGCAATTCCGGAAGAGGCCGGATCAGCTCCGTGCGCAACATGGCACCACACCCCTCGACTCGACATCTGCGACAAGTCTTGCCGCTGACGAGTCAGAGAAGACCCCTTTGTACCCCCCTATATCCTCCCTAATTTTCCAGGTCAACAAATTCCGCAAAGAAAGTGGCTATCCTGAGGTCGGTAATTCTCTTCCGAATTCTTCCACCGAGGTGTTTTCACAATGACGGCGGACTGGTCGTTTTGCCGACTGTTCGGCCCCACCTCTGCGGACGCGCTGTTCTCGCTCGTACCCGACCTGGTCGGGCTCGTTCGGGCGGAAGACCCCCATGCTCTATGGTCATTCCGGCGGCTCCCCGATTCACTCGTCCTGCGGTTCCGGTCGAGCGCTGACATCGGCCGGCTGGCCCGTGAGATGGACGATCGCCGACTCTGGACGGTCCGCACCGGTCGATACGAACCGCAGACCACGAAGTACCTGAACCTGCCCGAGACGAAGCTCGCCGACGAGCTCGCGTCCACGTCGAGCGACTTCGCGCTCACCGCGCTGCGCGACGGGCGGCCGGGGTTGACGGCCGCGGTCTGGCACCTGCGTCGGCTCGTCGAGCTGATTCCCGAGCCCGACCGTGCGTCCTTCCTGTTCCATTGCCGGCAGCACTGGGTGAGCCCGCTCACGCCGGCGCGGCGGGTGGAGCTGACGACCGCCGCCGAGGTGTCGCTGGAGCCGTTCGACGCGCCGGAGGCCTGGCAGCAACACCTTGACGCCGTGCGCCAGATCGTGACCACCGCCGGAGGCATGCCGACGAGGTTCCTCCTGTTCGATCACGCGCAGATCACGCACAACCAGCTCGGCGTCGACAACGCCGGCGCCGCCCTTGCGGCCCGCGTGGTGCGCTCGACAGCGGGCCGGTCCCTCGTTCCCAGACCGCGGTCAGACCAGTGGAGGCCCTGATGAGACACGCGTACCGCACGATCGAGGTCGCGCTGGGGGCCCGGTCCTACCCCGTGCACATCGGGCCTGGCGTGCGCCGGCTGCTGCCCGAAGCCATCTCCGGGATCGGAGCGAAGCGCGTGGCGGTGGTGACGGCACGTCCGCCGGAGCTGGTGCCAGACCCTGGGGTGCCGGCGCTCTTGCTCTCCGCGCGCGACGGTGAACGGGACAAGACGCTGTCCACCGTTGAGGAACTGTGCTGTCGGTTCGCCGAGTTCGGCCTCAGCCGCGGGGACGCGGTGATCTCCTGCGGCGGCGGGACCACCACCGACTCGGTGGGTCTGGCAGCCGCGCTCTACCACCGAGGGGTCGCGGTCGTGCACCTGCCGACGTCTCTGCTCGCCCAGGTCGACGCAAGCGTGGGGGGCAAGACCGCGGTGAACCTCCCGCTGGGCAAGAACCTTGTGGGCGCCTACTGGCAGCCGCGCGTCGTTCTGTGCGACACGGACTACCTGGACACACTGCCGCAGCGGGAATGGATCAACGGGTACGGCGAGATCGCCCGGTGTCACTTCATCGGCGCGGGCGACCTGCGGACGCTGCCGCTGGCGGATCAGATAGCGGCGAGCGTGGCGCGCAAGGCGGAGATCGTGGCCGCCGATGAGCGCGATTCGGGGTTACGGCACCTGCTCAACTACGGCCACACCCTCGGGCACGCACTCGAACGCGCCACGGACTACGCGCTGCGGCACGGAGAGGGTGTCGCGATCGGCACCGTGTTCGCCGGGCGCCTGGCCGGCGCGCTGGGCCGGATCAGTGAAGCGCGGGCGGCGGAACACGTCGACGTCGTGCGCGGATACGGGCTGCCCACCGACCTGCCCGCCGACGTCGAGGTGCCGACGCTCATCAAGCTGATGCGACTGGACAAGAAGGCACTGTCAGGCATGGCGTTCGTGCTCGACGGCCCGCGTGGCGCCGAACTCGTCACCGACGTCCCGGAGGACGTGGTGGCGGACGTGCTGGCCACGATGCCACGAACCGGCTGACCGAACGAACCACCGGTGGGCTCGGCCGGGGTGTCTGTCGGGTAGTCCTCATGGAACGCCCGACGCCGCGGGGGTGGCTGCGCGTCTGTGCGACGGGCCGCCGCCGGGGCCGAGCACGCCGGCGGTCACGCCGTTCGGCGCGACCAGGCGCGTGGACCAGGCCAGTACGTCCTGGTCCACGCGGCGGCCGCACTCGGCAGTCGACGTCGGCTGGTTGTGCCCCGGGCACGTCATGGCACGCACGTCTCCCTGGGGCCCACCCGTTCCCCGGTTTCAGACGGCCGGACAGAGGGCGAGCAGGTCCGCGGGATCGTACAGCGCGGTGTCCGGGTTCGCGGCAAGCAGTTCCTTCTCGTCGCTCTCACCCCACAGCGCGGCGACAGCGGTCACCCCGGCCCCCCGGGCGCTGGCGATGTCGGTCACCGCGTCGCCCACCATCATCGCCTCGCTGGGTGCCGCACCCAGCAGGTCGAGCGCGTGCTGGACGATGTCCGGCGCGGGCTTGGGGCGCGCCACCTCATCCGATCCGATCACATGCTCGAACATCGTCAGCAGGCCGAGCCCGTCGAGCAGCGAGCGGGCGCGCGGGCCGCTCTTGCCGGTGGCGACGGCGAGTCGGAGACCACGGGTACGCAGGGCGGTCAGCATGTCGACCACCCCGTCGAAGACCTTCACCTCATGCGCGAGGCGATAGCTCTCCCTGACGAAGGGCTCCTCCATCTCGAGCGGTAGTCCCATGATCCTCATGATGTCCGGGAAGTACCGGCCCAGGTGCCGCTCGTACTCCTCGAACGGCGCCTTGCCCTCCCCGACCACCTCGGCGTAGGCGATCGAGAACGCCTTGCGCATGACACCGAAGCTGTCGACGATCACCCCGTCGAGGTCAAAGACGACCGCCCGCTTGGCGGTTGTCGCGGTCGTGTGACGTGTACGGATCAGATTGGTGTCCGTGGACACGGACATCTCCTCCTCGGATCTCAACGACCGGCAGTGACCGGCCAGGGGGCCCGCCGCGCCGACGCATAGAATCGCTCGATCACACCGATGGTCCGGCGGGCTTCCTCCACGGCCCGGCCGGCGCCGCCGGGTTCGGCGAGCATCCTCGGCAACTCGTCGATCTGGCCGAGGTACTCGGAGCCGACGGGCTCGTCGGGGACGGTGACGGGTTGCGCCTCGCCGTTACGCGTCCAGGTCAGCGTCGCCGCGCCCACCCGGTTCGGACTGAAGCCGAAGGTGCAGCGCAGCACCGCTGTGCCCGCGCTGCCCTCGACCCGGACAAGGGTCACGTCATGTGTCTCGTGCGACGCCCAGCTCGCACGCAGCGAGACGGACACACCGTCCTCGGTCACCAGGAATCCCCGTGCGGTGTCCTCGACATCGCCGCCCTCGTCCGCTGACACCGGTTCGTCCTGCCGCCACGAGGCGCGCCACGAGCCGCCGTTCATGAAGTCGTCGGAGACGGTGCCGACCACCTGCTCGAAGCGGGCCCCGCCGAGCAGCGGTGCGATGGTGTCGAACAGATGCCAGCCGAGGTCGACGAGCGCCCCGCCACCGGACATGCGCCGCCGGGTGAACCAGCCGCCCATGTCCGGCACACCGCGTGCCCGCACCCAGGACAGCTCGATGTGCCGCAGCTCGCCGAGTTCTCCGGCGAGACCGTACAGCGCTCGCACGTCGGCCCGGTAGCGGGCGGCGCTGCCCGCCAGCAGCACGGACCCGCCTCGGTGTTCGGCCTCGGCGAGCTGGTCCGCCTCACCGCTGGTCAGGCACACCGGCTTCTCCAGGAACACCGGAATACCGCGCGCGAGCAGTTCCGCCCCCACCGCTGTATGCAAGTGGTTCGGTACCGCGACGACCGCGAGGTCGACCGATCGCGGGTCCAGTTCGTCGGCGCTCGCCTGGACCGTGGCGGCCATGCCCTCGCGCGCCACAGCCCTGCGCGCGTCCGGTCGGGAATCGACGGCGGCCACGACGGTGAACCCGGGGTGCTCGTGCAGCCGCGGCAGCCAGATGGACCGGCCCGCCCAGCCGAGGCCGACTACCGCGACCCTCACCGGAGCGCTCACACCTCGGCCATCACGTCGGCGACGATCTCGGCGATGTCGTGCATCTGCTGCTCCGTGCCCAGAAGGGTGCGGTGGTGCAGCCAGACGCAGTCCGCGCTGATCGCCTCGGTGTTCGGGCAGCGGCGCGCGATGTCGTCGACGGTCTCGTCCGGGGCACCGGTCTCCCAGAACCCCTTCGAGCGGTAGATCGCGCGGAACGCGGCGAACGCGGGCAGGCCACGCTCTATCAACCGGTCCACGAGTTCGTTGCGTCGTTCCTCACCGATGCCGGGGATCCGGAACATCGCCATGTAGTGCGGGTTCCGGTCGCACCGGTCGTCGCTTGCCTGCGGAACGACGCCGGGAATCTCGGCGAGCAGCCGCGCCAGGACCGGCCAGCGTTGCTCCCTTGTGTCGATCTGGCAAGCGAGTCTGGCCAGCTGCGCGCGCAGTACGGCGGCCGTGAACTCGTTCATGCGGAAGTTCGAGCCGGACGTCTGGTGGAAGTAGCGGCGGTCCGTGCGCGGACGGCCGCAGCTGTGCCGCAGGAACGCTTCCTCGTACAGCTCGTCGTCGGAGCACGTCACCGCGCCGCCCTCGCCCGCCGTCATGAGCTTGCCGTTCTGGAAGCTGAATGCCGCGACGGAACCGAGTTCACCGACCTTCTTGCCCTGCCACCGCGCACCGTGGGCGTGCGCGGCGTCCTGTATCAGCGGCACGCCGGCGTCGGCCGCCAGTTTGCCCAGCGCGTCCATGTCGGCCATCTGGCCCGCCATGTGCACCGGCATGATCGCCCGTGTCCTGGGGGTGATGGCGGCCTCGACGGACGAGGCCTCGACGCAGTAGGTGTCCGGGGTCACGTCCACGGGCACCGCGACGGCGCCCAGCCGCTGGGCTGCCTGCGAGGACGAGATGAACGTGAACGCGGGCACGATGACCTCGGTTCCCGGCCCGACGCCGAGTACCTGAAGCGCGACCTCCAGCGCATGGGTGCCGTTGGTGACGGCGAGGGCATGGTCCGCACCGTGGTAGGTGGCGAACTCCTGTTCGAAGTGATCGACCTCGCTGCCCCCCATGCGCCACCACTGGCCCTGTTCGAGCGCGCGGACGAGGCTCTCCCGCTCCGCGTCGCCGAACTGCGGCCACACCGGAAATTCCGGTGCCTGTTTCGAACTTTCGCTCACGGCTCTCCGTTCTTCCTGCGTCAAAGGGAAAACAAACGAAACGCTGTGCTGCTGCCTGGATCGGGACATTACCTGAGGCCTGAGCGAACGTCATTCCCCTAGGGCAACCCCTAAGCACCCCCTTATTCAGGAAAAGAAAGAAGTCGGAGGTGTTTTGTTTGCCGCAGCCGGAGCATGATAATCGGCAGTCGAAAATAGCGAGGTATTCATGACGAACGAATTACTGCTGCTGAACGGCCCGAACCTTGGCATCCTCGGGCGTCGCCAGCCGGAGGTGTACGGCACGGACACGCTGGCCGACATCGCCGACGCCGTGGCCGACGAGGTCACGGACCGAGGCTGGAAGGTGCGCTCCGTCCAGCATGACTGCGAGGGTGAGTTGATCGGGGCGATCCACGCCTCGTACGACACGGTCGGCGCGATCGTGAACCCCGGAGCCCTCATGATCGCCGGCTGGAGCTTGCGCGACGCGCTGGCGAACTACCCCCGGCCGTGGATGGAGGTGCATCTGTCGAACATCTGGGCGCGCGAGACGTTCCGGCATGAATCGGTGATCGCCCCGCTGGCCGGCGGTGTCATCGCCGGTCTCGGTTCGCTCGGCTACCGTCTCGCGGCCCGGGCCCTGCTGGCGAAGGTCCCCCGTCACCAGGCGTGACGAGACGCGACGGCGGTACGGCGAGGTGACGGTCCGGATGGCTGAGCGGCCCGGCGATCGGGCATGCTCCCCGGTCCGCTCCCTCGTAGCCGCTCAGCATCCGTACCCGTCAGTGCTCGTCCCGCACCTGCTGGAGATACATGCCGTAGTCGGACATGGCGCCGACTCTGTCGATCGCGGCATCGAGTCCGGCCCGGTCCAGCGTGCCCATCCGGTAGGCCACTTCCTCGATGCACGCGATCTGCACGCCCTGGCGCCGCTGGAGGACACGCACGTAGTTCGCGGCCTCCAGCAGGCTCTCGTGGGTGCCCGCGTCCATCCACATGGTGCCCCGGCCCAGATCGACCAGCCGGGCCCTGCCATCCGCCACGAACCGGCGATTGACGTCGCTGATCTCCAGTTCGCCGCGGTGCGAAGGGGTGAGCTGCGCCGCGTAGTCCAGGACCTCGTTGTCATAGAGGTACAGGCCGGTGACCGCCAGGTTGGAACGCGGCCGCGCCGGTTTCTCCTCGATGTCGACCAACCGCCCACCCTCGTCGAAAACCGCAACACCGTAGCGTTGGGGATCGGCCACCGAGTGGCCGAAGAACGTGGCCCCCGACAGCTTCGCCACCTGCTCGCGCAGCACGCGGGCCAGATCGTGCCCGTGGAAGACGTTGTCGCCGAGCACCAGGGCGATCTGTTCGTCACCGGCGAACTCGCGGCCGACCAGCAGCGCGTCCGCTATACCGCGCGGCCGGTCCTGCTCCGCGTAGGACAGCTGGAGGCCCAGTCTGCTGCCGTCGCCGAGCAGGGCCCGGTACTGGTCGACGTGGCCCGGCATACTGATCACCAGGATCTCCCGGATGCCGGCCAGCATGAGCACCGACAACGGGTAGTAGATCAGCGGTTTGTCGAAAACCGGCAGCAACTGCTTGGACAGCACCTGCGTCAGCGGGCGCAGCCGCGTGCCGGAGCCGCCCGCGAGGATGATCCCGCGCATCAGCCGCCCATCCCTTCCTGCCGGCCGAACGCTGCCACGCCCAAGTCGCTCTCGCGCAGCGGACCCCACCAGCCGGGATTGTCTCGGTACCACTCGACCGTGGCCCGCAGGCCTTCCTCGAACGAGCGGCGTGGACGGTACCCCAGCCGGGTGGCCGCCTTGGACCAGGCGACGGAGTACCGGCGGTCGTGGCCCTTGCGGTCCTCGACCCAGTCGATCATCTCCGGTCCGGTGCCGAGCAGGCCGAGGAGAGTCGTCGTCAGCTCGTGGTTGGACAGTTCGGCGCCGCCGCCCAGGTTATAGATCTCGCCGGGCCGCCCGTGTTCGAGGGCGAGCAGGATGCCGCGGCAGTGGTCCTCGACGTGCAGCCAGTCGCGGACGTTCCTGCCGTCTCCGTACAGCGGCACTCGCCGCCCCAGCAGGAGATTGGTGACGAACAGCGGAATGATCTTCTCGGGGAACTGGTACGGCCCGTAGTTGTTCGAGCATCGTGTGACCCGGACGTCCAGCCCATGCGTACGGGCGTAGGCCAGGCACAACAGGTCGGCCGCGGCCTTGGACGCGGCGTACGGGGAATTGGGTGACACCGGGTCGCTCTCCGGCCACGAGCCGGACGCGATGGAGCCGTACACCTCGTCCGTCGAGACGTGCAGGAACGTCCGGACCCCATTGCGCAGCGCCGCGTCGAGCAGCGTCTGCGTGCCGAGTACGTTGGTGGTCACAAACTGCGACGCCGAGTCGATCGACCGGTCCACATGGGACTCCGCGGCGAGGTGCACCACCTTCTCCTGGCCCCGGATCACCTCGGCCACCAGCCGGGCGTCACAGATGTCGCCCTGGACGAACCGGAGCCGCGGGTCGGCGGCCACTGCGGCGAGATTGGCCAGGTTTCCCGCGTAGGTGAGCTTGTCCAGGACGGTCACCTCGGCCACGTCACCGGGTTCCGTCAGGAGCATCCTGACGAGGGCTGAGCCGATGAAGCCGGCCCCGCCGGTCACGAGCAGCCGTTCGCCGTTACCGGATACCAAGGGAGCCTCCCCCTGCCATGACCGTCACTTCGCCGGTCGGCATCGAGGCCGACGGCGTGGGCGGTGCGACGGTCTGGCCGGCGAGGGAGAGCCCCCCGCCGCAGTCGAAGAGCAGCGCCTCATCGCCGTCGGCGAGACCTGCGTAGTGCCCCGTCCGAGTGAGTGTGAGCGGGACAGCGGCCGTGGTGGTGTTCCCTGACTCGACGCCGGTGACGATCGCGACGCCCACCGGTCGGAGGTGCTGCGCCGACACGTCGATGATCCGCCGGCCGGTCTGATGCTGTACGAGGGCCGCGGACCCGCCCGGCGCTCCGCCTGCCCGGTCGCGGGCCTCGGTGACGGTGCCGTCCGGCGCAGTCGCCCACCGGTGCGGGGCCCGGCCGTCCTGCCGGCAAGCCGAAGTCGGCAAGCCGCGGTGCGGGGAGCGGACCCCGGCCACCGGTCCTCGCACGATCTTGTACTGGGGTGCGATGTCGAGCACCTTCACGCGCTGGTACGGCACCTGAGGAAACGCGGTGTCCACCGTCACGCGATTCTCCCTTCTCTGCTCCCCGAACACGTCGGCGAGCCTCAGCGGCCGGCCGGCGCCACCTCGGCGAGCCGCTCGGATATCACACGGATGACGTTCTTTTGCTGGGGGACGAGATAGAAGTGACCGCCGGGGAACCGATGCAGGGCGAATTCACCCGAGGTGTGCTCCTCCCAGCGGCGCGCCTCGTCAGGGGTGACGTACGGGTCGGCATCACCGACGAGGGCGGCGACGGGGCAGGTGAGTTCACGGCCGGGCCGGTGGACGTAGGTCTCGACCGCCTGGTAGTCGCTCCGCACGGCCGGCAGGAGGATCCGCAGGAAGCCCTCGTCAGCGAGCAGTTCGACGTCGGTGCCGCCGAGCCGTCTCATCTCGGCGATCAGGCCGTCGTCGTCGCGCAGATGTACGGACCCCTCCCGGAGGACGGAAGGAGCATGGCGGCCGGAGGCGAACAGCAGGACAGGTGCGCTGCCGGCGCCCACCGACTCCAGACGCCGGGTCACTTCGTAGGCGACGATCGAACCCATGCTGTGGCCGAAGAACGCCAGTGGCCGGTCGGCCCAGGGCCGGAGTGCCGCGGCGATCAGGCGCGCGAGTTCCCCGACGTCCGAGAGCGGTGCCTCCTTCCAGCGCTCCTGCCGTCCCGGATACTGCACGGCCAGGACCTCGGTCCGCGGGCCGAGGGCCTCGGACATCGACCGGAAGAAACCGGCCGATCCTCCCGCATGGGGGAAGCAGACCAGACGCACAGTGCTGTGCGGAGCCGGATGTAACCGGTGGATCCAGACTTCGCTGTTGTTCGTCAGGGTCGTCATGTCAGTCCTCACGCGCCGGCGGCAGTCATGCACCGCACCGCCGTATCGGGTTGGAAAAATGTCGGCTCTATATTTCCATCCTGTCGTCCGCGGCAGGAGGAGCAACCCCTATTTGGCCCCTGTAAAAGAGGACGCCAGGACTGGTGGCGAGCCGTTCGCCGTTAAGGGGGTTGCTGTGTTCGGCTTGCGACGTCTAGCGTCGGGCGGCAGATATGCGAAGCAGCACTGAGACCATCGGTTACGCGGAATCCTGATGAAAAAGGACGGCAACGAGCATGCGACCGCTTGCCATTGAGGGTGCTTGGGCGATCGAGCCGGAGATCTTCCCCGACGCCCGGGGCTCTTTCCACGAGTGGTTCCGGGACCGCGACTTTCGCGAGGCGACGGGCCAGGACCTGAATCTGGCCCAGGCCAACTGTTGCGTCTCTCGCCGCGGCACCCTGCGCGGTATCCACTTCGCCGATGTTCCGCCCAGCCAGGCCAAATACGTCACCTGCGTACGTGGCGCCGTACTCGATGTCATCGTCGATGTTCGGACCGGTTCTCCGACATACCGCCAGTGGGAGATCGTTCGCCTCGACGAGGAGACCCGCCACGCTGTTTTCCTCTCCGAAGGCCTGGGTCACGCGTTGTTCTCTCTCGCCGACGACACCACCGTCGTATACCTGTGTTCCGAGGGTTACGCTCCGCAACGGGAGCACGCCATAAATCCGCACGACCCCGCTTTGGGCATCCCCTGGCCTGAGGGCATCGAGCCTCGGCTCTCCGCCAAGGACGCCACGGCTCCCACGCTGGCCGAGGCGGAGCGGCGCGCCATGCTGCCGTCGTACGAGGAGTGTGTGGCGTTCCGCGAGAGCTCCCGGTCCGAACGGCGTGACCCCTGGGCGGAGCGGACCGACGAGCCGCGAATCCGCGCAGACCTGTGATCGGGCGCTGATGAGTGTCCGAAGCAAGGGCCGGCAGGAGCCCGCCGCAGGCGCGGCGAAGTCACACAGAGGCCGCCGCCCCCAGCCCTGACCTGCTTCACCGCAGGTCGGACAGGGTGCGCGGCATCCGCCGGTCAAATGTCACGGAAGAGAGCGGCGAGGCCCGTGACCTGCCGCGCTGGGCGGTTGCGGGCCGCTGACCGCGCGGCCCTGCGCAGCGTGCGCCTGCATGGTGTGCGCTCCCATGCTCATCCTCAGTGCTGCGTGTGGGCCTCGGAGCGGTTGGCGTCGGAACGGATTGTCGGCGTCGACTGCGAGGTAGGTCTCGGGTGTGGTGGCTTTGAGGGCCGCCGGAGCGGGGGTGAGGCGCGGGGTGTCCGGGCAGGCGGTGCTCCCAGGGTTGGTCGCGGGAAGTCGTGAGGTCCACGGATACGTGCAGGGTCGCCGACGCGGCGTAGCGCACGGTCGGCCCGACCGATGGTCCAGCTTCTGCCCGACGGTTACTCATTGAGCCCTTTCCAACCTGAGCCGTGAGGCTGGCAGTTGGGCTGACAACGTGGTGAAGCCTCTGGTAGATGGGTTTTCGACCAAGAGAACCGTCTCCACCAGAGGCTTCACGTGCTTGTTTACCCGTCGGGCGTCGACGTGTCCAGCTCTGCCCTCCGCTTCCTCACGCAGCAGTTGCGGCGGCACCGCCGTGCGATCGGCTCCCGTTGGCGGCGCCTGAGTGCCGGCCGCCAGGCCCTGCTGACGCTCGCCCGTCTGCGGGTGGGGCACACGTATGCCCAGCTCGCGGCCGGGTTCGGCATCGGGACCACGACGGCTTACCGCTATGTCACCGAGGCTGTCGAGCTCTTGGCCGCTCTCGCCCCCAGCCTGGCCGACGCGGTGCGGACCGCGTCGGTGAAGGCGTTCGTGATCCTGGACGGCACGCTCCTGCCAATCGACCGCATTGCCGCGGACCGGCCGTTCTACTCCGGGAAACACAAGAAGCACGGGATGAACGTGCAGGTCATGGCCGACCCCTTCGGTCGACTGCTGTGGGCCTCACCGGCCCTGCCCGGCGCCGTGCACGACGTCCGCGCGGCCCGCGAACACGGCATCGTCGACGCCCTCGCCGAGGCCGGCATCAAGTGCTGGGGAGACAAGGGTTACCGGGGTGCGGGCGGCACGGTCCGCATCCCGTGCTGGGGACGGTGGGAGGCACTCTCCGCCGGCCAGAAGGCGGTGAACCGGTCTCACGCGAAGATTCGGGCACTCGTCGAGCAGGCCGTCGCCACCCTCAAGTCCTGGCGGCTCCTCCGCAAACTGCGGTGCTCGACCACTCGGATCACCAGCGTCGTCCAGGCCGTCCTCACTCTTCATCTGACCAGCTCAGAGTGAAGATGGAAAGGGCTCATTGCGTATGCGGGGCCGTTGTAGTCCTGTTCGGTGATGGCCTCGACCCACACCGTTTCGGGCGTGGCATCACCGGTGCCTTCCCACAGGGCGATGTGCTCCACGAACCGGTCGGGAACCGCACCGGGCCAGTCCCCCCCCGACGGGCGGGCAGGGTGCCTGGAGGGGCGAAGTTCCCTCCAGGCAACCGACTTGATCTTTTTAGCCTCGCGCTTTCATGAAGCGGGCTGTCCGGCAGGTGGTCACACAAACAGAAAGGGCCTCTGACCAGCAAGAATGAGGATTGTCTAGGTCCC
>NZ_JBIUVQ010000044.1:0-13338 GCF_044743035.1 Streptomyces sp. NPDC087787
ACCCCGCCGAGCGCCCCGAAAGCGCCCCCGCACTACCCAACACCCCCAACACAACCGCCGGATGATCGGCTACACCACGAGAAGGGACACGACCCTCACTTCGAACCCACTCCTACTCGCTTGCCTACACCGGGCCGGGGAAGCACCGCGCGCACCGAACCCCGGGGCGTGCCCCGATCTGATACGAGAGGACACCCACCGTGCCCCTGATGTTTCCCACCGACGCTGTGCGGCACCAGGCGACCGAGATGCCGGACCTTGAGGCAGTCACTGAGCAGGCGGCATCCGGCCTGGCCGACTACCGATGCAGCGGTTCGCTCCCGGTCCTCGCAGCGGCCGATGAGGGCGCGCGCCGTATCGCGGCGATGCTGCACGATGCCACCGAGACCGGGCGCGGCACCGTCTGGCTCCAGGTCGCGCGGTACGCGGTAGAGCTGGTGGCGGTCCGCTACACCCGACCGCCCGCGGGCCGCGAGTACACCCTGCGTGACGGGATCTTCGGCGACGGGATTGCGCTGGAGGTGGATTCCCCCAAGGCGCACAACGCAATCATGAGCGCGTCCCGGCACCTTGCCTACGCCGACAGGTACGGCGACCAAGGCGATCACGAGCGCGCCGCACACACGCCGAAGAGGCCGCGCGCCTGCTGAACGACACCCTTCGCACTGGCCGGATCCCGGTGTGGGTGGCAGGGGCTGCGTGGCTCGCCGAGACCCACGCAGCCACGGTGCGCGCCGAGCAGGGCGACACCCACACCGCCAACTGAGCTACGCCACACCCCGGTCCCCGGCACGCGCCCCAGTGCGCGGTGCCGGGGGCCGCCCAAGCACGCCCCCGCGGCAGGCGGCTCGTCCGGGTACGAACGCGTCTGCGCCTGTGCGTCCCCGTTGGCGCCCTGCCGGCAGTCCCCGAGCGCATACCGCCTGGCAGACCTTCCTCTACGCCGCCTACACGTACGAGCACGACGCGGCACACGCCCACGGGGCCGCCTGCCCAACCGCCTGCACACTCGCGACCAGCTTCTTCCACGCCCTGACCACGGATACCGCCGCCGACCAGACCAGGCGCGGAGCGGCACCTGCCAGGTGGCCGCACCGATTTGGGTGCAGTTCGCCCACGGGCACACCGGAGTCAGGAAACTGCCGCGCGATCGATCAGGGATTCGGGTGGGAGGCCGCCGGCGCCGATGGCGTAACCGGCTGGGAGCAGGAACCGCACGGCGGCGCCGCGGAGGCAGCCGCCCATGCCAGCGCCTGCCTCGCCCTGCACACCGCCCCGGACGACGGAAGCGGCGAACGCGACCAGCTTCTGCCGTCCAACGCCCGCTCGTGGAGCGAAAGGTTGTCGGGCCGCAAGCGGGGACTGGCCGTCGACGTTCTGGGGCTGATCATCGGCGTCGTCGTGCTGGCCGCATCCGCCCACGACAAGGCCGCTGGCACCGCCCTGCTCGACCAGGCAGCCGAGTGTCCCACGATCGAGCGATCACGAACCGAGGAAAAAACCGGACTTAACACCCTCTCAGATCACCCAATTCCGCTGAATGCCCAGGGTGAATAGCCCCGTTGCGAAGTGTCCCAATTTGAGGTCGCGGAGATCTTGACGGCGCTTTACCTTTCCCAACAGACTTCCCACCACTTGGGTGCCTCGCCCGACTGACACCCCCGTCTCGGGAGGGCGCGCCAGATGGAGGAAACTCGATGAGGAGTCCCCGCAGAGCGCGGCATTACGCGCTCTTGCTCGCAATTCCCTTGGCGGTCACCATGAGTGCCCTTCCGGCGCTCGGCGCCCCCACGAGCCAACCGGTCACACCCGACCGCGATTCCAGCACCGCCCAGAACGGTGTCGCACTGATGCGCATCGTCGTTCCCGATAAGTCGGGGGTGGACAAGCTTGACGCCATGGGTGTCGATTTGGCCGAATACAGTAAGCCGGTCGACAACGGCATCGAAGTGCACGCCGTCCTCAGCCCTGATGAGACCGAGAACCTGCGTGACCAGGGTTTCGACGTCCAGAACCCCATTTCGGACCAGGGCGATTACAACGCGAACATGCGCGCCCGTTCGCAGGCGGTCGCGATCGAGGCCGCCGACGCGGCCGAGGCTGACACGCTCACGCCCCTGCGCGCCGAGTGGTTCACCAGCCTCAACGGCCAGCGGTTCCTGTCGGTCGAGGTGAAGTCCAGCGCGACGGACGCCCAGACCGTCCTCACCGCCTCTTGGGACAGTGGCAAGGGCACCAAGCCTGGCTCCGGCGGGACGGCGACGATGTCCCGCTTCACCGACGCCGGCCAGTACATGTACCACCGGTTCAGCGCGCCGCTGGCCATCACCGAGGCCCCCGCCACGGTCACCGTCACCAGCAGCCGCGGCGGCACGATCACCGTGCCGGTGACCAAGTGGCTGGGTGACCCGGTCAAGGCGCCGAGCCCGAACTACGTATCGGACTTCGTCGACCACTACATGGACCCGACCGAGGTCACCGACCGGGTCGTCGGTCTCGCCAAGGAATTCCCGAACATCTCGGAGATCATCAATCTCCCGTACAAGACGAACGGCTACCGCCGCCAGGCGCAGGCGCAGTTCGGCACGGGTTCGGGGACCGCGCTGGCGAGCACGTTCTACGTGACCTCCAAGGCGTACGGCAGTGAGGGCGGCAACGACCTCAGCATCACGCTGAAGAACCCGGGAGCGAACAACGCTCCGCTGTCGGTCGCGGTCAACGGCAAGGAATTGGTGGTCAACCTGGCCACGGACGCCTCCGGCGCGATCACCAGCACCGCAGGCCAGGTCGTGAACGCCATCAACGCCAACGCGGCGGTGTCGACGCTGGTGACCGCCAGCCTCTACCGGACCAGCAATGGCACCGGTGTGGTGGCCGCGGCCCCGGCGACCCCGCTGACCGACGGCCTCAAGGCGCCGGCGAGCGTCTCGCGTGAGCCGTTCCAGATGAAGGCGATCCGGATCGGCAAGCACCGGGACGGCTCGAAGACCGGTGTGTTCCTCTACTGCCAGGAGCACGCGCGCGAGTGGGTGACCCCGATCACCTGCGTGGAGACCGCCGAACGGTTGCTGCGCAACTACGCGCGGGACGCGAACACCAAGAAGCTGGTGAACGACCTTGACATCTTCATCATCCCGACGATGAACCCTGACGGCGCCCACTACTCAATGTACGACTACAACATGCAGCGTAAGAACATGGTCAACTACTGCGCTGCGGACAACTCGGACCCGGCACGCCGCAACTCCTGGGGCGTCGACCTCAACCGCAACTTCTCCGTCGGCAGTGGCTTCGACGGCTACACCGGCGGCAGCACCAGCTGCACCGGCGACACCTACTCAGGTCCGTCGGAGCTGTCGGAGCCGGAAGCGCGCAACGAGGTGTGGCTCGCGAACAACTTCAAGAACATCAAGTTCGCGATGAACACCCACTCCTACGGCGGCTACTTCATGTGGCCCCCGGGAGCGTACAAGTCCGCCGGCCGTGAGGTGCTGCCGCGGACGGACATGGGCACGGAGAACTACTTCTGGAACGCCTCCACCCACATCCTGTCCGCCGTCCAGGACTGGCGCGGCACCGGCATCCAGCCGGGACGCACCGGCCCCGTGGTCGACGTGCTGTACTCGGCGGCCGGCAACAGCGCCGACGAGTTCTGGTACAACAACGGCATCATCGGCTGGGACTTCGAAGTCGGCACGGACCTCTACGACCCGGCCACCAAGAAGTACAACGCGGTCGGCTTCCAGCCCCCGTTCAGCGAGGGCCACGAGGAGGCCATGGAGTTCTCCAACGGCCAGATCGGCATCCTCGATGTCGCCCGCGCCTACGACAAGGACCACCAGCAGCCCACGTCGAAGCTCGCGGTGACCGACGCGTCCGCCACCTCGACGACGTTCACCTTCACCGTGGACGAGCCGGCGAACATCTACTACACGCTCGACGGCAGCCGCCCGACGATGAACTCGCCGAAGCTCGCCGCCGCGGGCATGCGCGAGGGCGCCGAGAAGATCACGGTCCACAAGAACACCGTCGTCCAGTGGTTCTCCATGGACCTCGCGGGCAACTACGAGCGGAACTACAAGCCCGACGGCAACGGCAAGAACTACAACAAGCAGAACGTAACGGTCGGCGACACGAACTAACCCTCCGCTGACCCTCGGCCAACCAGCCCCGGCCCGTGCCACCCAGGCACGTGCCGGGGCTGTCTGCTGAGGTGCAACCGCGATGCCGGTCGGGAACGTGCCGGATGCGGCCCGTCGGCCCACTTCACCGGGGGACGCCAGAACACCTCGGAGTCAACGACTACCTCGGCGACGCGCGATCCGATGACCTGGTCGAGGTTGCCCGCGCCCTACGCACCTGCGCGGGGCGCGCACTCCGAAGGCCGCCGACGAAGTCCGAGCCGCTATGCGAAGGGTCGTCGCTAGCCTCCGGTGCGCGGGGCGCCCGGACACGCCGCGACCGGAGCGTCCGCAGCCTTCACGGCGGTACGGTCTCGCCATGCCTACGCCGACCCGAGCCGAGGAAGCCCCTGCGGCCGTGCTGGCCGGCGCTCCACGCCCGAGCTGGAAGCCTCCTTGGCACGAGAGCTCAGCCCCACTCTCCGGCGCTCCCAGGAGCGGTACGACCGTGCTGTGAGGGAAGGCGACCATGACCTGCTAATCCAGCGGTGTCCTGGAAAACATGGCAGGTGGGGGCGGATCTGTGTCCTGGATGTCGGGCACGAGACGAAGTATCCGCACTTGGGGACCACCCCCGAAGGACAGCCGGTCGCATGGGTGGGAACTGCTCCAGACGACGATTGACCTGCTGGTCGGTGTGTCCGCTGCTTCACTCCAATCAGGAGCTGACGGGCCCGAGCTGCGCGATCGGGAGGCTATTCCGAGAGTTGCAACATCCGACTCCACCATTACGGGAGGCGGTCAGTGCGATCGTCAGCTGGTGGACAGCGGCAGTGCCTCGCGGCGGCCCGCTGGTCGCCGTCACCCAGGCGGCGAACGCCCGCTCACGCCGCCTGCTGGAGTCGGTCGAGACGAGCCACAGGACGCCACAGGAGGAGCAGCAGCGTGGACCGCAAGCCGCCCTCGCGGCGCCGACGGCTGTTGAAGGCGCGGCTGGCGGAGCGGGACGGGGCGTCGTGCTGGTACTGCGACGCCGTGTTCGGGCCCGGCCTGGACGAGGCGACGATCGACCACCTCGTGCCGCGGTCGGTCTGGCACACGTGGATGCAGGCGGCGCTGGTGCTGGCGTGCGGGCCGTGCAACCAGACCAAGGTCAACCGGCTGCCGCAGGCCGTATTGCGGCCGGTGCCGGGGACGTTCGGGCCGGGCTTGGTCCCCGCCACCTCGGCCGGGCGTGCGGCAGAGGCCGGCGCGGCGGCGTGACGGCTGCCTGTCCTCCCCGTGGTCCCGGCGGCCGGGGGCGGGCGGGGAGCCGGGCACACCGCCCGGTCCTGACCAACAAGGAAGAACCCCATGCCCAAGTTCATCACCGGCTGGAAGGCACTCGAAGCCGAGGCCGTGAACTGCGGCGATAACGGCTGAAATTCGGCCTTCTAGGCAGAACGGTTGCCTGTCACGCTCATTGCGTTTCGACGAAGGAGAGCATGAGGAGAGAATATGCAATTCCGCACTAAAAGAATCAAGCTGGTCGCAGTCGTGGTCGGTGCACTGATCGCCGCCACCCTCGGGCTGAGCGCCACGCCGGCTTCCGCCGCCGAGGTCCATTGCACCGGCTTCACCTGGGTGCCTAGTGATGGGGGGTTGTACCTCCACAGGCCGTCGACGACCGGGAACTCAGGAAACTACAACTGCGTCGTGGTCCGGGGGGACCACAACTACGCAGTGCTGGCCTTGCAGGAGAGCGTGAACACCTGCTATAGCACCATCACCGCACGCCTGGATGAGGACTCGGACTTCGGCACCCACACCGAGCAGGCGGTAAAGGACATCCAGAAGTGGACCAACGAGACTTACTACGGCGCCGGGCTGAGCGTGGACGGCCGTTTCGGCCCCAAGACCAGCTCCTGGTTCGCCTTCATGCAATACAAGTCGGACGGCAGCCACACGACCGGCTGCCGCCGCGCTTAAGAGGTCGTTTTCTCCCAATGTTTTATCCCGGCATGGGCTTTTGATCCTGCGGTGTCGGGTCGCGCCAGGAGATGGTGGCTTCGCCGGTGAGACGGCGGGCCATCAGGTCGGTCATGGCGAGGTGGATCATGGCTTCGGAGCGGGCGGGGAGGCTTTCGTAGTCGCGGGCCAGGCGGCGGTGGAACATCAGCGGTCGCCGCCGACCGGGGGCGCGTTGGATGATTTCCATGTCGATGCCGAGGCGGGCGGCGTGCTCGATGAGATGCTGACGGTAGCCGCCGTCCACCCAGGCTTTGCGGATCGAGGGGTGAGCGGTGACCACCTGATCGATCAAGTGGGTGCCGGCGACGGAGTCCTGCACGCTCGCGGCCGTGACCAGTACCGACAGCAGTAGTCCGAGGGTGTCGGTGACGATGCTCCGCTTGCCGCCGACGCCGAGGGCGCCGTTGCCTGGGCAGCAGCCGCCGGCATCCCCGCCACGCCGCGGCACGTATGAGTTCGACGGACCGCTTGTTGTGGTTCCGGCGGGTGAGTACTGCCCGGTTGCCGCGGACTGCGAACCCGTCCGGGCTGTGGATGGGGCTGCGGTAGCTGACCACGTCGCCGGTGGAGGGAGTGATCTGGGTCAGGAAGGTGCCGCCTTTACTGCTGCGGGAGTACCAGACGAGCCAGACCTGGTCGTTCTCAGTCGCAGCGGTGCAGCCTTCCAGCGGGTGGTCGGGCAGCTGTCCGTTGGGAGCCCAGTACGCTTGGCCCTGGGTGTTCCAGCCCGCCAGGCCCGCTCCTGACTCCGGGTGGCCGCCATAGATGCCTTCGTCTCCGTAGGCCGTCCAGATGCCTCCGTGGACATCGGTGACCAGGGCAGGGATGTCGTCACCGACGCAGAACTCGGCTTCAGGTCGGCCGGACGGGGAGAAGACCACAGCGTTGGGTGTCCAGACGACATCGTTCCCGCTTGGGAATGTACGGCCGCTCACCAGCAGGAATCGGGAATCCGGGAGCAGGGCCAGATGGCTGGGCCGCAGCCGGATGTCCTTCACCAGGATGCGCCGCTCCTCCTGCCCCGTGACGGTGACCAGCTCACCGGTGAACGGGACTTCCGGCCCCCAACCAATCCATCCCTTGACGTAGCGGCTGCGATCAAGGTATCGCCGGTGAACCAACAGGACCGCAAGCTCCCCGGCGGGCCCGACACTCCACCAAAGTGCTTGTTGATCCCGCACGGCTTCGGCAGCGGGAAGCCGCCACACGTGGCGTATCGCGGCATCGGAACGAGCAGTTGTCCAGCGGTAATTCATTGACAGTCGCCTCTAGGACTCCGGGAGCTGGCTTCGTTCATCTCAAGGGACAGCGATTGTCGACCGGTTCCGGAGTCGGTTGTCGGTCAGTCGGCTCGTGAATGTCGAAGAGAAATGACGGCACTGTCGAGTCCGTGAACGCGGGACGGCCAGCCGCCCGTCAGCGGCTGGCCGTCGAGGCAGGTGGCGACAGGAGTGTGACGTGTCCGGCCAGCGCGGTGCTACTGAAGGATCTGCAGACTCCAGGTGTCGGCCTTGGGACTGCGCCGGTAAAAGACGTTCGGTTGAACCGGGTCACATGTCACCAGCAGAATGTCTCCCTGGCCGAGCACGACCGTCCGCTCGACGTGTGTGGAGCGTCGCTTGCGGGTCCGAAGGGTCTCAAGCCGCAGCAAGTGCGGGCCTGGGGGAAGAGGGACGAAACGAACCTTTCTGAAGTTGGTCCGGTCCACGCTGCAGAGCATGTGGTCACCTTCCCTGACGGACACCAAGCACCACTTGGGTGACATGCTGCGGACAGGGTCGCGCAGGTCAACCTGGATCAGCAGGCCAGTCCGACCTCGGCGCCGGGCCCTGTGGATCAGATAACGAGAGCGCCACTTCAACCGGCCGTCGAAGACACTGTTCACCAGCACCGCAATGTCTGCCACGCTTTCCCCGTCTGAGAGCCGGTCAAGTCACCCGCCTGCCCAGGCTGGCACGGACATGCCGAGAACCAGAAGTGCCTCGACCGGCAACATGGCCCGGCCGAAGCTTGCCGACAACAGCGGTGTCAAGCCCAGATGTGGAGGTCAGCCGGCCTTGGCGGGTTCCTCAGCTCGTGCCCGGGTGCTGGCGAGGCGGTAGGAGTCGGTGCCGGTCTCGATGATGGTGCCGTTGAAGGTGAGGCGGTCGACGATGGCCGCGCAGAGGCGGGGATCTGTGAACGTCTTGGTCCAGCCTCCGAACGACTCGTTGGAGGCGATGGCGACGCTGTTCTTCTCCTCGCGCTCAGTCAGAACCTGGAACAGCAGTTCGGCGCCATGGCGGTCGAGTTCCATGTAGCCGAGCTCGTCGATGCACAAAAGGTCAACGCGGCCGTAGCGGGCGATGGTCTTGTTCAGCTGCTTCTCGTCGGCGGCCTCGACCAGCTCGTTCACCAGCTTGGTGGCGAGCGTGTAGCGGACGCGGTAGCCCTTCATCGCCGCCTCGGTGCCCAGCGCGATGAGCATGTGGGACTTGCCGGTGCCGGAGTCGCCGATCAGGCAGAGCGGCTGACTCTTCTTGATCCACTCGCAGCTGGCCAGGGTGTGGATCGTGGCCGGGTCGATGTTCGGGTTGGCGTCGAAGTCGAAGGTCCGCAGGGACTTCTCCCGCGGGAAGCCGGCCGCCTTGATCCGCCTCTCCGACCTGCGGCGAGCCCGGTCGTCGCACTCGGCCATCAGCAGCTCGGCGAGGAAGCCGCGATAGGTCATCTGGTCCTTCACCGCCCGGTCGGCGATCTCGGGGAACTCGTTGCGGATCGACGGCAGCCGCAGCATGCGGCAGGCGGTGTCGATGGCGGCGTCGGCGGCCTGCTCGGTCAAGCCGCGCTGGCGGGGCAGGGTCACTGTGCTTCTCCCTCTCGGTGGTCACCGCCGCTGACGCGACGACGTCGGAGCAACTGGTCATAGGGGGCCACGGACGGCAGCGGCCTGGTGTCCGGCGGGAGATGAGACAGCTTCCACTCGTGCAGGGACGTCACGTTCGCCGGCGGCTTGCCGGACAACGGTTGGCCCGCCGGGGCGGGTTCGGTCTCGGCCTGGGCCGCCTTGCGGGCCTCCAGCGCGACCGCATCCGCGGTCATCGCCCCGGCCCGCAGGGCCGCGGCCAGGCCGGCGACGATGTGCTCGTGCGGCAGGTGCCGGCCCAGCAGCAGAACCTCGATCAGGGCCCGGGTGCCGTCCCGCTCACCGTGGACCTTCCGAGCCTGAGCCCACCAGGCGTCGTGGACCGGGGTGAACCTGCCCGCCGATCGGGCCTGTTCCAGGGCGGTGGAGCCGGGAAACGCGCCGGGCTTGCGGACCAGGACCTCCAGGTAATGATCCAGCTCCAGGCGCACGGCGCCCTTGGCGATCAGCCGCTCGTGCCGGGCCACTTCCACGTTCTGGTCGTAGACCACCAGGTGAGAAGCGTGCAGGACGACCCGCACCCGCTTGCCGATCAGCCGGATCGGCACCGAGTAGCGGTTGGTGCGGACCGGGATCTGCCCGTAGCGGTCGACCCGCGGGGTGAACAGCCGGCCCGTCTCGAACGGCTCCTCGGGCAGCGGCATCAGCAGCGGCCGCTCGAGTGCGAAGCACTCGGCGACGGTCTTGGACCGGGCACCGATGCGGCGTGCGTCGTCCTGCCGGTCCCACTGCTCGACCATCTCGTTCAGCTCGGCGAGCGAGGAGACCTCGGGGACCGGGACGAAGTGGTTGCGGCGGAAGTAGCCGATCATCCCCTCGACGCCGCCCTTCTCGTGGGCGCCCTCGATGCCCGGCCGGCAGTAGAAGCTCTCGATGCCGTAGTGCGACTTGAAGGCGATCCACCGGTCGGCCTCCACCCGCGCCCGGCTCAGCCCGAGAACCCGGGCGACGGCGGCCTTGAGGTTGTCGTAGCGCACCTTGCCCCGCGGGACACCGCCCAGCGTCCGCAGCGCGTGGACGTGGCCTTCGAAGAAGGCTTCCTGGCCGCAGGAGGCGAACACTCGGTGGACGGCCTTGCCCGAGTACGACAGCCGGAAGGAGAACAGGTAGCAGGTCACCAGCTCGCCGGCCAGCCGCACCGTCACGTCGCCGAAGTCGACCTCCGCCTCGTGCCCGGGCTGGTGGGTCTGTGGGACGAACGCCTCCAGCGGTGCCCTGCCGGACTCGGCCAGGATCTCCGGCTTCCGGCCGGCGACGTAGTAGCGGACTATCCCGTAGGAGACGTCGGCGCCGTGTTCCTCGACCAGACGATGGAAGATCCGGATGACGGTGTGCCGCTGCTTGCGCGGCGCATCAAGGTCCGTCCGGAGGATCTCGTCGATCACCGGCTTGTACGGATCCAGGGCGGTAGCCCGGGGCGGCAGCTTCTTGCGGGGCTCCGGCCAGGCCGAGTCCAGTGCCTTGCGGACCGTCCGCCACGTCACGCCGTGCTTGCGCTCGAGCTCCCGCATCGACATGCCGCCGCGATGGTCACGCCGGATCGCCGCGTACAGCTCGACCTTCGACATCCGCGGCATGACCAGCACCTTTCACCAGGAGCATCCCGATGCTGCCCTGGCAAGAGATCCGGTGCCTCCCGAACTCGTCGACATCACCCGTCCGTGGAACGGGGCGCCTCCCAAACCCATCGAGAAGCGACGTCGCTACTGCTCGATAAAGCCAGGTGAGTGACAGCGGCGGTTCTGGACTGGGCTGAGGTGCAGGTCAGGATGGGGTTCCGTCATTCGCGTTCACTGTTGTGGAAGTGAGAGAACCGGGCTTGTCCGCTGTTATCTGCTGAGAGATGTGCAGGTTGCGCACTGACATGAAAGCGAGAGATCGCAGGCCCCGGCCTCCTGACACACCACACCTGCATGTGGGTAGTCCGCCACCCCTCACAGGAGAGCGACCGCGGCTTGCCTCGCACCGACCGCAGCCCGCTCACGGCGGCGGTGGCCGACGCCCTCGACGCCTACGACGTGATCGTCCTCCTGCCGAGGTACTGGTTCTACCCCGACCGCGAGAGCGCGACAGCGCACGTCGTTCTTGGGGAGATCGACATCTTCCCGCACACCGACTGCAGGACCGCGCTCCCCGGCCCCAAGGGCGAAGAGAAGAGTGTCCCGCTGAGCCCCGAGCAGAGCGCGGCAGTCCTGCGCGAGCGCTGTCTGGGCTTCCTCTTCGGATCTCCCCATACGCCCATCCAACTGGACGGGGTGATCTGGCAGTCGAACAGAGAGCTCCCCGTCGACGCGGACTACCTGGAGGGCGTCGACGGGGACATGAACCGCGCCGGGCTGCGCCCCCTTGGCTGGACACTCTCCGAGCGCTGGCCTTCCCCGCACCGGCAGCTGCCCGAGCCCGACCAGCTGAAGGACCTCAGCTTTGTCCAGCGGTATCAGCCCATCGCCAAGCGCCTGCGCACGGCGCTGGACGCCCGTCCTGCCCGCAGGAACTGGCTCGACAGGGCTGGTCTGCACCGCGACCCGTGGACCAGCCCTTCGAGGCTCTCGCTCACGGCCGGACTGTCGGTGCCCACCCGTACCCTGTCGCCCAAGCACCCGCGACAGGAGGGGTATCGTGGCCCGCAACGGCATCAATCAGCGTGAACTCGACAAGTGGGCCAAGGGCCTGGTCAAGGAAGCGAACAAGAGCCTGGAGCGAGCAGCTGGTCGTAAACCCTCGCGTGTGCCCGTCCAGTTCGAGACCACTCCGAAGGGAGGCGGCGCGCTGAACGGCGGTGGGGGAATCGAGAGCAGCGCCCACCTGGCACGGCTGCTGTTGTGGCTGGACGCCTACGCACAGCAGTATCCCGGGCACTACGTTGACGTCACCCAGTTCGTTGAAGAACACGAACTGGCCGAAGATGCGTCCGTGCTCGCCTTCCAGCTGGAGCAGCGCGGCCTGGCAGACCTCGCCCGGACCTTGGGCAGCGGTGCGCCTCACGTTCACCTCACGGACGAAGGCCGCGTCGCCGTGCACACCCTGAAGAACTTGCAGAAGGATCGCGCCGCTCGTCTTCGTTACACGATGGACGTCTTCCTCCGGTGGCTGTACGACACCGCGGGTGACCAGTCGCCCACCGCCCCGGGCCTGTTCCTCGCCACGCCAGGGTCGTTCTTCGCGGGAGCCGAGATTCCCCAGACCGACCTCCAGCAGGCGCTCGTCCACTTGGCAGAGAACGACCTCATCGAACCCATCGGTACCGACTGCGCCACGGTCGCCATTTCTACTCAGGGCGTCAGCTGTGTCTTACGAGGAGCTGACATTGAAGCACCGATGACTCTGCCCACACGGCTCACTGCAGTCCTGGGACGACACCCCGATCACCTCACCGAGGGCGATCTGCAGCGTGCGGTCGAGAGCCGGATGCCGGAGAGCGTTGACCTCGCCTGGAAGAGGAGTTTCTATCTGGGCACCGACGCGGGTAAGAAGGAACTCGCCAAGGATGTGTCCGCCATGGCCAACACTGCAGGCGGTGTGGTCGTCATCGGCATCGACGATGGGAAGGAGGACCACGCCAACGCCCTGGCCCCCGTTGACCCGACCCCGGGGCGTGGTGAGGAGTGGATCCGAGCTGTGCTCGCGCACTGGACCCAGCCCGTCGTTCCCAATGTGGGCGTGCGACGGGTGAAGTCCACTGCCTACGAGGGCAAGATCTACTGGGTGCTGACCGTGCCCCCGAGTACCCAGGCCCCGCATGCGGTCGCTGCTCCAGGCAACGACCACAACTTCCGCGTCCACGTCCGGCACGGCACCACGACTCGCACCCTCGCTGCGTCTGAGATCTTTGCGGAGGAATGGGCGAGCGGCGATGAGTTCGCCCAGCAGGAAGGAGAATTTGTTCTCGCGAGCACAGCGCCGTACGAGGCGCGTGGTGTGCGCGGGGACTACGCCTGTGAGAAGTTCCCCTTCCACCGTCAAGAGGACGGCATGGCTGACGTCTTCGATGCGACCCACAAGCCGACCGGTACACCCGTCGTCCTGAAGCAGTTGCGTGGCAAGCACCCGCCCCTTCCCAAGCGAGCCCGGATGGCTCGTGAGATTGAGGTTGGCCGCATCCTGAGCGAGCACCCGAACGCGATGCCGGTCTGGGACGCCGGTGCCGACGGCAAGTGGTTCGTCATGCCCAAGGCGCAAGCTGTCGCAACGGGATGCCTTGATGACCTCAGTGGGCGGTTCGTAAGGTGATGCCCGTTTCCGGCTGAGGTTGGGGCAAGGCCGCTGGTGGCGGTTCCGTCGGCTATTGCTTCCTGGTGAAGT
>NZ_JBIUVQ010000045.1:0-11216 GCF_044743035.1 Streptomyces sp. NPDC087787
CCCGGAGCGGCGGGACTTCGTCCCGCCGCCGGGCTTCCGCTTCGCTGCAGCCCGGGCCGGCGGGTCCGCTGCGCTCCCCCGCCTGACGGTCCTTCGGCTGCGCCTTCGGAGCCGTTGGCCCGCTGACGCGGGCCGGGCTGGTTACGGGGGGTCGGGATTCTCTCCGCGTTCGACTGCCTCTAGGTGGTCCAGGGCCGTCTTGGTCGAACCCTGACTGCGGATCAGCTTCCATGTCTCAACCCCCGCAGCCCACTACTGCTCCGATACCGGCGAGGAGGAGCAGTAGACGCAGAGGCGGCAACCAGTGCTCACGCGTGAGTGCCTGCCCGGTCATGATCGCCCCCGCCAGTAGGGGCCCTCCGGCCTTGCGCAGCCACAGTTCGATCCCGTCCCACATCGCCCCACCCCTTGCTCAGGCCGCCGTCGATACGGTGCCGGGGCGCCAGCATACGAGGCTCTTGTTCGCTCACGCGGATTCATCCTGTTGCCTGCATCAGGTTGATGCAGCATGTACTGTTGGCGGAAACATGGGACACCCTCCAACTACCTGATGCGGGTCCTGGTGCCCGCGCGTCCGGAAAAGGGAAAACGCATGTGGAGTGCTCAGGACGTGGCGCGGGATCAGGTCCGGCGTCAGGCGAATGGCCTGGACGTCGCCGCCATTGCGGAAAAGGTCGCGGAGGCCGCTGTCCGTGAGCGGGAAACCGCGGAGCAGTTGAGGGGGAACGGTTCCTTCTACGAGTTCGAGATGGACCGGGAGCGGTCGGCTGCCATCTGGCTGGCCAAACACGCTGAGTGGCAGCGCGTCAGGGACTTTATGACTACGGCCGGTTGGGGCGTGTACGAGCCGGAACAGGACACTCAGGGCTCAGTGTGGGCTCGTGAGCGTGAGGAACGGCGTGCTGGTGCTGTTGCGGCACAGGGCGCCGTCGGGGCGCGGCGGGGGGAGGAGGCGGATGAGCTGCGGGCGGAGGTCTGGTTGTCCGCTGCGTCCGGTCGGCGGTTCCGGGTGGTGGCCGACCGGGCGGGGCTGCGCCCCTCTCAGGTCCTGGCCCAGCTTGCCGAGCGGATCGTCGTGGGCGAGGACGGTACGGTGTCCGTGCCGCCCTTCACGCCGTCCCAGTGATTTCCGAAGCGAGTGGAAAAGAAGGCAGAGGAGGAGTGCGGGAATGCTGGGTATTCAGCTTCGGGAACACCAGGTAGCCCAGAAAGCAAGTTTCCGTAAGTGGGTAGGATTCCCTGCAAGATCATCCGTGCCCCCTCAGGGGGCACGGGGCACGATCGTGTCCGCGACCGGGTCGGGGAAGACGATCACCGCCGCCGCGTGCGCGCTGGAGTGCTTCCCGGGCGGGCGGATCCTGGTGACCGTGCCGACCCTGGACCTGCTCGCGCAGACCGCCCAGGCGTGGCGCCTGGTGGGCCACCGGGCCCCGATGGTCGCGGTGTGCTCGCTGGAGAACGACCCGGTACTCAACTCGCTGGGGGTGCGCACCACCACCAACCCCATCCAGCTCGCCCTGTGGGCCGGGCACGGGCCCGTGGTCGTGTTCGCCACGTACGCCTCCCTCGTGGACCGCGAGGACATCGACGCACCCGAGGGCCAGCAGAAGGTTCGCGGACCGCTCGAGGCCGCCCTGGCGGGCGGAAAGCGGCTGTACGGGCAGCAGATGAGCGGTTTCGACCTCGCGATCGTGGACGAGGCCCACTCAACCGCAGGTGATCTTGGCCGTCCATGGGCGGCGATCCACGACAACCAGCGGATCCCGGTCGACTTCCGGCTCTACCTCACGGCCACCCCGCGCATTCTCGCCTCGCCCCGGCCGCAGAAGGGCACGGGCGGCCAGGAGCTGGAGATCGCGTCGATGGGTCAGGACTCCGAGACCTACGGGCCGTGGCTGGCCGAGCTCGGGCTGAGCGAGGCGATCGAGCGGGGCATCCTCGCCGGATTCGAAATCGACGTACTTGAGATCCGCGACCCCTCACCGGTCCTCGGGGAATCGGAGGAGGCGCAGCGGGGCCGGCGCCTGGCGCTCCTGCAGACCGCACTCCTGGAGCACGCGGCGGCGTACAACCTCCGTACAGTGATGACCTTTCACCAGCGGGTGGAGGAGGCCGCCGCGTTCGCAGGGAAGCTGCCCCAGACCGCAGCCGAGCTGTACGCCAGTGACGCCTCCGACGACGACCTGGCGGCTGCGGACCGGCTGCCCGCGTCGTCGATCGGCGCGGACTTCTACGAGCTGGAGGCTGGCCGCCATGTCCCGCCGGACCGGGTGTGGTCGGCGTGGCTGTGCGGCGACCATTTGGTGTCCGAGCGGCGTGAGGTGCTGCGGCAGTTCGCAGGCGGGATCGATGCGGCCGGCCGGCGGGTGCACCGGGCGTTCCTGGCGAGTTGTCGGGTGCTCGGGGAGGGCGTGGACATCACCGGCGAGCGCGGTGTGGAGGCCGTCTGTTTCGCGGACACCCGCGGCTCGCAGGTGGAGATCGTGCAGAACATCGGCCGGGCGCTGCGGCTCAACCGGAACGGCTCCACGAAGGTCGCGCGGATCATCGTGCCGGTGTTCCTTCAGCCCGGCGAGGATCCGACCGACATGGTCGCCTCCGCCTCGTATGCCGGACTGGTCGCTGTGCTCCAAGGCCTCCGCAGTCATGACGAGCGCCTCGTGGAGCAGCTCGCCTCCCGCGCGCTCACCAGCGGACAGCGCACGGTGCACATCCGGCGCGATGAGGACGGGCGGATCGTCGGCGCCGGCGGCGCAGGTGACAGCGAGGACCAGGAGCAGGAGCAGGACGGCAGCGGTGCCGCTGCCGAGTCGGCGCTGCTGCATTTCTCCAGTCCGCGCGACGCCGCGACCATCGCCGCGTTCCTGCGCACGCGGGTGTACCGGCCGGAGTCCCTGGTGTGGCTCGAGGGCTACCAGGCCCTGCTGCGCTGGCGAGCCGAGAACGAAATCACCGGCCTGCACGCCGTCCCCTACGACACCGAGGTCGAGGTCGGGGCGACCAAGGCGTTTCCGCTGGGGAGGTGGGTGCACCAGCAGAGGAAAGCCTTGCGGGCGGGCGAGCTGGAGCCACGGCGCAAGGAGCTGCTGGACGCGCCGGAGGCCGGCATGGTGTGGGAACCCGGCGAGGAGGCGTGGGAGACCAAGCTCGCCGCGCTCCGCTCCTACCGGCGCGCCACGGGACACCTTGCTCCGCGGCAGGACGCAATGTGGGTCGAGAACGAGGCCGAGGGCGTGGTGCCCATCGGGCAGCACATGGCCAACCTCCGCAGGAAGGGCGGCCTGGGGAAGAATCCAGAGCGGGTCGCCGTGCGTACGGAGCAGCTGGCGGCGATCGACGAGGACTGGAACTGCCCCTGGCCCCTGGACTGGCAACGCCACTACCGCATCCTCGCCGACCTCGTCGACGCCGACGGCCACCTGCCCAACATCGCACCCGGCGTACTGTTCGACGGCGACGACATCGGACGGTGGCTTCAGCGACAGAAGCAGCCGAGCGCCTGGAAGCTGCTGTCGTCCGAGCAGCAGGAGCGACTGTCCAGGCTGGGCGTGCAGCCCACTGCGGTGCCGCCTCCCGCCCCGGCGGCTAAGCGCGCAGCGAAGGGCCCGAGCAAGGCACAGCAAGCGTTCCAACGCGGCCTGGCGGCTCTCGCGCAGTGGGTGGAGCGAGTGGGCGCGGACCGGCCTGTACCACGCGGCCACAGCGAACAGATCACCGTCGACGGCGAGACCGAGCCCGTGACCGTGAAGCTGGGCGTATGGATCTCCAACACGAAGGCGAGACGCGACAAACTCACCCCCGAGCAGCGGGCCACGCTGAAGGAGCTGGGGGTGGAGTGGGCGTAGTGCTGAAGGTCGAAGGGCCAGGCGGAAGGCATTTCCGCTGGCCCCTTCGTGTGACTGGCCCCCGATTCTCACCAGACAACGTTGAGTTAGGAGGTGGGTCCGCGGGCTTCAACAGCTCCGAGTATCAGCTACGGAAGGGTGCGTGCCTTCTGCCGCTTCGGGCGCGCGCCAAGGGGCGTTACAGCACGGCGCGCTTTCAGTAGATTCTCATCCTTGATGTTCTCGCGCACCGCCAGTCGACTCAGGATCCGCTGCTGCGTCTCCGGAGTCCAGAACACCCCCAGTCGCCGACGAGCTCGCGTGATCGCCGTGTAGAAGATGCTGTGGGAGATGCGCTCCTCGTTCGCGTCCGTGATGACGACCTTGACGGAGTCGTACTCGAGCCCTTGAGCCTTGTGGATCGACACGGCATACGCGATCTGGAACGGGACCAACGTGTTGACGTCATCGTCATCATCGTCGGTGTTCCCTCGTTCGAATACATCGAACTGGACGACCGAGGTCTCGACCCAGCGCAGTTCGGTGTCGAACACATCATCTTCCGTGACCTCCTGTTCAAGGTGGACGTCGAAGGTGATCCGGCCGGGCACTCGGTCGATGCGGACGATCTTGCCCTTCAGGTTGTTGAAGATGACGGGGCGGAACCGGTCGGTCTCGTTGAAGAGCACCGGGTCGTCGACCTTGTAGGTGGACTCGCCCCATCTCACGGCGGGATTTGGATTGCTTGCCTGCAGGAACCGGTTGACGTTGTTGATGCCATAAAGCCCGTCGTAATTCAGGCAGAGCACGATCTCGTCGTCGCTTTGACGCTGGAAGAGAGAGTCGTCCAGCACCATCGAGTAGCCGTTCTTGGAGAGCGACTCTTCGATGCGGTCATCCAGGCTTCGCACCCTGTCCCACAGCGTGAGCAGGGCTTCGTCATCCGTCCGGAAGGGCTTGGTCAGCTCGAATACGGATTCCTCCGGGATGTAGGAGCGGATGAGGCTGAACCAGTTGCCGAACTCGATCGATTCGATCTGGTAGACGTCGCCGACGAGCACGAGCAAGTGGAAGCTGGTCTTCTCCAGCACTTCAAGCAGGCTTGCGTTGCTCAGGGTGCTGCACTCGTCGATCACGACGACGTCGTACATGGGGTCGAAGGACGAGCTGTTGTAGAGGTGCCTGGTGACGGTGCTGAACTCAGTGTTCGGAGCCTGCACTCGTCGCTTGAGGTTGTCGACGGCTGGGTTCGTGTGCGCGAGGAAGAGCTTTCGCTCAGCTGAGAAGTAGTTGGCGATGTGGTTCACCATCGTGGACTTTCCCGTGCCGGCCGCGCCGTAGACGAGGGCGACCTTCGAGCGTTCGAAGAGGGCCTTCAACGCCTCGGCCTTCAACTTGTCATCGATGGCTCCAGGGTTGGCGTCCAGCCACGCCTGCACGTCATCCGCGTGCCCGTCGAGGCCCTCGTCCGCGATCGCCTGGAGCTTCTCGATGATCGCGACGGTGGCGTTCTCGTAACCGACGATGAAGACATGTCTGTTCTCGTGCGCCAGTTTCCGCGACGCGTGTCGTTCGGTAGGCGGGAGCAGACTGTTGTGGCGGGCGATCAGTGCGTCCAGGTCACCTAGGTCCTCGAGGTCCGCTGCTGGTGTGTAGATCGAGCCGCACTGTTCGACATTGTTCCTGACCCGGCGCGCCAGTAGCTCGTGTGCCCTGCTCGTGGCGTCGAGGCTCTCCGCGAGATCCGAGAAGCGGGGATTGTGCCCACGCGGTGACGTGCAGAACGGCATCGTGTCGAACGGCAGACAACTCCACGAGACGCGAAGGTTCGACAGCCGGCTACACGGAGCCGGATCGAACTGGGCTTTGATGACTTGGTTGTGCATCTGAAGCATCAAATACCGCAGCAGGCGGGATCCTGGGCGGTGGGCACGGATGAGCGCGCGGGCTTGGTCGAGGATTGGGAAGATCATCGCCGTTCGTTGCGAATCGCTGAGCGCCCAGGTGCGGATCTGGGTGTAGCTCTGGTCGGCCATGTCCACGAGATCGAGGAGACTCGACCGCGTTTCGGTGAGGTAGCGCATCAGGTTGCGGTACTCGGCATGATTCGATTGAACTCGCGTCGCCTGATCGAAGAACCGCGCGAAGTTGTCGAACTCGCACGGCCGGATCGATACCTTCCATGAGCGGATTATTATGATCGGCATGGTCTGACCCAGGACCGTGATCGTCCCGCTCACCAGTTCCAAGCTGGCCGCGTACTTGTCAGTCAGGTCGATCTCGGTGAAACCGATGCTGCGATCGAACTTGCTCGTCCGATTGTGCGCGAGAGAGAACGTCACTTCGTAGTAAATACGGCCGCGGACAAAGAACGGCCGCGTGCTGTGAACGTAGTACCGCTCGCGGCGGAGGTTCGGCGATGGCATCGCCCGCGCTCCATCGATTCGCGCGGCGATCTTCTCGTGATACTCACGAAGTGACGGATCAAGGTCGATGGGAAATTCTTCAAGGTTGGCCAGAATCGCGATGCCGAACTGCTGCTGGGCCAGGCCGCGGATACGCAGCAAGTATTCGTAGTACTTGAGCATCAACCGTTCGGACGGGTCGCGATCGAGTGTGTAGTGCGAGGTGCTGGCTTGAAGTAGGTCGTGGAACCTGCTCAGGAGCCTAAACTTGGCGGTCGCCTTGACGATGTCCAGCGCCGGCCCCACCCGGTTGTAATGGAACTCGGCCGAGCGGTCGCTGAGGTGCGCCCAGACCACAAGCCCCTCGACGAGGTTCCGAAGCTGGGCGAGCAGATTCTGCGAGAGGAAGCCCCGGTCTCCGGCGGCGCTGGCGATGTTCTGACAGATCACGCTGTCCGCGGTCCGCACCTGTTGCTCTACTGACGCCATCGCTCCCGCCCGTCTCGAAGGACCACCTGCTCCGACGCACTCGTTCAGGACGACGATCGAGCGTCTCCGGGATGGCCCGCGACGCCCCTTGGGCTCCTGCGCGATCATGTCCCCGCACTGATTCTCACAGATCTGGCAGTCACCCAAGGTTGAACAGGTTGAACCGTTCCGGGTTCGGTAGAGATCTCAGATTGTGGTGATGACCTGGGGATTCGTGGATTCCATGTAGTGGTTGGCCTCGTATTCGACGGGCGGAACGTGGCCTATCTCACCGTGCAGTCTGCGGTGGTTGTACCAGTCGACCCACTCGGCGGTGGCCAACTCCACCTGGGATAGCGACTTCCAGGGCCCTTGCGGTTTGATCAACTCGGTCTTGTACAGGCCGATCGCCGACTCCATCAGGGCGTTGTCGCAGGCGTCGCCAACCGAGCCGATGGAGGCGGCGATGCCAACGGCGTCCAGATGCTCGGCGAGCTTGAACGATGTGTACTGCGACCCGGCGTCCGAGTAATGGATCAACTCGCCTGACCGAATGGGGTGCTGGTCGCGGTCGCGTTGCCAGACGGCCATCTCCGGAGCGTCCAGGACGAAGACGGTCTCCTTCACGGTGGCCGCGGACCAGCCGACGATCCGGCGGGAGAAGGTGTCCACGACGAACGCGACGTAGACGATGGCGGACCAGGTCTTCACATGGGTGCAGTCCGCCACCCAGCACCGGTTCGGAGCGACGGCGACGAAGTCGCGGTCGACCAGATCGGGGGCCCGCTCTACCTGCCCGCCGGGGATCGTGGTGATGACGCGCTTGCCGCGCACCGCGCCCTGGATGCCGAGTTCGCGCATCAGGCGCTCGACGGTGCAGCGGGCCACCGCATGTCCCTGCCGGTTCAGCTCGCGCCAGATCTTCCGGGCGCCGTAGACGCGGTAGTTGGACGTGTGGACCTCCTGGATCTGCTCCTTGGGCTCCGCATCGCGCACGCGGCGGGCGGAGGGAGTTTCGAGGCATTTCTTGTGGGCGTAGTAGGTGGCAGGGGCGATCGTGCAGTCGTGCCCGGTGAGCGTCCCGCAGATCGGCTCGACGCCGCCGAAGCGGTCCCGGTGCTCGTCGATAACGCTACGAGCGCGTGTGTGGCCGGTCGAGCCCGGCCGCGAAGAAACTCGCCGCGGCCTTCAGGATCTCGTTGGCCCGCTTGAGTTCGGCGTTCTCCTTCTTCAACGCCTTGAGCTGGGCGGACTCCTCCGTCGTCGTCCCCGGCCGCGTCCCCGCGTCGATCTCGTGCTGCTTCAGCCAGTTCCGCAGTGTCTCACGGGAGCCGATGCCGAGCTTGTCGGCGACCGCCTGCAGGGCGGTCGTCTCGTTCGGGTAGTCGTCGCGCACCTCGGCGACCATGCGCACCGCACGTCGGCGCAGCTCAAGCGGGTAACGGGAGGGTCGTGCCATGACTCGATCCTTCATGAAATCGAGTCTCCATTCGAGCCGGGACGGTTCATTGCCTGAAGGCTATTTCTGGGTGCGCAGAGCGCTTCCGCGACCACCGTACAGGCCGCTACTGACAGTTGAAATGGCCGCTTGCGCGCCCGTCTTATCTCACTTTATGTTGCTCCTGTCGCTGATCCGATATCAGGTCAACGGCCCGTATTGGCGCAGGCAGTTGATGCCTTAGTGCTCCCGGTTTCAGGGAGCCACTGTCCCGGCTGGAGCTACTCTCTGTGTTCAACGTGATGATGTCGCCGTGCGTGCCGATGAGGTGGCATCACGACGCCGACCCCACCGAACTCACACGGCTAACGCCCGGCGCGCTGCCTGCCGCCGCTCCGGGCCTCACGAGCCTCGCCCCGCTCGGTGAGGTGCTCGCAGCCGCGCATCTCGGCACGCTTGACGTCCCCAACGTGGCCGTCTCGTCCGCTCTACGCCGGCTCCTCGTGGCCCTGTTCATCCGCATCAGCGGCCTGGACATCGCCGACCCCGACGCATGGGACGACCGCTGGGACGAACTCCTGGACCAAGGTCACCTCGACCCCACAGACGTGAGCACCTACGCCACCAGGTGGGCCCACCGGTTCAACCTGGATGACCCCAAGCGGCCGTTACTCCAGGATCCGCGACTCGCGACCGAGTGCGGCGCCCCAGCACCCCCGGCAAAGCTCGTTATGACCCGGGCGTCCGGGAACAATCAGCCCTGGCTGGACCGGACGCCCCAGGAGGCGCCCATCACGCCGCACGAGGCCTTCTGGTGGATCCTCGCCTGGCGGCAGTACGGGCCGTGCGGGCTCGGAGCGAACCGCAGCCACAACGGCGTCACGCACAAGTCCATGGCCGCCGCCCCGCTCCGGTCCGTCATCTCCTGGCATCCCGAGACCGGCAACGAATACACCAACCTCCTCCTGTCGGCACCCCACCCCACCGACATCCCCGTCACCGGGCCCGACCTGCCCGAGTGGGAACAGGCCAGCCTTCCCGATCCCCTCCGCCCCGAACTGCCCACCGGCCCCGTGTCCCGGCTCATCAACCGGGCCGCGCACGCCACCCTCACCCGCACCGACCCGCCCACCGGCCAGATCACCGCTGTGTGGGCAGCATGGCGCACCCCTGTGCCCACTGCCATGAAGGAAGCCGACGCGAAGAAGGCCCTCGAAGTGGCGGCCGAGGCCGTCACGGCTGCGGACGACCCGTTTTTGATCAACCGCACCAAAGGCGGCCCCGTCCGCGCCAACCACGCTCGCGCTCTCGCGCGGGACTTCGACTCCCTTATCCACATCCGGCGCCCCGGCGACACCACGAAGGCGGCTACCACACCGCCCGCATGGATCCGGCTCCTCGACGCCCTCCCTGTCGAGGCCCTCGACCAGCTCGGCCCCATCCGCGCGCGAGCTCTCGCCTGTCACACGCTCCCGCAGGCGCGAGCAGCCCTCGACGACGCCCGGAACGTGTGGCAGGGCCTGACCGGACGCCGCCCGCTCTAGGGCGTGTTTTGAAAGTGCTGGTCACAGCCACTCGTTGATGGCTGCGACCAGCACGGTCGCCTCGTAGCGGACTGCGAGCTTGTCGTATCTCGTGGCGACCGCGCAGTGCCGCCTGAGGCGGTTGATGCCGCACTCCACCGCGTGGCGCTCTTTGTAGTCGGCCGCGTCGAACTTGGGCGGCCGGCCGCCGTGGGAACCGCGTTTCTTGCGGTTGGCGATCTGGTCGCGCTTCTCCGGGATGGTGCAGCGGATACCGCGCTTGCGCAGGTAGGCGCGGTTCGCGCGGGAGCCGTACGCCTTGTCGGCACGAACCTTGTCCGGCCGGGTGCGCGGGCGGCCCGGCCCGAGCCGGGGCACCCGGATGCGGCCCAGGACCACCTGGAACTGCGGGGAGTCGCCGCGCTGTCCGGCCGTGATGACCAGCGACATCGGTTTCTGGGCCTGCTCGACCGCCAGGTGCAGCTTGGTGGTCAGCCCGCCCCGGGAGAGTCCGAGCCCGTGGTCGTCGGGCTCGGTGAACACACCGCCGGGCGGCTCGATCTGCAGGTCCCCTTTTTGCGGGCGCCGGCCGCATGCTGGTGGGCGCGGGCGATGGTGGAGTCCACCGAGACGTCCCAGGTGATCAGCCCCTCGGCGTCGGCCCGGGCCTGCAGTCGCTCGAAGATGCGGTGCCAGGTGCCGTCCCGCTGCCAGCGCCGGAACAGGCCGTACACCGTCTGCCACGGGCCGTACCGCTCGGGTACGTCCCGCCAGGGAGCGCCGGTGCGGGTGCGCCGGCGTATGCCGTCTATCAACTGCCGCTTGGTGTGCACCGGTGGCCGTCCAGGCTTCTTGCCGACCGGGAGCAAGGGCTCCAGCTTCGCCCACTGTGCATTCGTCAGATCGTGCCGCCCCACGAAGTGGATCTTGACACATCAAGATCCACTTCTGAAACGCACAACGGTTTTGCCACGGACGCGTTGCGGTCGACCCGGAAGTGTGCGAGATCGTCGGCTACTCGATGGCCGACCACCACCGCGCCGGCCTGGTCGTGGACGCACTGAAGATGGCCGCCGGACGCGGGCAGCTGCAGCCCGAGGCGGTAGCCGTTGCGGTGGTTGACTCTCTCCTCGCTGACCTGGCCGTATTCGGCATTGCAGAGGGCGTCGGCCTCCGCGGACATGAGCGCGTCGGCGAACGTTTTGATCATCGCGCGCAGCAGATCGGGACTCGCCGAGGCGAGGTTGTCAATCGATGGCGCTCATCGGTCGATTATCGCCAGCGGCCGAAGCCGTCGACAGGCGGGGCCTCACTACAGGGCGAACGTTGCCTGATGCGGCTGTGCCCGCCCCGGACCTGATCGGCCGCGACTTCACCGCGACCGCGCCAGGGATGAAGCTGGTCGGCGACATCACCTACATCGCCACCGGCGAGGGCTGGCTGTATCTGGCGACGTGGCTGGACTGAAGCTTCCCCGTGATCTTGGACACTCGATGCTTACGCCACGAGGGCGTGTTCTTGTTCGAGGCGCTGCCGGGTCTCCAGCGGGGTGAGGTAG
>NZ_JBIUVQ010000046.1:0-9391 GCF_044743035.1 Streptomyces sp. NPDC087787
CCGTGTACTGGATGTACTCGGGTGATGCGACAACGCGGCGAGGTGCCGTGCCGGGCGTCGCGAGCCGGTGAACCTTTCCGGTCGCAGCACTAGACACCATCCCGGCCGGGTGCTGCCTGCCTGTGGCCCACTTCCAGCAGGTACTTGCCGACCACTACCCCCACCGCACCAGCCGGCGTCCCCGATCTCGGCCGACCGGCCCTGGTCGAGGCTGAAGCGAGGGAGCGGCTGCCACTGCCACACGCCCCACCACGTCGCGGAGGGGAGGAGGCCGAGTTGTACTTGAGCATCCCGACGGTCAAGGCCCATGTCTCCCATCCTGACCAAGCTCGAACTGAACAACCGCGTCCAGATCGCTCTGCTGGTCTACCGGGCCGGCCTGATCTGACCATTGCTCCGGGTGTGCCGGAACCGTGGCACACAGGCACGCCCCGCCTCTCCCGACGTGCCGCGCCCGACCGCCGGGCCTTCGCGGGAGGCGGCCCGCGAAGCCCCGGCACCCGTCACGGCATCGTGGGACCGTGGAGAGGAACCGGCATCCCGATCTCTGGAAGGAGCACCGGCCATGGCCACCCACCAGGCCCACCCCGCCGCCCGTTCGATCAGGACCACCCCCGAAGGACTCCAGTGGGAGCCCAGCGAGCGCTGGGTGCGCGGCCGCAAGGGTGACGTCACCGTCGTCGACAGCCGGCACCCGGTGCTCGTCTGGGAACCCCACCTGCCCGTGCCGCAGTACGCCTTCCCTCGCGAGGACGTCCGCACGGACCTGCTCCGCCCGGCAAAGAACCCGCCCGCCGGCACGCACACCGGCTCCCGGGTCTTCTACGACCTCGACGCCGACGGCGAGGTGCGCGACAACGCGGCCTGGACGTTCCCCGCCGAGGACCTGGCCGGCCACATCGCCTTCGAGTGGTTCCGGCGCAGCGACACGGGCCTCGACCACTGGTACGAGGAGGACGAGGAGATCTTCATCCACCCCCGCGACCCGCACAAACGCGTGGACGCGCTGCCCAGCAGCCGGCACGTGCGGGTCGAGATCGACGGGCAGACCGTCGCTGACACCCGAGCCCCCGTCCTGCTCTTCGAGACGGCCCTGCCGACCCGCTACTACCTCCCCCTCGAGGACGTCCGGCTCGACCTGTTCGACGCCACCGACCACCACACCGGCTGCCCCTACAAGGGCACCGCCGAGTACTGGTCCTGGCGCGGCGGGGGCGAGGTGCCGCCCAACATCCTCTGGAGCTACCCCGAGCCGTTGCCCGCGGTGGCGGTGATCCAGGGGCGTCTGGCCTTCTTCAACGAGGCCGTCGACATCACTCTCGACGGCGAGCGCCTGGAGCGCCCGGCCACGCCGTTCAGCAGGATGCTGAAGGGGAGCCGCGCGTGAAGCTGTCGAGGTGAACGGTTCGGTCGGCTCCACCGCCGACGGCTCTGCGATCCACCTGCCGAAGCCAGCCGCCGAGCTGCCCCCGCACCCGCCCCCACCAGGCCGGACCCCGGTGGCTCAGAGTTCGGTGAACTGGCGCTGTGGGAGACCGTACTGCTGCGCTATGGGGTTCCACAGGGCGGCAGCCTTCTTCTTGGCGAGGGTTGCCTGCTCACTGGCCGCGTTGCCCTGGTCGGGGTTGTTCGCCGCGTGGCCGTCATGGCAGCCGTCGGCGCCGGCCGTCTGGTCCGCCCAGTCGGCGTAGTGGTTGTCGGCGGTGGCGGACGCCTTCCACGCCGTGGTGAGCTGGGCCACCAGGTCGCCGTGGTTGGGTAGTTTGTCGAAGGTGAGCTCGGAGAGCCTGGTGACCAGGTCGTCGCGCTGGCTTGCGGCGGTGCGCAGGGTGGTCGCCGAACCAGCGAGGTTGCTGCACTGCTTGATGGAGGCGACCGCGTCGATCACCGCCGTGCGGCTGCTGTTGCTCGACTGCAGCAGCGCGTCGAGCGACTTCGCCTGGGCCTGCGCGGTGTCCGTCCCGTACTGGCCGTTGCCCGAGGCGGCGGAGGCGTCGGCGTCGGGCTGCTGGTCGTTGCCGCCGACGTTGAGCGCGGTGGTCACGACACCGCCGATCAGAGCGAGGCCGGCCACGCCGATGCCGATGAGCGCGCCCCGTGACAGACGACGGCCTCCGGCGGGGGCCTGATCGGTGTACCCGGCGTCGAAGCCGGCGCTGCCCGGGCGGCCGCCGTCGTCGCTGTAGGCAGACTGTTGCGGAGGCTGCTGCTGCGTCGGCAGGGCGGTGGTCGCTGCGCTGTCCGTGTGGCCGCCGTACCCGTGTCCGACGGCGCCGAGCGCGGCCGTTGCGGCAACCGGCCGGCCGTCGAGATACGCCTCGATGTCCGCGCGCATCTCGTCGGCGGACTGGTAGCGGTGGCCAGGTTCCTTGGCCAGCGCCTTCAGGACGATCGCGTCCACTTCGGGAGGGATCTCAGGGCGGAAGACGCTCGGTGGTTGCGGAGCCTCGCGTACGTGCTGGTAGGCGACGGCGACCGGGGAATCGCCGATGAAGGGCGGCCGAACGGTGAACAGTTCGTAGAGCAGGCAGCCGGTGGAGTACAGGTCGGAGCGGGCATCCACGGTCTCGCCCTTCGCCTGTTCCGGCGAGAGGTACTGCGCGGTGCCGATCACCGCGGCTGTCTGCGTCATCGTCATGCCGGAGTCCCCCATCGCGCGCGCGATGCCGAAGTCCATCACCTTCACCTGGCCGGTGCGGGTGAGCATCACGTTGGCGGGCTTGATGTCCCGGTGGACGATGCCGTTGCGGTGCGAGTACTCCAACGCCTGGAGGATGCCGACGGTCATCTCCATGGCGCGCTCGGGCAGCAACTGGCGACCACTGTGCAGCAGATCGCGCAGGGTCGAGCCGTCCACGTATTCCATGACGATGTACGGGATCAGGACGCCGTCGACGAAGTCCTCGCCGGTGTCGTAGACCCCGCAGATCGAGGGATGATTGAGCGAGGCGGCCGACTGGGCCTCCCTGCGGAACCGGGCCTGGAACGACGGGTCGAGGGCGAGGTCCGCCCGCAGCGTCTTCACCGCGACGGAGCGGTTCAGGCGGATGTCATGGGCGAAATGGACCTCGGCCATGCCACCACGACCGAGTATCGCGCCCGGCTCGTACCGCCCGCCTTGGCGACGCGGCTCTTCCATGGTTGGTTCCCCTGCCTCTCCCCTTTTCGGAGCCTCCCGGAGCCCGAACCTTCAGTACTGGGTTCGGGGAGGCGATGAAGCCCTCGCCAGCCGCTCGACGTGCGGTGCTCGCAATGGCGACTGCGTGATCTTAGCCCCGGATCCACCGTTCGGCTCGCCCCGATGATCAAGCTGAGTCTCCGGCGCAGCGTGTGGGCGTGAGTGATTGTCAATGCCTGTGGTTCTGAGCTGCGTTCATGGTGATGCGGGCTTGCGGGCGAGGATCTGGATCCCGGTTGACTCGTGACCGTTCATGGTGGGCACCGTGATGGTCCGGGTGTCGATGGTCCGGAACTCGGCGAGCAGGGTGGAGTACCACTGGCGGGGGTGGTGGCGGCAGACCGCACCGTCGCCGGTTTCGAACACGCCATAGGCGCCGTAGTGAGCAGCGTGGTGGCCGTAACGGTTGCGGTTGTGTTCGTCGTCGGGGCTTCCCCCGTGATGGTGGACACACTTTGTTGATCACGCGGCGAGCGTGAGCTTGGCCGCGTGGTGTCGGCGTTCGTATTCGTTGGGGCTGAGGTGGCCGTTGGCGGAGTGTCGGCGGCGAGTGCTGTAGCGGGTCAGCCATGCGAAGACCGTCCTTCTGCGGGTGCCGGCGTCGCCGTGGTCGCGGGCGCCCTGGAGGGTCTCGCGATTCGGGATCCGTACTGGGCTCCGTGATCGGAGTGGAACACCGAGCCGTCCAGGCCGCCGCGGGTCGCGGCCGCCATCCGCAGGGCATCGGCGACCAGACCGGTGCGCATGTGGTCGGCGATGGACCAGCCGACGACCTTGCGGCTGAAGCAGTCCAGCACGGTCGCGACATAGAGGAACTCCCCGCCCGCGAGCGGGAGATAACCCGGGCGTGGACTCGTACAGGGCCACGGCATCGGCCTTGAACTCGTCCGAGTAGTCAGACCCGCCACACCCTGCACTGGTCACGCTGGCGCCGCCGACACCAGCACCGAGCCCGGCTCAGCCACTACCGCCGCCGTGGCCATCGTCCCCCGTAACCGCATCAGCCGGCCTCTGCTGTGACACCCGATCACCCATCGCTGGGACTAAGAGGACATGGAGGGCAGTGCGGCTCGTTCGGATTCGGAGCAGAGGATGCAGAACTCATTGCCCTCCGGATCGGCGAGCACGACCCAACCCCAGCCGTTGGGCTTTCGGTGGTCGGCGACCAGGGAGGCGCCCAGTGCCAGCAGCCGTTCGACCTCCGCGTCCCGGGAGGTGTCGGGACGCAGGCACAGATGGAGCCGGTTCTTGCCTGCCTTCGGCTCCGGTACCTCGTTGAAGTGCAGGGCCAGGCCGCCCGGCAGCTGGATCTCCGTCTCGTCCTCACCCGGTTCATCCTCGGGATCGAGTGGACGCCCGGTCACCTCACTCCAGAACAGGGCAAGTTGGTATGCGTTTGCACAGTCCACGGTCATGTTCGTCACTGTCGAATGCATGCACGTGATCCTCTCCGAGCGAATGGGAGGACGCCACCGGAATTCCCGAAGCAGCCTGATGTCCCAGGCCAGTTCGCCCATCCTCGGCCACGTCGGCCGTGGTCGTGACCTGCCGCAGCTGGTTGTAGCCGTCGCGGACCACGAGCCGCCGACCGTTCTCATCGCCCTGGTCGGCCAACTCGACTGTGCAGGCGTTGATTTCGGACTCCAGCGCGGCGGCCGGCATCCTTCTTGCGCCTTCCCGAACGATCCCGAACCGGTACTCGGCAGGCTCCCCCGAGTCCCGTCACGGTACGCGGACATGCCTACGAGGAACAGCCAGTTGGGGTGGTTGTTTGTCGGTTGTGGGGGTTTGGTTCGGTGGTGGTGTCGGGGGTCGTTTTTGTTCGGGTGTAGAGGACTTCGCGGCCTTGTTCGGCGGCGTGGATGAGGTTTTCGCTGACGAAGTCGAGGAAGCGGGCGGCGTTTTCGAGGCGGATGGCGGCGGGGGTGCCGTGGCCGAGGATGTTGGTGCCTTGTCGTGCGGTTTCGATGAACTGGTCGTTGGCGCGGGCGCTGCGGAGCATGGACTGGTACCAGAGGTCGTCGTCGACGGTGTAGCGCTCGCGGCGGCGTTCGTCGCGTTCGCGGCGGACGAGGTCCAGGCTTTCGAGGAATGTGATCGCTTTGGAGACGGAGGCGGGACTGACGGTGAGGTGCTGGGCGAGTTCGGACGCGGTGAGGCTGCCGGTGTCGGTGGTGTAGAGGCAGGCCAGGACCCGGGCCATCATCTTGGGCAGGCCCGAGGCCATGAGGACGGTGGTGAGTTGTTCCTGGTAGTCGCGCACGGCTTCGGTGTCGCGTCCGTGGGCCTGCTCGAGCCTCTGCGCCTCTCGGGGGGCGGCCTGCCTGCGCCGGTGGGTGCGTTGCTGGGTGGCGTGGTGGGCGAGGTCGGCGCGGTAGCCGGCGGGGCCGCCGTTGCGCATCACCTCGCGGGTGATCGTTGAGGTGGGGCGGTCCAGACGCCGGGCGATCTCGGCGTAGGCGAGGTTGTCGGTCAGTCCTGCCGCGATCTGCTGGCGTTCGGCCTGTGTGAGTCTGCCTCCCGGCATCACGCCTCCCTTTCCTGCCCCACGAGTGCTCCGCCGGGTGCTGCTCGGTGTCGTCCGACGCCTCCAGTATAGCGTTCGCCTTCAATCCATTGCAACGGCCGGTTGTGCGGTCGTTGCGTTAAGCGAGAGGGCGTTGCAACGATTAGCGCGCTTCTACCTGCACTAACGCGTCTTTCATGCAAAGACTGTGTTGCCGTGGTATGGAAAGCAACGTAGCTTTTCTGTTGTCGGAAACGCCAGCGAGCTCAGGAGAGCATCATGCAGAAGTTCGACACCCCCGCCCCGATCGCGACTGTCCTGGACATCCCCGCCGGACGCATCCAGCTCATCGCCGCCGACCGCGCCACCACCGCCGTCGAGGTCCTGCCCGCGAACCCCGCCAAGAAGCGCGACGTCCAGAGCGCCGAGCAGACCACCGTCACCTACACCGACGGCGTCCTGCGGATCAGGACCGCCGAGCCCGCGAACCAGATCTTCGGCCCCTCCGGCTCGGTGGAGGTCACCGTCAAGCTGCCCGCCGGCTCCCGCGTCGAGGCCAGGACCGCCGCCTGCGAGCTGCGTGGTGTCGGCCGCCTCGGTGACGTCGCCTTCGACGGCGCATACCGCCAGATCAAGATCGACGAGGCCGCGAGTCTCCGCCTCACCGCGGTCGACGGCGACATCGAGGTCGGCCGGCTCGGCGGCCCCGCCGAGATCACCACCGCCAAGGGCGACATCCGCATCACCGAAGCCATGCGCGGCACGGTCGTGGCCACCACGCAGTCCGGCGACATCACGGTCGGCGCCGCCACCGGCGTCTCGGCCGCCCTGGACGCCGACACCGCCTACGGCCGTGTCAGCAACGCCCTGAAGAACGACGGCACCACCGAACTCCACATCCGCGCCACCACCTCCCACGGCGACATCACCGCCCGCAGCCTCTGAAACAGCCGAGCCAGGACACCCCGGCCGGCCTCACCGCGACCGGCAACCCGCCGGCCACCGCGGACGGCCGGCCGTCCCCAGAGGCCTGCGATCCACATACAGGCCCTGACCCTGCTGTACCGGATGCCTCACGCGACCAAAGGGGGAACACATGACGAAGAACAGCACTCCCACGACCCGTCCGAAGTGGGCCGGCATGGTGCCGGTGGAGGACACGGCCCTGGCCGTCACCGACACCGGCGGCCCCGGCACCCCGGTCGTCTACCTCAACGGCCAGTTCGCCACCCAGGGCTACTGGCGGCGGGTCACCGTCGAACTGGGGACCGCATGGCGGCACATCACCTACGACGAGCGGGCACGCGGCAGATCCAAGCGTTCGGCGGACTACTCCTTCCAGGCCGCCGTCCGCGACGTCGACGCCGTTCTCGCCGCCAGGGGAGTGGAACGGGCCCTTGTCGTGGGATGGTCCTACGGAGCGGTCGTCGCAGCCCACTGGGCCGGCCGCAACCCCGAGCGCGCCCTGGGCGCAGTCCTGGTCGACGGCGCATTCCCCTATGACTGGCTCGACGAGGCCATGGAAGCACGCATCCGCACACTGTTCCGCCGGCTCGGCTGGTTCATGCCATTGCTCCGCCCGACCGGCCTGACCCCGCGGATGACCGCCGAACAGCAGGCGGACAGCAACATCGAGCTCGGCAGACTCTCCCGCGAGAGCGAACTGGGACCCGTGCTGGACGCCCTCACTGTCCCGGTGTGCTACGTGGTCGCTTCCGGAACGTCCCTCGGAAGCCGCGGTGACGAACAAGAACGCATACGCACCAGCCTCGATGCCGTGACCGCCCGCAACACGAACATCCGCGTCAGCGCGAAGGTCACCGCCAACCACGGCGCGATCCTCAAGAAGGACTTCCCAGCCATCGCCGAGGCCGTACGCGAGGTCGCCGCCCTCGGCCAAGAACGGCACTGAAGCCACGACCGGGTGGAACGACGACACCCGCCAGCCCCCCGCAAAGGGCCGCGCCTTCGCTTGCCGCCGGACACGGTAGGCCGTCTCAGTCGGGTTGCGGATGGAAGGTCTGCCGCGCCGCGAGGGCCCTCGCGGACTCACCAACAGCATCAGCAGAGGAGCGCCGGGATGCTGCCCTCGACGAGCAGCATCCCGGCCGGCATGACTTACCGTCTGCTGATGACCCGGCGGCCCGGCCTCACCTCAGGTGCCGGGTGAAGAACTGGGCCGCGGCATCCCCCGCGAACTGCGGGACGCCGGTATGGCCGCCCATATTGGCGTACAGGGACTTCTCCTTGGAACCGAACGCGTCGAACAGGTCCAGGGCCGCCTGCCGGTCGTTCCCCTCGTCGTCCCACTGCAGCAGGACGTGCAGCGGAATGGTGACCTGACGGGCCTCCTCGAACACGGCGCGAGGCACGAAACTCCCGGCGAAGAGTCCGGCGGCCACAATGCGCGGCTCGACCACCGCAAGGCGAACGCCGATGGAGATCACTCCCCCCGAGTACCCGACCGGGCCCCCGACCTCGGGCAGCGACAGGAGGGCATCAAGGGCGGCCTGCCATTCAGGGACCGCCCTGTCGACGAGCGGGAGGACGAGAGCGTCGACGATCTCGTCGCCGACCGGCTCGCCGGCCTCCACAGCCTGACGCAGGTCGGCACGGGCCTGCTCGGCGGCGGCCCACCGGGGCCGGTCACCGCTCCCGGGGAGCTCAATGGTGGCCGCGGCGAAGCCATCCGCCACGGCGTGCCGAGCCCGCGCCACCAGCCGGGGGTACATCTTGTGCAGCCCGAGCGGAGGATGGCCGAGCAGAATCAGCGGTACCGGCGCGGACGCGGACGCGGGCGTCCACAGGATGCCGGGAATCTCACCGAGGGTGAACTTGCGCTCGAGGACACCGTCGTCGAGACGCTGCTCAGAAGTGAAATGCATGGTCGTGCCTTTCGGGAGAGCTCAGAACGGCGCTCCCGGACGACCTATCGCCCGACCGTGACCCCGGAGGGAAGCACCCAAGTGAATACGTTCACGGGTACCACCTCCTCATTCTCTGCCACGGCCTCCAGAAACCTAGCAGTGGCCGCCCTGGCCCGCCAAACGGGTTTTTCTCGCGCGGACCCTGTGGCTGGATGCCAAGGATCCGGAACACGACACAGAGCTACCAGGCCGTGTCTCTCAACTTCGTAACCATGCGATGACCGCCGCCAGCACGGCTGCCGAGCGATAGACGATCGAGAGTCTGCCGTAGCGGGTCGCCAGGCCCCGCCACTGAATGCGGATGCCGCGGGCCGCGAGGTCTGCGCGGACCTGCTTGGAGGAGTACGCCTTATCTGCGAGCGGAGCGTCCGGCGTGGTGCGCGGCCTGCCGCGGCCGAGTCGCATATCGCCCAGCAAGGGGGGAGGACCTGCGCGGCGTGGACATGGCCCGAAGTGACCCCAACTGCCAGCGGGGGGCCGTCGCCGTCCACGGCGTGATGGATTTTGGTTGTCAGGCCTCCGTGGGATGGGCAATTCGCCTACTTCAAAGGCCCGCTCAGGCCTTCCAGTTCAGGACGCTTGGCTTTCGCCGCTGAGCGGTCGCTGACTTACCGGGACTTTTGCAGAAGGCCCCGGTGTTCACGCCGGGGACGAATGCGTCTCGGGACTGCTCTGACCCGCGCCGTGGAGCGGGCGTTTTTGCTGTTCGATGTACTGGCGGACGATCGCCAACGGTGCTCCGCCGCAGGACGCGGAGAAGTACGAGGGCGACCACAGGTG
>NZ_JBIUVQ010000047.1:0-6787 GCF_044743035.1 Streptomyces sp. NPDC087787
GCTACCTCACCCCGCTGGAGACCCGGCAGCGCCTCGAACAAGAACACGCCCTCGTGGCGTAAGCATCGAGTGTCCAAGATCACGGGGAAGCTTCATTACCGACTGCGCTTTACGGTTTGGCTGTTGCCACGTCGGCCAAGTGCGTGGCTGATCCCATTGGGGGGCTCGAGTGACCATTGCCGTCGACCCGCTGCGACTGTCGAAGCCGCAGGACTCCAGCACGTACCTCGCCATCAAAACGCCACAGGGGGGACGCACGGTCTTCAGCGTGCGTGTTCCACTCCTCGACCTCCCGACCATCCTCCCCGTCCCCGACCCGAACAACGTCGACAAGGACAACCGCAAGGTCGACCGTCTACACGCCAAACACTTCGGTGAGTACCTCGACACCAAGCAGGACTGGGTGGCCCCAGCGCTGCTGGCCCGGGATGGCGGAGGATGCACCTTTGAGAAGGCGGATGACCAAGGCGCCGTCGGCTACCTCACCGTTCCGTGGGCAATCGGCGGCGTCTCCAGCCTGCGGACTATCGATGGTCAGCACCGTGTGCTCGGCGTCGCAATCGAGAAGCAGCGCATCACCGATGCCATCTCTGCCGTAGACCGCGAAATGGCTCGTAAGGTCAGCCCCGAGAAGTTCGCGAAGCTTGAGTCTGAACGCGAGAAGCTCATCGGACAGATGAACCGCCTTAAGGCCGAGTATGTCGGCCTGGACATCTATGTCGAACCAGACCCGATCAAGGCTCAGCAGATGTTCGTGGACGTTGCGGACAACGCTAAGGGCATCAGCAGCGCCGTCCGTGCCCGGTTCGACAGTTACAAGGTCGCCAACCGCACCCTGTCCGACGTCATCGACCACCCGCTCCTGAAGGGACGAGTCGACGCCGAGTAGGACCGCATGACGCTCAAAAATCCCAACTTTATGGGCGCCAAGCACGTCGCCGACATCACCCGTGCCGTCATCGCCGGTGCCGGCGGTCGGATCAGTAAGAAGGCTGAGCAAACTCTCACCGACGGCGAGGTGATCGAGCAGGTCAAGGACTTCCTCGACGTTATCTCCAATGCCTTCACTTCCCTCGCCTCACTTACCGAGGACGACCCCGAAGCGGAGCGTCAGCCTGGTGAGCTCACCATGGCCCAGGAGGTCCGCCGGACCTCGCTCCTCGGCTCGGTGGGCATGCTCCGAGTTCTTGGCGGTGTGTTCCGAGAACTCCGGGGTGGTGAGAATCCTGCCGAGCTCGACGACATCACCGACTTCTTTAGGCGCCTCGACCCACACATGGCCGCACCGGTCTCCGAGGTCAGTATTTGGCGTACTACCGCGGCCAACGTTGACTTCGAGCCGAATGCATCAGCACCGATCATGCGCACGCAGAACATCGTTCACTTGGTGGGCGTTATCGCGGGCTGGTACAAGAAGGCCCCCGCCACTCTGTAAGGCGAAGATTCGAGAGGAGGGCGCCGCTTTTGAAGGCGGCGCCCTATGCGCGTCTGGTGCGAGAGTTTTACGCACCCTCGCGGTTGCAGAGTTCGGAGCGGAAGAGTCGAACCGCAGACCCTCGGGTCAGTTGGGTGCCTCAATCGGGCGATGCAAGCCGCATGTAATTATGTCCCACTATGCGAAGTTCGCCTAAGGGTGACTCCTCTGTTTACCCTGCTTCTACTTGCTTTACCGTGCAAGGGGGCGCGGTTTCTGGCATGGTGTTCGCCATGACCGGTGATCAGGAGAGCTTGACTAGAATCGCCTTCTTCAACCATAAGGGTGGAGTCAGCAAAACCACGAGTGTATTCCATGTTGGGTGGATGCTTGCTGAGCGTGGGCATACAGTGCTTATGGTTGACACTGACCCTCAGTGCAACCTCACTGGCATGGTCATGGGATTCCGAGGTGCAGGCGAACTCGAAGAATTCTACGAAAACCACGGCGACTCAACCATTCGCTCTGCCGTCTCCCCAGCTTTCGAGGGGCGGCCGCGCCCTATCGAGGCGGTCGAAACGGTTCAAGTGCTGGGGTGCGACGGCCTCCATCTGCTGGCCGGTGACATTCGGCTAGCGGAATACGAAGTGACACTCGGCATTGCCCAGGAACTGTCCGGTTCAATTCAGGCACTGCAAAATGTTCCCGGCAGCCTTTCCTATGCTATCGATGTCACGGCGCAGTCGATTAACGCCGATTATGTGTTGATCGACATGAGCCCCGGACTGGGGGCGATTAATCAGAATTTGGTCGGCATTAGTGACTACATTATCGTTCCGGTCGCGCCAGATTACTTTTCTGTCATGGCGCTCGACTCCTTGGCTCGGGTGCTTCCGCGATGGAGGAGGTGGTCTTCGCAAGCTGCCGCGATGGAGATCCTAGCTGAAGCTGCTTACCCCTTCCCGAATCGTCAGGCAAAGGTCCTTGGCACAATCGTTCAGCGGTTTAGGCCGCGTGCGGGTAGACCAGCGGCGGCCTTTCAGCGCTGGATTGACGAAATTGGCACGGCCTTCAGGGAGAACTTGCGGCCAGCTTTGGAAAAGAGTAGTCAAGCGTTGGTCCGTGAGGCATACACTGCCGCTGGTGTTGGTCAAGACATGGCGCTGGCCTATATTGCCGATTTTAACAGCCTCATTGGCGTCTCTCAGGAACACAGCACTCCGGTATTTGCGCTTAGCGCAGAGCAGATTCCAAACGTTGGCTTCGTCCTCGAGACAAATATTGAATCTACCGAGAGATTCCATGAGGAGTTCTCTGTACTGGCCCTTCGGATCGAAAACCTAATTGCTGCAGACCGCGGGAAATCGGTGGGGTGCCTTGATCCTGTGGAGGCTCCGACCGAGGTGGACGGAGAGTAGTCGTGCCTACCGCTGCGTATGAAGAGTTTCTTCGGCATATACAGGCGGCTCGGCATACCGCGGGTACTGCATCGGCCTTGAGTGCGCAAGTAACAGGTGCTCTGCAAGTCGATGATCTGCTGCGGGGGGCGCTTGTTCAAGCAGTTAGCGCTTTGGATAGATATGTCCATGAAGAAGTGCGCGTTAGGGTCCTGCAGCACTTTATCGATAACTGCACCCCAAGCGCGATGCTCAGGTTTCAAGTTCCACTTTCGGCAGTTTTGAGATATAGAGACGAGGGAGGGGTTGCGTGGCTTGATGAGGTAGTCCGATCGCGCCATTCCTTTCTCTCATTCCAAAGCCCCGACAAGATAGCGGATGCTATTCGTCTTGTCAGTGACGGTGAGCTATGGAGTGAAGTTGCTCAATCCGTTGGTCGGCCGGCGAAGGATCTTAAGCAGGAACTTAAGCTGATCGTGGCACGGCGAAATTCTATCGCTCATGAATCTGATATCAGTCCGGTTCCTCCATATGATCGAAACGAGATTAAAAGCGAAGATGTGGCCGAGACTCTAGATTTCGTGGAGAAGTTGGTTTCAGCGCTTCATTCTTTCCTCAACGAAACGGCGTGAAGTGCTCGTTATGAGGTTGGCGCAACGGCTTTGGGGTGGCGCTGCTTTGGCGCGAGTGATCATGGCCCCGTAAGCTTGCGGCGCGTCGGGCAGTCTGTGGACCTGCCCGGTAAAGCACGACGTTGGGGCCATGATCTTCGAGGCTCGCGCCAAAGTGGCTCCGTAAAGCCGTAGAGCCGACCGCCCCAGCCACGACGTACCCCTTCTCTGACGTCAGGCGGGCTCCTGGTGTGCGCGCGGCACGGGCGCCGGCCGGGCTGAAGCGGGGCGGAGACAGACATCCGATGCGGTTGATCAGTCAAGCGGTGTTGGGGAAGGCGGTCTGTTCGTCGTAGGGGATGCGGTGGGTGAGGCAGTGGTGCAGGCAGCCCAGTAGGCGGTTGAAGAGGTTGCGCTGGGCTGCGACGTATCGGTCTTCGGCTGCGCGGCGGCGGTCGTAGTGGGCTCGTGCTCCGGGGGATGCGGTGAGGGCGGCGAAGGCCCAGATGTAGCCGGCTGAGGCGAGGCGCTGGTTCTTGATGTGCCTGGCCAGGACGGTGGTCTTGCGTCCGGAGGATCTGGTGATGGGGGCGGATCCGGCGTAGGCCTTCAGGGCGCGGGGGCTGGTGAAGCAGGTGTGGTCGTCGCCGAGTTCGGCCAGGACGCGGGCTCCGGTGAGGGCGCCGAGGCCGGGGAAGCTGGTGATGATTTCGGCGTCTTGGTGGGTGGCGAAGGCGGTGGTGGTGGCTGCTTCCAGGTCGTCGGCGCTGGCGCAGGTCGCGTTGAACTGCCGCAGCAGAGCGAGGGTTTTGGTGCCCATGGCCTGCTCGATGATGGGTGGCTGGTGCATCTGTGGCTCGCGGAGCAGGGTGTGGAGTCGTTCGACTTCTCCGGTGATCTCGCGCTGACGTCCGGCCTTCTTCAGGATCGCTCGCAGTTGCGGGCGGGTGAGCTGGGCGGCCTGGGTGGGGGTGGGGGCCGCGGCGAGCAGGGTGCGGATGACGGGTGAGGCGAGGCCTTCGCGGAAGTGGCGGAAGACGGTGAGGAAGCCGGGGAAGTACTCGCGCAGGTGGGAGCGGAGGCGGTTGCCGGTTTGGAGGGTCTTCAAAGTTGAGCGGTGCATCTCGTCAGGCGCGCTGACTGTTCGTCACAGGGTGTAATGGCCATGGCGGGACTGGCCCCCCGGACGCAGGACGCCCGTGGTCCTGGTTGATCATTTCTGTTCTCTACGCAGAAGGATCATTGGGGAGCCACGGGCTTGGTCAACGATACGACGTTGTTGCTCGGTCTCGACGGGGTGTCCGTCATGCGGGTCGAGTCACTGGCCGACGGGACGCGTCGGGTGCACCTGATCACGGCGGACGAGGCGGCGCGGGCCTGCCCGTCCTGCGGGGTCGTCGCCTCCCGGGTGAAGGGGCCGGCGGTGACCCGGCCGCGTGATCTTCCCTACGGACAGCGGAAGCTGGAGTTCTTCTGGCACAAGCGCCGCTGGTGGTGCCGCGAGCCGAAGTGCCCGAGGAAGTCGTTCACCGAGAGCATCGCCCAGATACCGGCCGGAGCACGGATCACCGCCCGGCTGCGGGAGGCGGCCGGGCACCGGGTGCGCGATGCCGGCTCCACGGTCATCCAGGCCGCCCGTGACCTGCATCTGTCCTGGCCGACGGTGATGGGCGCCTTCCGCACAACGGTGCGCGAGGTCGTCGACGCCTCACTGCCCGAGGTGAGGGTGCTGGGCATCGACGAGACCCGGCGGGGCAAGACGAAGTGGGAGCAGGACCCCGACAGCGGCAAGTGGCACCTGGTGCGGGACCGGTGGCACACCGGCTTCGTCGACGCTCTTGGCACCGGCGGGCTGCTCGGCCAGGTCCAGGGCCGCGCTGTCGCTGACATCCTGGCCTGGCTCGCCACCACACCGCTGACCTGGCGAAAGAGTATCCGCCACGTCGCCATCGACATGTCGGCCACCTACCGCGCGGCGGTCCGCACCGGCCTGCCGCACGCGATCGTCGTCGTCGACCACTTCCACCTCGTCCAGCTCGCCAACAAGATGCTCTCCATGGTGAGGCGCCGCACCACCGCCGAGATCCGAGGCCGACGTGGACGTGCCACCGACCCGGAGTGGAAGGCCAGACGACGGCTCCTGCGCAACCGCGAGGATCTCACCGACGACCAGTTCGCCACCATGTGGAACACCCTGCTCGGTGAGGGCAAGATCGGGCAGACGCTGCTGACGGCGTGGATTGCCAAGGAGAACCTGCGCAACCTCCTCGCCCTGGCCCGCACCGGGGCCGACCGCCACCAAGTCGGCCACGCCCGCTGGAAGTTCCTCACCTGGTGCACGGACGCCGACATCCCCGAAGTCCGTACCCTCGCTGCCACCATCGACCGCTGGTGGACCGAGATCGCCGCGTTCATCGACACCGGCCACAGCAACGCCAAGAGCGAGGGCATCAACCGCGTGATCAAGCTCGTCGCCCGCAACGCGTTCGGCTTCCGCAACGCGGACAATCAACGGCTACGGACACGCTGCGTCACCACCCGCCGAGCCCGCGGACACCTCCGCACCGCTCAACTTTGAAGACCCGGTTTGGACGCGGTCCCAGACGGCGTCCTGGTGGGCTCGGGCCAGGACGGTGATGGCCTGGGCGAGGTGGCTGTCCGCGGGCAGGGGCCGGTGTTCTGCGGGGTCGGTGCGCAGGATGTTGGCCAGGACCTTGGCGTCGAGGTGGTCGGACTTTTTGCGGCTGAGTGCGTAGCGGTCGCGGTAGCGGGCGGCGGTGAGCGGGTTGATCACGTAGATGGGTCTGCCGGTGGCGCGTAAGCAGGCGACCAGGAGTCCGTGAGAGGTCTCGATGGCGACCGGGATCGGGTGCTCTGGGCTGTCGCCGTGCTGGGCGAGCAGGTCCAGGAGTTGGCTGAGGCCGGCGGGAGTGTCGTCGATGCGGAGCTTGTCCAGGAGGGCGCCGGTCTCGTCGAGCAGTGCGATGTCGTGATGGTCGGTGGCCCAGTCGATGCCGCAGAACACGCTGGCCATGGTGGTGTCCTTGGGTGGGTAGCGGTGGTGTGAGGTCGTCGCCGTGGCGGGGTTGCGCGTCTCTCTAATGGCAGGGCTCGGGGCCCGTCATCCAATTAGCCGTTCGCAATCCCAGCGGTCGTCAGGGGCCTCGGTCAGCTGCGGAACTGGGAGCGTTCGCCGAGCGGTGAGAGGTGTTCCCTGGCGGCGGCTTGGACCACGAGAGCCAACGATGCCGCTGTTTGTGTGCGAGCGGGGGTACTTCCAGTGTCGAAGTGGAGCAACAACCAGGGTCTGGCACAATTTCCGTGAGACGGTCACGCCTTGTAGTTGTTGATCTACCTTCGGGCGG
>NZ_JBIUVQ010000047.1:6796-7503 GCF_044743035.1 Streptomyces sp. NPDC087787
GGGGGGGGGGGGGGGGGGGGGGGGGGGCCCCGGGGCCCGGCGGGCCGGCCGCCCCCCCCCCCCCGCCACCCCCGGCGATGCTTCACAGAGCGGGAAGGCATATGGGGCCGACTCTGTCTTGAGAGGTCAGGCCTCAGGAGCGACTACGGATCACCACATGCCCACCCGCCCAGGACGCTCGGCCATGAGACACCGCCAAGCGTCTTACGGCGCCATTAGGAGCGCAGGCCCGGCCGGGGGCCGGGCCGCGCGCGGTGAGCGGAGCGAGCCGCCTTGATGAAGTAGGGAAACTCTTACCGCGCCCCCGCCGTTCGGACATGTCCGGTCCTGGTAGATGCTTGACACTTCGGTCCCAGCTGATGGTTGACAGTGGCCGTGATCGGCTTTTCTGTGCGTGTCGTTGCGGCGCGTGTGGGGAGGCCGGGATTGGCGCTGGTGGAGTTGTCGGTTGTTGAGCAGAGGTACCGGGCTGTTCTGGCGGTGCTGGCGGGTGCGACGGTGACGGAGGTCGCCGCTTCGCTGGGGGTGTCCCGGCAGACGGTCAGCGGGTGGAAGTCCCGTTATGCGGCCTCGGGTCTGGCGGGGCTGGCGGACCGCTCCCGCAGGCCGGCCTCGTGTCCGCATCAGGCCTCGGCGGAGGTCGAGGCGGCGGTGTGCGAGCTGCGGCGCAAGCATCCGGGGTGGGGGCCGCGGCGGATCGCGTTCGT
>NZ_JBIUVQ010000048.1:0-7050 GCF_044743035.1 Streptomyces sp. NPDC087787
CCCACCCTGCGGGCAGGGAGCGAAAGCCACATTGGCGCACGCCCCCGGCGCACTCCCTAACCTTGATCGGCTACACCACGACAAGGGACGCCATCCCACCGTGCGCTGACCCGCTGGCTCCCCGAGAAATCCACTGCCGCCCGGGCCGGTTGACCTGCCACCATGAGGCAGGAGCTCATTCAGGCAAGGGAACGATGGCCAACTTCCGATTCGGATCGAACGACTACACCGTCAACATCCGGGCACAGCAGCACGTCAACTTCTTCCAAGGCTGGGACGTACACTGTCTCGCCCTGACCTTTGAGGTGACTGCCCATGGCGACTACACCGTGGACGCGCCCTTCCTTGTCTCTGGCGCCCTCTGGACGCACGAGACACCAGGCCCCGCGAGCTGGATCGGCGTCCTTCACACACCGCGGCCGGTCGGGCTGAAGTCCTTCCCCACGAACCTCACGCTCGAGACGAGCGTGACCGACCAGCAGCTGCGCGGACTGGAAAAGACGCGGGCGGGCAACGACCTGGCCCTGCGCGCCGAACTGTCCCTGACCGCACTGGCAGAGACGAAGCACTGGCCCGTCGCCGACGACCAGGAGATGATCCGCGTCCCGCACGCGACGTGGAGCAACGCCCTCACCCAGCTCGATGCCAGCGCCTTCGTCGACGTCCTCATCCCAGTCACCACCGTCAAGGCCCGGGCCACCGGCGCGCGACGGATCCGCGAGGCGAAGACCGCGATCCGTGACGGACGGTACGAGCACGCCGTTGCCCTCGCCCGAGCGGCCCTCGATCCCGTACGCGAGGCCTGCAACACCCGGAGGGTCCACGACCAGGCGGTGCAGAAGAAGGCCGGGGAACGGGACCAGGAGGAGCGCTGGGCGATGCTCACCCAGAGCGCCTACGCGCTGTTCAGCGGCGCACCGCACGACGACTCCGGCACCACCGAGAACTTCGCCTGGACCCGCGCCGACGCCATCGCGGCCGTCGCCACCGCCGCCAGCCTGCTCGCCCGGTTGGAAGACCTGCCGTAGTGCCAAAGGACGCACGAGGCTCCAGCCCGGCTCCGCTTGGCTGGTCCAATGCCACCAGTCCGGCGGCGCCCCCAGCTGGCCGATACCGACGGCACCTGCTCCCCCCACTCCTGCCTGACCGGCGCGTTGGAGGCCGATGATGACCCGAAGCCTGTTCGACCTCGCCCGGAAGATGACGCCGGAAAAGGTCAGCCGCGAGTTCCGCGACTTCAGCGGAGCCCACGCATACACCGCCGCGCGCCGCCTCATGGACGAGACGTTCGCCGATTTTCCCGACGTCGACCACAGCTTCGTCCGCGAGTTCCAGACCGCAGGCTTCTCCGCTCGCGTCTTTGAGCTTGCCCTCTTCGCCGCCCTGCGCGAACAGGGCAAGGAACTGGACCGCACCAGCCCCGCACCGGACTTCCTGACGACCGGCGACACTCCTGTGGCCATCGAAGCGACGACCACCAACCCGCCCCAGGGTGAGACGGCCGACGACGAAGACATCGCCGCTGCAGTACGTCGGCTCATCCCCGACGACATGGAGGAAGCACAGGCGGAGTTCACCATGCAGATCGGCAAAGCCCTGCGCCGCAAGCTCGAACACCGCGATGCGCAGGGCCACGCCTACTGGGAGAAGTCGCACGTCGAAGGCGTCCCCTTCGTGATCGCCGTGCAGTCCTTCCACAACCCCAGCGCCCTGATCCACACCGTCAACTCCCTGGCGACCTACCTCTACGGGATCCGGGACATCGCCACCCGCGACAGCCACGGCTCGCTGGTGCTGAACTCCCAAGTCGTCACGGAACACCGGCACAAGCACAAGATCATCCCGAGCGGCCTGTTCGCCCAGCCCGAAGCCGAGCATCTGGCCGCCGTGATCTTCACCAACAGCGTCACCGTGTCGAAGTTCTCTCGCATGGGAACCGAACGCGGCTACGGTCCGGAAGACGTGGCCATGGCCCGCGTCGGCCTTGCGTACGACCCTGACCCGAACGCGTCCGTGGCCGTGCCCTTCGGCTATGTCATCGGTGACTACGGGCCACAGGACCACGAGACTTTCAGCGAGGGCTTCCACGTACTGCACAATCCGTGGACCCGCACACCCGTCGCAGCCGGTGCCCTGGATGGCTTCACCGAGCACCGCCTTCAGCCAGACGGCAGGACGCTCACCACCATCCGCCATCCCGACTACTACCTCTCCCGGACTTGGATCTTGCAAGGCGAAGACGGCGGAAACCCAGTGCAGACGGCCCGCCGCCGTGTCCAGCAGTACCTGGCCCGCCCGGAAGGCGCTCGATAAGAGCGAAGCTGGCGAAGAGCCTGTCCCACCCCGCCTCGGCCTGCTCCTCATGGGAGGCTGCTAGACATGCCCGACCTGCCCTCGCCCGAAGAGATCGAAGCCGCCCGCACGCCCGCCGGCGGTTGGAAGCGCGACCGGCTCGCCACCTGGGGCGTCCCGTGGCCCCCGCCCAAGGGGTGGAAGGACGAGCTGACCGAGCGCTGGCAGGCCGCACGCCAGGACGGGGCACCACCGTCCCCGCCCCGCCCGGTCCCGGCCGACTTCGCACAGGAGGCGCTCGACTTCGACTGACCCGACGACAGCGGGGCCGGGCAGGATCACCCTGCCCGGCCCCACGGCTAGTTCGTACGCTGCTCCGCCCACCGCGTCCCGATCGCGGACAGATGCTCCACCCGTTCCGTGGGCGCGTGGCGGTTCCGGCGACCGCCCGCCCTTACTGTGCTGCGGGCAGGGCATTGGCGTCACAGGACATCGAAGACGGTCACGCTCCTGTCCTCGGGGTCGACGGGGCCGGTCCATGAACGCTCAGCCAGGGCCCCCTCGGCCTTCCTGTTGGCTTCCCACGCCTTCTTCTTCATGGCCTGTAGATCATCTGCCTTTGCCGCACGCAGGCCCGATTCGATGACGAAGTGCCGCGCCCAGTCGTAGTCGTCGGATGTCACCTCCTCCAGGTCCTTTCCGACGGTGTAGCGCTTGTTGCCGTCTCCGAAGGTGTGCACCTTGGGGGTCAGGATGTGGAAGCGAGCCATGCTCGGGTAGTCGATGCCGAGGCTGATGGCCATCAGAGCGTTCTGGGTGACTTCCATGAAGTCGCCGAATTTTTTGATTCGCTGGAGACGATAGACCCCACTCCCGACGCGAGGCTCATCGAAGGGCAACAGCTTCTCGCCGAAGTTGAAGGCTGACCATCTAGTTGATCCTTCGCCGCGCTGGTAGTTGGTGAGCAGTTCCTGGAACGCCAGGCTGAGACCGGCCATGGCCTGGACGTAGTCGCCGATGTCGGCATGCGTCTGCGCGTCGCGCAGCAGCTGCTTGACCTCATGCTGAGTCAGCAGGTCGACCATGTCGACGGTGTCGAGCTCGATGCCGAAGATCTTGGGGGTGACTGTGGTGAAGAAGTCGACAACGGTCTCGCGGGCCTGCTCGATCTGGTGCGCAGACGGGAAGGTCCCGTTGTGCTTGAGAGCGACGCGGGCGTCATTGAGACGCTTCATCTGATCTTTTTTGGGAAGTTCATAGACCGGTTTGATCGCTTCCCAATAGCTGAGGAACTCCGCGTTCTTCTTCAGCTCCACGCCCAGATGCTGCGCAGCGAGGCCGATGAAGTTCTCCACCGCGTCGTGGAAGGACGTGATCGCCCGAGAGTGCAGTGGCGAAGGCTGCCCACTCTGCTCGACCCCCTCGCGGTACAGGTACCGGACATACGCGAGCCGCTGAACTGTCAGCGGATCAAGAGGCTGCGCCATTACAACTCCAGGGGATCGCCATGTGCTCTTGAGATTGTGACGGCGTGTGGCGCCCTGCCGCACCAGGATTTGCGTGCGACCAAGACGTCCCTGCTCATCAACAGGACCAGCGCATCCCGATCGCGGACAGCTGCTCGACCCGCTCCGGGGACAGCGTCGCGGCCCTGCTCCGCTGGTTTCCGATCCACGCACCAAGCCGGAGCTCCCGCTCCTCCTGGTCCTCGCCGACGATCCGTTCGACGTGCTTCCTCGGCACCCGCAGGTGCCCCTCGCGCTTGAAGAACTGGCGGGCGGCCTCGTAGTTCATGGCCCACTTGTCGGCCTGTGTACGGCGCGGGGGTGGCTTCTCGTCCTCAGCCGCGGGTTCGATCCCGAGGACCTGCTCGCACAGCCACTGCTGGACGGTGGTGAGGTTGTCCCAGCCGAGCCGGACCGAGCGTACCCACCGTCCGAGGTCCTCGCCCTGGTGCACGACGTCGCCCGGAGACGTGGGCAGCGGGCGGCCGGCCTCCAGGTGGAGCCGGACGAGGTGGAAGGCGCGCTGCCACTCCACCGGCCAGGCGGGGCACCACGAGGGGGCGATGTCCTCCAGTTGCTCGCGCCGCATCTCCGACAGTGCCCCGGCCGACGACTCCACCGGTAGGCCCTCGGCACGCCGCTGCTCGATCTCGGCCGCCTTGCGGGCGGCGGCCCGTGCGTTCTTCAGCCAGGTCCCGACCTTGTAGCCCTGGAAGGTGGCGTCCAGGGGGGCCAGGAGGTGGCCCGCCTCGGCCGCCCACCCGCGCGCCGCTGCGAGACCTTCCTCCCACGCGACGTCGAAGTGCGACCACACCATGCCCAGCTTCTCCAACTGCTCGACGCGGTCCTCGTCCATGTCGCCGCGGGCGTAGAACCGCCGGTTGTCGGCGATCCACTGCCCGAGGGGGAAGTTGGCGAGCGAGGCCGGCCACCCCTCGGCCTCCACCTCCTGGTCGCCGTCGCCGGGCACCCGGTAGGTGAAGGGCACCTTCAGGTCGCCGTGCTCGCGGGCGTAGATGACGGCGGCCTCGATGCCGCGCCGCCAGTGCTCGTGCTCGGGGTTGAGGACCCGCAGGTTGATGAACGCGGCCAGCTGCGCCGGGTCGCGCGGCACGGAGAACTTCAGCAGCTTCCGCGCGGACGCCGACGGCCCGCCGGACCCGTTCCCCTCGCCCCGGCTCTCCTGGCCCTGCGCGCCCTTCTGGACGGGCTTGTAGGCGCTGGGGGCCTGCTGCTGCGCCAACTGCTCCACCACCCGGGCATCGTGCGCCCTGAGCGCCTCCAGCAGCTTCGCCAACCCGCCGAACGCCCGGGAGGTCAGCATGTTGTCCGCCGTCTCGCCCGGCCCGAGCAGCACCGGCACCACGAGCGAGGCGACCTTGCCCTCACCCGGCTGCATCCGCAGCGCGCGGCCGACCGCCTGGACGAGGTCGGGCATCGAGCCGCGCACATCCGCCCAGTACACGGAGTCGCAGTTCCTGGTGTCGACGCCCTCGCCCAGCACCTTCACCGAGCACAGGAAGCACTTCTCCACGACCGTGCCGTCCGTGGCGACGCCCTGGTCGAACTCGCCCAGCAGGCGCCGGCGGTGGCCCGGCTTGTGGTCGCCGCACAGCCAGTCCGCCCAGATCGTGCGCGGGTACAGCTCGGGGTCGGCCGCGTGCAGCTGCGCGGTGACGTGGGGGAGGCCAGCCGCGAACGCCTCGGCCTCCTTGACGACGTGGTGGAAGACCAACGTCCTGCGGAAGCCTTCCTCGGCCGACGCCTTCACCAGCGCGGTCTGCAGCGTCGCGAGCCGGGCCCCGCGGACCTTGTCCGAGCGGCCCTCAACGCCCAGGAGCTGGGCGGACTGGAGCTGGGTGTCGGTGATGTCCACGCACACCACCTGGTACGGCGCGCAGATCCCCCGGTCGATCGCCTCGGAGAGGGTGAGCGTGTAGCAGCGGGCACCGAACGGGCCGTCCGGGTCGTCCTCCATGGAAGCGACCAGCTCACCCGGCGCGCCCTCGGCATCCTCATCCAACTGCCACAGGCGGGGCGTGGCGGTCATGTAGAGGCGGCGCAGGGACGGGATGCGGGTGTTGTCGTGGACGACCGCCCACGGCTTGCCCAGCCGACCTGAAGTCCGGTGCGCCTCATCGACCACGATCAGGTCCCACCCGGGAAGGCCGGCTTTGTGCGCACGCTCCAGCGTGCCGAGCCCGAGGGAGGCGTACGTGGCGAACACGGTGACCTTGTCGAACGGCCGTACCCAGTCGACCAGTTCCTCCACGTCCGTGGTGTTGGGGAAGGTCACGTCCTCGCCCCGCAGGGACGAGACCCCGATCATCGGGCCCGTGCGGCCTGCCTCGCGCCACGCGGCCTCGGTCTGGGTGAGCAGGTCCAGCGAGGGAACGAGCACCAGCACACGGCCCGCGTGGAGCTTCTCCGTGCTGCGGGCCGCGACCCGGGTCTTGCCGGACCCGGTGGCCATGATCACCTGAGTCCGGAGCCCCCGCTCGGGCGCAAGCGATCTTGCAGACAATTCGAGGGCGCGGACAACCGCGTCAACGGCTTCCTGTTGGGCCGCATCACGCTGATCGGTTCGGCTTGTGGTCGACATATCCGTCTGCCTTCTCCTGGGCTCTTACCTGGGCAGGAAACGAGAAACCTGCACGTAGACGGCGTGCGATCGGCTACGGTGAACCTCACCGGAACCGGGTCACAGCCTCGGACCAGTAGCGGGGAAGCGTGATCGGGAACCGGTCCAGTTCCCTTAGTGGTGCTGCTATTTGAGTCCAGAGTCTATCTCGTGTTTCAAAGTGAAGCATCCAGAGCCTGAAAATTCCCTCGAACGCGGCTGAATTTTGTTACTGTTGCCTCATGGCCACCCTCCAAAGCAGCCTGACGGCCGGTCAACTCGACCCCGCGCTCCCTGGTTCGGCGGGTCACTCTCCCGACTACCCGTCACCCCTCCCTGCTCTTGTTGTTGCTCGGGCCGCAGGCCCGTTGGCCGCCCCGCGGAGCGGGGGCGGCCTTTGGGGCGCGCAGCGCCGCAGGGTGGCTGGAGCACAGCGGAGGGCACACGCGGGGACGCAGTCCCCGCAGCTCCGGGAGCGCAGTGGACGGAGCATCACCGGCCTTGCGCAGCAAGGCCGGTGCGCGGGACGCGGAGCGTCCCGCCAGCGCTCACGCGGAGCGGGAGCGCAACCCCCGCGCGCAGCGCGGGGGTTCGCTTGCCCATCGCGCAGCGATGGGGTACCCGCTCCGCGGG
>NZ_JBIUVQ010000049.1:0-6702 GCF_044743035.1 Streptomyces sp. NPDC087787
TACCCCGCCGAGCGCCCCGAAAGCGCCCCCGCACTACCCAACACCCCCAACACAACCGCCGGATGATCGGCTACACCACGAGAAGGGACACGACCGTCGCTGTTCCGGACGACGTCCCGAGCATCGCGGTGATTGACGAGGTGCCGTGGCTGGTGGAGCAGGACCCGGAGTTCGAGGGAGCTCTGCAGACTGTCTGGGACCGCCACCTGTCCGCCAAGCCGGTCCTGCTCATCCTGGTCGGCAGCGACATGCCGATGATGGAGGCGCTGCAGTCGTATGGCCGCCCGTTCTTCGGGAGGGCGGCGAAGACGACCGTACGGCCGCTGCACCTGGGCGATGTGCAGGCCATGACCGGGCTGGATGCGGCGGACGCTGTGGACGCGCTGCTGATCACGGGAACGGGAGGCTTTCCGGAAATCGTTCAGTCGTGGCGGCCAGGCGTGGGCCGGGCGGACTTCCTGCACGAGGCGGTGGCGAATCCGCTGTCTCCGCTGCTGGTGGCGGGTGAGCTGTCGCTGTGGCTGGAGTCCCAGCCGTTCGGCCGGCGTGAATACGACGCCCTGGCTCGGGACGTGCTCGCGGTGCCCTGTGCAGGGCTGGACACGCCGCTGGTCCCGGTGTCCCGCAGCGGTGTGGGCGGCAGTCTGCCGCTTGCGGCCCACTGGGGATCTGAAGATCTGGTCCGCGCCTGGCAGTAGCGGAGAGACGCTGAGGCATGGAGTACGTGGTTGGCCGTGCGCACGGCGCTGACCTGCACCTGCGGGGCGATCACGGGCGGTGTGGGGTCGCTCTCGAGCTCAGCCGCGCGGTGGTCTCGGGACGGAATCCTGCAGACAGGGGAGTGGCGTTGTCACCGGAGGCCGTGGTGGCCGAGGCGGTGGATGAGGCCGGGGCGGCGCTGACCGGTGCCGGTTGAACCGGAGGAACTCTCCGGTCTGCCCGGTCTACTCGAAGGCGATCCGGCCTGGGGCAGGGGCCGCGGGCAGGAGCCTGACGGCGCTGGTGGGCTGCGAGAGCCAGCCCGAGCATTGGGCGAGTCATCGTTCTCGGGGCGGCCGCCGAGAACCGTGAACTCCACGCATGATCGGCCGCCCCCGGCACCGGGCCGAGTTGGAGGTCGAAGCCGCCGAAGCCGCCGCTCGCACTTCCGGACCCCCTAGGCTGGTGGAAGCATCAACTGCACCAACACAGCAGGCGGAAAAGAACCATGCGCGGCCTTACCGAGGCGAACCTCAAGAAGCTGGCCGGTGCCCGTTCCTTCGAACGTGGCCTCGGGTACCTGGACGCGGTGTCCGGGGTCGAGATCGGTGACGGTTGGGTCACCGCGACCGTTCACGGCACGGAGCGGTACGAGGTGGAACTGACCCTGGACGGACCAGGCGGGCCTGCCGGCGAGTGCGACTGCCCGTACGGGCTGGAGGGAAACTTCTGCAAGCACCTGGTCGCCCTCGGCCTGACGGTGCTCGCCCGGCGGGAGAGCCTGCCGCGGCAGCGGAAGGCGGCCCGGGAGCGCGCGCGGGACCTCGACGGATGGTTGTCCGCTCTGTCCAAGGACGAGTTGCTCGCTCTGTTACGGGAACAGATCCACGAGGACCGGCAGTTGCGGCGCCGCCTGGAGCTGCGGGCCGCGAGCGCCCGCGGAGACCTTGCCGCGGTCCGGTCCCGTATCCGCGATCTGCTCGACATCGGGCCCTTCGCGCAGTACGGCTACGTCGAGTACGCCGATGCCCGCGCCTACGCCGACCAGGCCGGACAGGCGGTGTCCGCGATCGGCGCACTGACCGGCTCGGGCCGGGCCGCCGACGCGATCACCCTGGCGCGGGAGAGCATGCGACTGCTGGCCGAGGCAGTCGAGAGCGTCGACGACTCGGACGGCTGGCTCGGGCAGATCGGTGCAGACCTCGCGGAGGCCCACCTCGACGCGTGCCGTGCGGCACGCCCCGACTCCGAGGAGCTCGCGCGCTGGCTGGTCGGCCATGCGCTCGGTGACATCGACGACGGTCTGACCGACATCGATCCGCTCGATTATGAGGATGTCCTCGGTGAAGAGGGAATGGCAGTCCTGCGGAAGTCGGCGGTCGAGGCATGGCAGGGAAACCGTCGCGGCTGCGCGGAGAAATACCTGATGGAGCGTCTGGCCAAGGCGGGAGGCGATGTCGACGCGGTGGTCGCCGTGCATGCGGCCGACCTCTCACCGAACGGCCACACGCACCTGGTCATCGCCCGCGAGCTGGACACCGCGCGGCGCGCCGATGAGGCCCTGAACTGGGCAGAACGCGGCATCCGGGAAGCCCGGGACCTCTCCGATGTCGACACCGCCCTCGTCGACTACCTCTGCGACCGCTACACCCAGGCGGATCGTCTGTCGGATGCCGTTGCCCTGCGCCGCGACCACTTCCGTGCCCGCCGCACCCTGGCCGCGTATCAGCAGTTGCGCGCCGCTGCGCGGGCCGCGGACTGCTGGCCGGCCGAGCGCGCAGGAGCCCTTGCCCTGCTGCGTGCTGACGCGGAGCGGCGGCAGCAGGGCTGGTACGGCGGCGCCGTCCTGGTCGATGCCCTGCTCGACGACAAGGACGTCGACGCCGCCTGGCAGGCCGCTACCCGAACCAGCACTCATGACCGGCAGTGGCTCGCCCTCGCCGACCAGGCGCGGGCCGACCGTCCCGCCGACGCGCTCGGCGTCTACCTGCGCCTGGCCGAGCCGCTGACCAAGCAGACCGGCAACGCGGTCTACGAGCAGCTCGTCGCCCTGCAGCTGAGCATCCGCGACTGTCACCGCCGCCTGGGCACAGAGGACGAGTTCGCGGTGTACGTCACCGCCCTGCGCACCGCCCAGAAACGCAAGCGGAACCTGATGCGCCTGATGGACCAGCACGGTCTGTGAGCGTCAAGCTGCGGTAGGTGACCAGCGCCGGGCGCAAGTCCCGCCCATGGGGCCTCCGGTGGGTGGTCGCAGAGCAGGTGCACGGCGACACGTTCACCACGTCGGCTCTCGCGGAGAGCCGACGGTCCGAGCTGTGGCAGGCCATGAACCGGCGCGGTGAAGCGTTCGAGATCGAACCGGGACTGCCGGAGTCCGAGGTATGCACGGCGGCCGAAGCCGCCGAAGCAGCGATGCCGAACCGCCGTTGCGATGGTTCGAGTTCTGCCGGAAGTACATGGCTGGGCGGTGGCGCACGAGCGCGGCCAAGACCCGCAAGGGCATGGCGGACGGCCTTGCGGCCGTGACGCTCGCCATGGTCAAGCGTGGGGACGGTGCTCCTGACGACGAGACGCTTCGGCTGGCCTTCCGGTGGGGGATCGTGCCCGCGAACGCGGGGGAGGACCCGCCGGCCGAACTCAAGGCCGCGTACGACTGGGTCACGACGACCGACCGGCCGTTGGGTGATCTGGCCGACCCGGAGGTGTTCGAGGATGTGCTATACCGCCTCAGCTACAAGCTGGACGGCACCCCTGCCGCAGGCGACACGTACAAGCGGCGGCGCCGCGCTCTGAATACCGTTCTCGAACACGCCGTGGTCGTGGGGGAGCTCCCGAAGAACCCCCTTCAGCGCGCCCGCCGGAAGCACGTCGGCTCCAATCAGGTGGTGGACCGCCGCGTCCTTGTGAACGCCGTACAGGTCCAGCAGTTGCTCATTGCTGTCTCCTGCGTCGGGTCATGGGATCGCTGCCCCGGGCGGCGCCTGGCGGCTTTCTACGCGGTCCTGTACTACGCGGTCCTGTACTACGCGGGACTGCGGCCCGCTGAGGCGGTCGGGCTGAGGCGGTCTGACTGCCACCTGCCGGAGACGGGTTGGGGCACGCTCTCGCTGCGGGAGACACGCACCGTTTCCGGCGAGCAGTGGACCGATTCAGGCGAGCGGCACGACCGCCGCGGCCTGAAGGCGCGGGGGCGACCAGCGACCGCCCGGTGCCTATCCCGCCCGTCCTGGTCGCCATCCTCCGGGCCCACCATTACGCGGTGGCTGAACGCGGGGGTGCCGATCGCCGAGGTGGCCCGGAGGGTCGGCAACTCCCCCGAGGTGACCCGCCGCCGGTACCACGGCTGCATCGACGGGCACGAGGAAGCCGCCAACGCGAAGATCTCACTTGCACTCGAAGAAGACGGCGACATGACATGACGTCAAGGCCATAAAAACCGCCCACACGCCGGTTCCTGACCTCCCGGCGAAATACCCCATTCGATGAGTAGCCCCCTCCCAAACCTGCCCACACTGTGAGACTAGCCATGCGAAGGCGCCCTTGGCGCTGAAGATCACGCGATGCCATTCTTTAACCGCATCGGAACTCAGCAGGAGGAGCGGGAATGAAGAGAATTGCGTCGGTAGTTGGTGGAATGGTGCTGGCAGCGGGCAGCCTGTTCTTCACGTCTCCGTCCGCCCACGCCGCCGCGCAGGCATCGTACGGTTGCGCCGGCGTCGAGATCGATTCGTACGCCCTCAAGTACGGCACGGTGACGTACGGGACCATCCACCTGTTCTACGACTCGGCGTCGGGGAAGAACTGCGCGGTGAACGTGGCGACCTCGGCGGGAGGGTACGGCACGCCTACCTATAAGGGTGTGTGGCTGGGGAGGTGCCCTGCTGGGTACAAGCCGGGGGCGTCGTGCACAGACGTCTCCGACCCGTACGTACAGGACCCCCCCAGCTCAGCGACGAAGTACTCCCAGTACGCGGGGCCCGTGTCGGTGAGTGCAGCCGGGCGGTGCATCTCCGTCGGCGGGAGCATTACGGCCCCGAATGGGACCAATGCCCATTACACGACCGGTGCCACCCACTGCGGCTGAATCCATCGCGCAGATTTCCGCACGCTCCGTCCATCTATTTCCTTTGCCGCCGTCCCGTGTGCGGGATGGCCGCAAAGGGAAGAGTTCCCCGGTCTGCCTGCTACGGAACTATTAGTTCTACGCCTAAGCCAGTGACCTGCGGATTCCCCAAACCGCTTTTTATGTAGACACTCATCACCCCCGGCGGAGGAACGGAGAGCCAGGCGGACAGCACCACTACGGGCACCCCATCGAGGGTGCCCCAACTGTTTTCAGCAAGGGCGTGTCCCCTGAAGGGCGCCCCTCTCTTGTGGACTAGTTATGCCTTACCTGATGTGCCGCTGTAAGCGGCGCTTTCCCCTTGAGTCGGAGCCGTGCACCTCGGCCGCGACGAAGCGGTGGGAACAGAAGAGGAAGCACACGTGCCCCTCGCCCTGGGCACGTGGCTACGACACGCGAACGGTGAGAGAAAAAGAGGGAGGCCGGGAGACAGTGGACCGGCGGCATTCAAGCTTCCGAACGGAGAGCTCCGGGTATGGCGGAGTGACTTCGCCACGAGGCTGCGGCAGTTGGAGGCGGCGTGAAGTCTCTCGATGTCAAGGTCTGGGGGGTCCGTAAGCGCGACACCAAGACGCCTTCGTATGGTGTCCAGTGGTCCGTGGCGGGCAACGTTCTTCTCGGAGTCCTTCCGAACCAAGGCGCTTGCCGATCACTACCGCACCAAGCTCATGCGTGCGATGCGCGAGGGTGAGGAGTTCGACTCGGTATCCGGCCTTCCGGCTTCGATGGAAGAGCAGAAGTCGGCCGTGTCGTGGTACGACTTCGCCCTCAGGTACCTCGCGATGAAATGGCCGCATGTCGCTCCCAACACGCGGGACGGCATCAACGAATCGCTTACCAGTGTGACGGTGGAGCTCCTTGGCGAGCGCGCTGGGCGGCCGGTTGACGAGGCGATCCGCAAGGCGCTGCGCAACTGGGCCTTCGTGTTGCCGACGCCTGCCGTCCGGGACGTTCCCGGCGACGTGCGGAACGTTCTTCATTGGGTGGTCAAGGCGTCGCGGCCGCTCGCCGATCTCGCTGAACCCGCGACGGCGCGTGCAGCGCTCGACTCGCTGAAGCTCAAGCTCGACGGCTCCGCAGCGGCGGCGGAGACCGTGCGGCGTAAGCGTCGGACGCTCGTGAATGCCGCGAACTACGCGGTCGACCTGGGGGAGCAGCGCGAGAACCCCATTACGGCTGTCCGCTGGCAGAAGCCGAAGGTGTCCAGCCAGGTTGATCCTCGCGTTGTCGCCAACCCGGAGCAGGCTCGCAATCTCATGGCGGCAGTGTCCTACGTGGGCGGGTACCGGCGTGCCCGTGGGCGTCGCCTCGTGGGTTTGTTCGCCGCCATGTACTTCGGTGGCCTCCGGTCGGCGGAAGCGGTCGGCCTCGCCGAAACGGATCTGAACCTTCCCGAACAAGGCTGAGGTTCGGCGCTGCTCCACCGGACCCGTCCGTCAGTAGGCAAGCAGTGGACCGACTCGGGGGAGACCCACGACGACCGGGGGCTGAAGAACCGACCGACCGAGGGCGTCAGGCGGGTGCCCATCCCGCCGCACCTTGTCGCCGTGCTCCGTGAACACCTGGCCACCTTCGGTACGGCGGACGACGGGCGGCTCTTCTTCAGCGAGAAGGGTTCGGTCGTCCCGTCCTCGACCTACTACCGCGTGTGGCAGGAGGCTCGGCTTATGGCGCTTCCGCCGGCCGTCGCGGTCTCGCCGCTCGCGAGTCGGCAGTACGACCTCCGGCACTCGGCGCTGTCGACGTGGCTCAACGCGGGCGTCGACCCCACCGAGGTAGCGGCAGGGTCTTTGAGAAGTGCCGAGGTGGGCGGGTTCGCTTGCTGAGCACCGGTTGTGACGGCTTGTCGACTTCTGTCTGTGGGTGACCCTGGACGC
>NZ_JBIUVQ010000050.1:0-6039 GCF_044743035.1 Streptomyces sp. NPDC087787
GACACGTCGATGCCGGACGGGTAAACAAGCACGTGAAGCCTCTGGTGGAGACGGTTCTCTTGGTCGAAAACCCATCTACCAGGGGCTTCACCACGCTGTCAGCCCAACTGCCGTGATCCGCACTCAAGTTGGAAAGGGCTCAGTGCGTGAGGTGGTCCCCGATTCCAGCGCAGAGCATCACCCCATGTGATAGGCGGGCGGGGCGGCTTTACGCGGCGGCGGTGGGCTCCAGCCGGTGCAGGTGAGCTGTCCACTGGCGGCACTCACGTCGGCGAGCACAGCCTCGTACTCGGCGCCGACGGGCGAGATCATCGAGACGGACACGGTGAGCAGGACCTTGGCGCGGCCTTCACGGACTTTGGTCCGGGTCACGAAATCGGCGCACGATCAGCCGGACCGGGGTCCGTCGGCTGATCGTGCGCCGGCGAACGCGATGTTCACGGAGCGGTGTGTCTGGTGTGCGTCTGGCTCGTGTGCGGTCAGCGGGCGGCGAGGGTCTCGGCGGTTTCTGCCTCGGCGGTGACCGCAGGTGTCGTGTTCTTGGGGCCGCGGAAGACGATGTAGACGAGCAGGGCGCCCATGACGGCGGCGCCTGCCCACATGGACTGCTGCCAGCCGTCGACGAAGGACTGCTGGGCTGCGTGGAGCAGGTCCTGGGCGTGCGGGCCGGCGTTGCCGGCTGCTTCGACGGCGTTGGCAACGCCGTCGCGGGCGGTGTCCGCGGTTCCCTGCGGGATGCCGTGCAGCCGGTTGTCGATGGCGCTGCGGTAGCCGTTGGCCAGCAGCGCGCCGAGCAGAGCGACGCCGAGTGCGGTACCGAACTCGCGGGTGACGTCGTTCAGGGCGGAGGCCACGCCCTGCTTGGCGCGCGGCAGGGACGCGGTGATGGCGGTGGTGGACGGGGTCATCGACAGACCCATGCCCAGTCCCATGACGAGCAGTCCGGGCAGGATGGACAGGTAGCCGCCCTTGGCGGAGACGAGCAGGGCCATGAGTACGAGACCGAGTCCGGCCAGCGCGATGCCCGCGGCCATGGTGGAGCGGGAACCGATGCCCGCGGCGAGCTTGGGGGCCAGGCCGGAGGTGGCCATCATCATGACGGCCATGGGCATCATGGCGGCGGTGGACAGCAGCCCGGACCAGCCGAGCACGGCCTGGAAGAACGGGAAGAGGACCACGCCGATGCCCGCCTGGACACCGAAGACCACCAGCAGTGTGATCGAGCCGCCGCTCAGGCCACGCTCGCGGAACAGCCGCACGTCCAGCAGTGCGTTGTCGTGGCGCTGCAGCTCCCAGGCCACGAAGCCGATGGCCGCGAGGAGACCGACGGCGAGGCTGATCAGAGTGACGGGGGCGGTCCAGCCGTGTTCGGGGCCCTCCTGCAGGACGAAGATGAGGCCGGTCACGGCGAGGGTGGAGAGCAGCGCACCGGCGGTGTCGAAGCGGTGGGCCGAGGTCTCGCGGGAGTTGGGAACCGACTTCGCCGTCATGGCCAGGGCCGCGAGGATCAGGGCCACCGGCAGAGCGAACAGCCAACGCCAGGAGGCGACGTCGACGAGGAGGGCGGAGAGGAACATACCCAGGATGCCGCTGCCGCCGGCGACGCCGGTCCATACGCCGATCGCCTTGTCGCGCTGTTCCTCGGGGAAGGTAGAGGTGATGACGGCCAGGGTGATCGGCATGATCATCGCGGCGCCGATACCGCTGGCGACGCGTGCGGCAATCATCACCTCCGCCGTCGGGGCCAGGGCCGAGACGACGGTGGCGACGCCGAAGAAGCCCAGTCCGGCGAGGAGCATGGGCTTGCGTCCCAGGCGGTCGCCGATGGCGCCGAGCGGCAGCAGCAGAGCGGCCAGGGCGAGGGTGTAGATGTTGATGATCCACAGGACCGTGTTCTGCGAGGCGCCGAACTCCACTGCCATGTGGGTCTGCGCGACGTTCAGCCCGGACACCGAGGCGATGACCGACATCAGCGCGAGGGAGACGGTGATCAGGACCGTCCGCAGCTGACGCGCGTCTGGGCTGCCTTCGCCACTGGCTGGCGCGGCTTGTGGGGGCTGGGGTGTGCTCATGGATTTCCTCACAAAATAGGCATGCCGAGCTGACGCCGGGCAGGGCCGGTCGGTGGGTGAACGGGGCGGGTTGGGCCGGGCGGTCGGCTGGGCCCCCGGGAGGCGTTGTCAGGGGGCGGGTGTCTCGCCCCGCGCGGCGGCGAGCGCAGCGTCGGTGTCCGCGGTGACCAGCACGGCGTTGATGTGGGAGCCGGCCAGGGCGCCGGCCGCGGCAGAAGCGCCGACCTGGGCGGCAAGGTCGGTGGCGTTGCCTGCCACCCACACGCCCGGCACCTCGGTGGTGCCGGCCATGCCGGAGGCGAAGCGGCGGCCCATGTGGTCTGGCAAGTCCTCCACGGGAAGCTTCAGCGCGTCCAGGCCCTTGGTGCGGGCCTGCATCTGTGTGGCGACCGCGAGGACGCGGCGGCCCACAACCTGGCCGCCGGTCAGGCGCAGCCCGGCGATGGTGCCGTCCTCGTGGTTGACGACCTCCTGCACCGGGGTGTCGACGATGGGGATGTTGCGGGCGGCGAAGCGGGCGCGGGTGTTCTCATCCAGGGCGGTGCCGTGGGTGAAGTAGGTCAGGTCCTCGGTCAGTTGGCGGAACAGGAATGCGTGGTGGACGGAGGCCGGGCCGGTGGCGAGGACGCCGATGGGCTGGTCGCGGACCTCCCAGCCGTGGCAGTACGGGCAGTGCACCACACTGTCTCCCCAGTGTTCGGCGAGGCCGGGGACCTCGGGCAGCACGTCCCGCAGACCCGTGGCCACCAGGAGGCGGCGTGCGGTGATGCTGTGGCCGTCAGCCAGGGTGAGGGTGAAACGCAAGTCTCCGTCGGCCGACGGGGCGGCCGGGGCGGCAAAGGCCACCGTGCCAAAGACGATGTGTCCGCCGTACTGGCGGACCTGCTCCCGGCCCCGCCGGAGGATCTCGCGCGGCTCGGTGCCGTCCAGCGCGATGAAGCCGTGCATGGCCGCAGCCGGCGCGTTGCGCGGGGAGCCGTTGTCGATCACGACGACCGACCGGCGGGAGCGGGCCAGAGTCAAAGCACCGTTCAGGCCTGCGGCGCCCCCGCCGATCACCACTGCGTCGACGGTTCCACCGGGCAGTGCGTCGCTCGCGTACGGAGAAGTCGTCATAGCCATGTCCTCCTGCTGTTTCGTCATGCGTGGTCCCAGACACTGCGGACCATCTACACAGACGCTAACCCCGCATTGCATCTAAGGCATATAATGTTGCTCATGACGCAAGAAAGTGGAGAGCTGGACGGCCTCGTACGCAAACGAATCCGCGCGCTGCGGGTGGCGCAGGGCCTGTCACTGGAAGAACTGGCCACCCGCGCCCACCTCAGCCAGTCCTCACTGAGCCGCATCGAGAACGGCCAGCGCCGCCTCGCACTGGACCAGCTGGTCACCCTCGCCCGCGCCCTGGACACCACGCTGGACCAGCTCGTGGTGTCCGCCACCGACGACGTCGTCACCAGTCCGACGATCGACAGCGCCCACGGCCGGATGCGCTGGACCCTGAAGGCCGACCCCGGCATGAGCGTGGTGCGCCAGCGCCTGACCGACCCCCCGCCCGACAACCCCGCCCGCATGCGCGCCCACCCGGGGCGCGAGTGGCTCGTCGTGCTGTCCGGCACCGCGATCCTCATGCTCGGCCAGCGCCGCTTCCGCATCGAGACCAACCAGGCCGCCGAGTTCCCCACAATGATGCCGCACGCGATCGGCGCCGGGGGTGGACCCTGCGAGATCCTGGGTCTCTTCGACCGCGACGCCCGCCGCGGCCACCAGCGCGACGACGGCGACGCTCAAAGCCCTCCCGAATGACGGCGCGAGCCACACGACGGCCTCCGCAGCGGCGCCCTTTTGCGCGTCACGCAGCAGCTACGGCCATCGTCTTGCGCAAACAGGGAGACAGTACGCCTCTGGCGCATAGTCGACCTACGGTGAAGAGCGTGAACCAAGCACACACGCACACCACCCACCACGGCGTTTCGCACGGCCACCACCTCGAGCAGGACACCAGCGATCAGGCGGAGATCCTCGACCTGGACGCCGAGGTCCTCGCCGAGCACACCGCCTCCATCACCGAGTCGCTGCCACTGAAGACCGCCCCCGGCCACATCGTGGACCTCGGCTGCGGCACGGGCGCGGGCACCTTCGCCCTCCTCGACCGCTTCCCCGACGCGCACGTCACCGCCGTCGACACGTCCGCCGAACACCTTCAGCGCCTGCGCACCAAGGCGTGCACCCGCGGCGTCGAGGAACGCGTGCGCACCGTGCAGGCCGACCTCGACGACGCCTGGCCCGACCTCGGCTCGCCCGACCTGATCTGGGCATCGGCATCGATGCACCACATGGCCCACCCCGAGCGCGCGCTGCGCACCGTCCACGACGCGCTCGCGCCGGGCGGCCTGTTCGCCGTCGTCGAACTGGCCGGCCACCCCCGCTTCCTGCCCGAGAATGCCCCCAAGGAGCGGCCCGGCCTGGAAGAGCGCGTCCACGCCGCAGCCGACCGCCGCCAAGCCGAACACATGCCCCACCGCGGCGCCGACTGGGGCCCGATGCTGACCGCCGCCGGCTTCACCGTCGAGGACGAACGCACCATCGCCGTGGACATCGAGGGCGACCGCAGCGAAGCGATCGGCCGCTACGCCCTCGGCGTCCTGCAACGCATCCGCAGCGTCATCGCCGACAGGCTCTCCCCCGAGGACCTCTGCGCGCTCGACCGGCTCCTCGACACCACCAGCCCGCACAGCATCCTGCGCCGCGACGACCTGACGGTACGCACCGAACGCACCGTCTGGGCCACCTTCCGCGCCTGACACCTAACACGGGGTGCCACGTCCGGCGCGGTCACGCGGAACCAGGCCGTCACGTCCGCGTGGCACAAGGGCATTCTCACAAATGACCATCTGTGCGAGTTCTGCGAGAGCCCCGAAACGTGATCCGTTTGCGCAGGTCGCGATTCGCAGAAGTCCTCTCAGAACTCGGGCGTTCTGCGAGACACCTTCTGCGACACTGATCGCGTGGATCTGACGCCCGATCAAGCCGCAGACGCGGTAGAACGCAACGACTGCCCCAAGTGCGAGGCGCCCGCCGGGAGCGCGTGCCGAACGCGCGGCGGGAAGACCGCGACGAAGTACCACACGCCGCGCTTCGTCCTCATCGCCGCGCTGCGCGAGGAACTCGAAGTCCTCATCCCCGCAGACCGCTCACCCGGCCGCCCCTGGAAGCAGGGACCGGCCCCCGCCGCGGTGCCCGCGCAGCGCACCGCGAAGCCCATCCGCATCGGGTACGCCAGGACGTCAACAGCCCGCCAGGAGCTGGCGAGCCAGCTCGAAGCCCTCCGAGAAGCAGACTGCCACAAGATCTACCAGGAGCAGATCAGCACCCGGATCAAGGTCCGGCCCGAGCTTCAGGCCGCGCTCAAGCTGGCCCGCCAGTTCAAGGAAGCCACCCCCGACACCCCGGTCATCTTCACCGTCCACGAGCTCAAGCGCCTCGCGCGGAACGCGGCCGAGTTGATGACGCTGTCCGCCGAGCTCCAGGCCGACGACATCCAGCTCGAACTCCTCACCGGCCCGCTCGCCGGCATCTACGACCCCAATGGCATGGGCGCCATGTTCTTCGCCGTCCTGGCCGTCGCCGGGCAGATTGAGCGCAACTACATCCGGGAGAAGACCCTCGAAGGACAGGTCAGCGCCGCGAAGAAGGGCAACCACGGCGGACGCCCCAAAGTCATCGACGACGACATGCTCACCTTCGCCCTCGCGCTCAAGGACAAGGGGGTCCCCGTCCCCGAGATCGCGGGCAAGCTCACCATCAAGACCGGCAAGAACAAGGACAAGCACCCCTCCGTCGCCTCGCTCTACCGCGCGTTCGCCGAAGCCGGGGTCTGTCAAACGAGCGGTGTAACCAGGGTGGTTGGGGTTACTGACGGGCTGCGGAGAGTCGGCCGTCGAAGGTGATGTCGAAGGCGTTCAGG
>NZ_JBIUVQ010000051.1:0-5268 GCF_044743035.1 Streptomyces sp. NPDC087787
TACCTCACCCCGCTGGAGATCCGACAGCGACACGAGCAAGAACACGCCCTCGCGGCGTAAGCAACGAGTGTCCAGCATCACGGGGAAAGTCCAGGGATGTATCAAACCCCACCAGGTGACGGACTGTGGCAATACATGTGACAGTCGACGACAGATTCACCTGGAATCTCGTCGACGGGGTGGTTCCGCGCGGGCCGAACGGGCATCCAGTCCCGAAGTGATGGGGGGACACCAGGCCGTAGTACCCCGGTACCACCCGCCTGGCGGTGTTCAGCCCCCGGGTACCACCGGATCCGGCAGATCGCGGACTTAGCGTGACGGAGGAGGCGTCAGGCGTGCAGGGCGCGCCGGAGTCCGAAAGAGGGAACGCGAATGATCGAGGCACAGCAGCTCACCAAGAGGTACGGAGAGAAGACAGCCGTCGACGGGCTGGACTTCACCGTGAAGCCGGGCACGGTGACCGGCTTCCTCGGCCCCAACGGGGCGGGCAAGTCCACGACGATGCGCATGATCGTCGGGCTCGACGCGCCGACGAGCGGGTTCGTCACGGTGAACGGACAACGCTACGCCCGCCACCGGGCGCCGCTCCAGGAGGTCGGGGCGCTGCTGGAGGCGAAGTCGATCCACCCGGGCCGCTCGGCCTGCAACCATCTCCGGGCCCTCGCCCTGACCCACGGCATCCCGCGCCGCCGGGTTGACGAGGTCATCGACCTTGCCGGTCTCGGCAGCGTCGCGAGGAAGCGGGCCGGTGCCTTCTCCCTCGGCATGGGCCAGCGGCTCGGCATCGCGGCCGCCCTGCTCGGCGATCCGCAGACCGTGATGCTCGACGAGCCGGTCAACGGACTGGACCCCGAGGGCGTCCTCTGGATCCGGAACCTGCTCACCTCCCTCGCGAGCGAAGGGCGCACGGTGTTCGTCTCTTCGCACCTGATGAGCGAGGTGTCACTGGTGGCTGATCACCTGATCATCGTCGGGCGTGGACGGTTGCTGGCCGACACGACCGTACGGGACCTGGTCCGCGAGGCCGGCGGCGACACCGTGAAGGTCGCCACGGACGACCCCGCACGGTTGCGGGACGTACTGGCCGGAGACGGCGTGGAGATCACCGGCCGCGTGGGCTCCGAGGAACTGCAGGTGACCGGGCTGTCCGCCCGCGAGATCGGGCTGAAGGCGGTCGAGCACGGGATCCCGCTGTTCGAGCTGACCACGAAGGCGGTGTCGCTGGAGGAGGCGTTCATGGAACTGACCAGGGACGCCGTGGAGTACCACGGCTCCACGACTGGCACCGAGACCTCCGGGAGCGCGGCATGAGCACCCTCACGGCAACCCCCGAGTCCCCTGAGACCGCCCAGGCCGCGCCGGCCCGCCCCGCCTACCGGGTGACCGGACGGCGGGTGCTGGCCTCGGAGTGGGCCAAACTGTGGTCTCTGCGCTCCACCTGGATCACTCTCGGCCTGGGCCTGCTGTTCCTCGTCGCCTTCGGCGTCATCGCCGCGAGCCGCTACAAGTCCGGTATCGACTCCGGCCGTCCCATGGACGGCCACTTCGCCGACGCGACGGCCGTGAGTCTGTCCCTCTTCGGCACGAACTTCGCACAGCTGGCCCTCGGCGTGCTCGGCGTGCTGGTCACCGCGGGCGAGTACTCCACCGGCATGATCCGCTCCACCATGGCCGCGGTGCCGCGCCGGCTGCCCGTGCTGTGGTCCAAGGCGGCTGTGTACGGGCTGGTCGCGCTGGTGATCGCCACCGTGGGCGTGTTCGTCGCCTTCCTCGTGGGCAGCCAGGTCGTCTCCGGCACGCCCGCCGCCATGGGCCTCGGCCACGCCGGTGTCCTTCGCAGCCTGCTGGGCGCCGGGCTCTACCTGGGCCTGGTCGGCGTGATCGGCACCGCCCTGGGCGCGCTGCTGCGGTCCGTTGCCGGCGGTATCTCGGTCCTGGTCGCCGCCTTCATGCTCGTACCCGGACTGATCTCCCTGCTGCCCAGCTCATGGAGCGGGAACATCGACCCTTATCTGCCCAGCCACGCCGGCGAGTCGATCTTCGCCCTGACTCACGACTCGACCACCCTGGCGCCGGGCGCCGGGCTCTGGGTCTTTCTCGGCTGGACGGCACTGGCGCTGGCTGCAGCGGCATACCGGCTGCGGCGCAGCGACGTCTGAGCAGCCACCCGCATCATGGGTTGGTGAACTCCGTGACCACCGAAGATCTCAGCGGGATGGGGCCGCTGGTCGCCCGGCTCGGCCGGGCCGGCCAGCGGCTCCGGCATGCCGACCGGGCCCGTCCGTGGGTGCTGGACACCGCGGTCGTGGTGCTGGTCTTCCTGATGTTCTGCCTGCCGGACCTGCTGCACGCGGTCGGCGCGATCGACGGGGAAGGCGACGGCCCGCGCCGCTTCCGCCTGGTGTTCACCCGGTTGCCCGTGGCGGGCATGCTGGCCCTGCAGGCCGGACTGGTGCTGCCACTGCTGTGGCGGCGCCGGGCGCCCGCCGCCGCGTTTGGCGCCATCGCGGCCGTGTTCGTCCTCCAGTGGTCCCTCGGCGCCGCGCTCCGTGCGGACGTCGCCCTCTTCGTCGCCCTGTACAGCCTGGCCCTGCACGGGCGGCTGCGGCAGCTGCCGTGGGCCTGTGCAGCCACGGCGGGCGCGCTCGGCCTGGTCGCGGCACGGGTGTCGGCGGCAGTGTCGGTCGCGGACGCGCTGTTCTTCCTGCTCAGCACGGCGACCGCGGCCCTCGCCCTCGGCCTGATGATCCGTATCCGACGGGCCCAACTGGCCGGGCTTCGGGACCGTGCGGCCCAGCTGGAGATCGAACGCGACCAGCGTGGCAGGCTCGCCGTCGCGGCAGAACGGACACGGGTGGCCCGTGAGATGCACGATGTCGTCGGCCACAACCTGTCCGTCATCATCACGCTCGCCGACGCGGGTGCCTATGCCGCCGGGGCCGCTCCGGAGCGGGGCAGGGAGGCCCTCCACCTCATCGGCGACACCGGTCGCCAGGCCCTGGACGAACTGCGCCGGGTGCTCGGTGTGCTGCGCGAGGCGGACGGCCCGCCGGCCGAACCCGAGCTGAGCCCGCAGCCCGGTCTCGCGGACATCAACACGCTGTGCGAGGGAGTGCGCGCCGCCGGCCTGGAGGTCGTCTACCGTACCGCCGGAGACGTCGACGCCCTCGACAGCGGGGTCCAGCTCACGGCCTACCGCATCGTGCAGGAGGCCCTGACGAACACCCTGAAACACGCCGGCGCCGGTGCGCGTGCGAACCTGACTATCGCCGTTAAGGACATGCGACTGACCATCACCGTCCAGGACTCCGGCCCACTCGTCCCGGCCGACCGTCCCGGCACGGCGAACGAGGAAGGACACGGCCTGGTGGGCATGCGGGAACGAGCAGCTCTCTACGGCGGACACGTCAGCGCGGGTCCCGCGGGCGCCGGCTGGACGGTACGGGCCGCACTCGACCTCACTCCCCAAGGCGGTGCCCGATGACCACCGTGCTCGTCGTGGATGACCAGCCGCTCCAGCGGTACGGCTTCCGCATGCTCCTGGACTCCGTGCCCGAGACCGAGGTCGTCGGCGAGGCCGCGCACGGAGCGGAAGCGGTGCGCAAGGCCGCCGAACTCCGCCCCGACGTCGTCCTCATGGACGTACGTATGCCGGGCATGGACGGCATCGAGGCCACCCGCCGCATCGTCGCCGCCGGCGGTCGCTCCCGCGTCCTGGTGCTGACCACGTTCGACCTGGACGAGTACGTGTATGCGGCTCTGCGCGCCGGAGCCAGCGGCTTCCTCCTCAAGGACGCCCGCCCCGAGGAACTCCTTGCGGGCATCAGGGCCGTGGCCGTCGGAGACGCTGTGATCGCCCCCGCGCTCACCCGCCGTCTCCTGCACGAGTTCGCCCGTCTCGTGCCACTCGGCGGCGACGGCTCCGCCGAGGACCCGCGCTTGAGATCCCTCACCGACCGTGAGCGCGAGATCCTCGTCGCCATCGGCAAGGGCTGGAGCAACGGCGAGATCGCCGCCCGCTTCGTCCTGTCGGAGTCCACAGTGAAGACTCATGTCGGCCGCGTCCTGGCCAAGATCGGCGCCCGCGACCGGATCCAGGCGGTGATCTTCGCCTACGACCACGGCCTGGCCCGGCCTCATGGGGACTGACCCGCGGCGCCCGCGCCCCTTGCCGAAAACCTCATCCGCCCCGGTGGGAGGAGTGTGCGTGGTTCAAGGGGATTTCAGTGGCGTCGCTGAGCGCGGCCCTCTGGCGCGAATGCCGCGGACTGCGGGAGCATGATCGATCGTGCTGCTGCGACCGGCCTACCTGGCTGTGCCGCATGCGTTTCCCGTGCTGCGTTTGCTACGGATGAGCGAATGCGACAGGACGTGGCCACAGAAAGATCTCCTTCGGATTCGATGAGATGGTGCTTCGGCCGGACGGCCTGTCCGGTCCTCGCTCACCGCGCCGGGTGCCTATCCAGGGGCAGCAGGGCCAGCCGATGCGGAGTCTGCCGCACCGGAGCGAAATCGAGGGGCGCTCGATCCGTTTGCGGTTCACGCGGTGTCCGAGCCGGCGCAGCCCGGCGTGGATGCGCGGCACCCCGTAGGTGGCTTTGGAGGCGAGGTGCAGCACGGTGATCTCGTGGGCCAGGGCGTCATCGGCGGCCTTCCTCGCCGAGCGCGCCTTCTCGCCGGCCAGCCACGCGTAGAAGGAGGAGCGGGCTACCTTCAGCAGCCGGACCTGGCACGCGGAGATCGCCCGCGCCCGCGAGCACTGCGCCGACCGTGCTCTGACCGATACGGGCCGCTTCATGGAGCAGGACGTCAACCCGTCGTCGGCGCCGACAGCCGCGGCTTCGACGGCGGCAAACTGGTCAACGGCCGCAAGCGGCACGTCGTGGTCGATCCCTGGCCGCGGGAGGCGCGCTGATCCCCACCGCCGCGTTCGCCGCCCCGGCCCAGACCAGCGCGGGCTGGCTTACGCGCCGACCAAGCCAGATAACTTCCTGCGCGCGACCGCTTCGCCAGCCAACACCAGCCGACCACCAGCAGCCAGGACTCCTTCGCGAAGAAGACCGCCGCTTTTCGCAGTACCTCGATCGTCATAACTCCCGGTGCGGAGCTTGGGGACGGCCAGTTCGACGGTGCCCGCCCGGGTGTCCCACTCGCGCGGGCGGGTTGCGAGGTCCTGAACCTTCCCCTTGATCGTGGACACCTGGAGACTGGGACGCGAGGTTCCAGAGGAAGTAGTGCCAGGTGGGAAGCAAGAGCAACCGCAGCAGG
>NZ_JBIUVQ010000052.1:0-5224 GCF_044743035.1 Streptomyces sp. NPDC087787
GTTCCTGGAGCTGGGCCCGGACGGGGTCCTCTCCGCGATGGCGCAGGAGTCGCTGACCGGCGACGAGACCGTCACCATTCCGGTCCTGCGCAAGGGCCGCGACGAGGAGACGGCCGCCCTGACCGCCCTCGCCGCCCTGCACACGGCGGGACTGCGGATCGACTGGACCGCCTTCTTCGCCGGCACCGGCGCCACCCGCGTCGACCTGCCGACCTACGCCTTCCAGCACACCACCTACTGGCCCAGTGGCGCACACTCCGCCGCGGACGCCGCGGCCGTCGGCCTCACCGCCGCCGGACACCCGCTGCTCAACGGCTCGGTGCAGCTCGCCGAGGGCGAGGGCGTGCTGTTCACCGGCCGCCTCTCCCTCCAGTCCCACCCCTGGCTCGCCGACCACGCCGTCCACGGCACCGTCCTGCTGCCCGGCACCGCCCTGCTCGACCTCGCCCTCCGCGCGGGCGACGAGGCCGGCTGCGACCGCGTCGAGGAACTCACCCTCGCCGCCCCGCTGGTGCTTCCCGAGCGCGGCGCCGTCCAGACCCAGGTCAGGGTCGGCGTCGCCGACGAGACCGGCCGGCGCACCGTCACCGTCCACTCGCGCCCCGAGGACGCGGGCGACGCGTCCTGGACGCAGCACGCCACCGGCACCCTCGTGCCGGCCGGCACCACCGGCGACACCGGCTTCGACGCCACCGTGTGGCCGCCGGCCGGCGCGGAAGCCCTCGACACCGACGGCTGCTACGACCGCTTCACCGCCCTCGGCTTCGGCTACGGCCCGGTCTTCCAGGGCCTCAGGGCCGCCTGGCGCAGCGGAGACGTCCTCTACGCGGAGGTCGTCCTGCCGGAGGCCCACGTCGCCGACGACGAGGCCGGCTTCGGCCTGCACCCCGCGCTGCTCGACGCCGCCCTGCACGCCGCGCTCGTCGCCCACGAGGGTGAGGAGGGCAACGGCGGGCTCCCATTCGCCTGGGAGGGCGCGGTTCTGCACGCCACCGGCGCCACCGCGCTGCGGGTCCGGCTGGCCCCGACCGACGAGGCGGGGCAGTCCGTCGCGATCGCCGTCTGCGACACCACCGGTCAGCCGGTCGCCTCCGTCGACCGGCTCCTGGTCCGGCCCGTCACCGGCGATCAGCTGAACGAGGCCGCCGGCATCGCCCGCGACGCCTTGTTCACCCTCGACTGGACCCCGTTCCCGCAGGACGGCGACGTCCCGGCAGCCGTCGCGCTCGTCGGCCCGGACACCACGGAGCTCGCCGAGGACCTGGCCGCGGCCGGCGCCGCCGTCACGACCCACCGGGACCTGGCCGCCCTCGCGGCGGACGGCACCGACATCCCCGGCACCGTCGTCGTCGCCGTCGACGGCACCGCCGCTCCCGTCGCCGAGGCCGCGCACACCGTGGCCGCCGAGGCCCTCGCCCTCGCCCAGCAGTGGACGGCTCAGGACCGGTTCGCCGGGGCCCGGCTGGTCTTCGTGACGTGCGGCGCCGTCGAGGCGGGCGGCTCCCAGGTCACCGACGTCGCCGCCGCGGCGGTCTGGGGCCTGGTGCGCTCCGCCCAGTCCGAGAGCCCCGACACCTTCGTGCTCATCGACCGGGAAGCGGCCGGCGCCACCAGCGACGCCGCCGAACGCGGACGGCTGTTCCTGGGGGCGCTCGGCAGCGGAGAACCGCAGCTCGCGCTCCGCGACGACGTGGTCCTGGCCGGCCGCCTCGCCCGCTTCGACTCCGCCGGCGCCATGACGCTGCCGGCCCAGCGGGCATGGCGCCTCGACAGCGCCACGGCGGGCAGCATCGACGGCCTCGCCCTCACCCCGCACCCCGAGGCCCTGGAGCCGCTCACCGGCCACCAGGCCCGCATCGAGATCCGCGCCGCGGGCCTCAACTTCCGCGACGTCCTCAAGTCCCTCGACATGTATCCCGGCGACGCCGGGCGGTTCGGCCACGAGGCCGCCGGTGTGGTCGTCGAGGTCGGCCCGGACGTCACCCACATCGCCCCCGGCGACCGCGTCCTCGGCATGGTCTCCGGCAGCTTCGCCTCGCTCGCCGTGACCGACGCCCGCCGGCTCACCCACCTCCCGGAGCACTGCACCTGGGAGATCGGCGCCTCCCTGCCACTGGTGTTCCTCACCGCCTACCACGCGCTGAAGGAACTCGGCGGGCTGAAGGCGGGGGAGAAGGTCCTGATCCATGCCGGTGCCGGTGGTGTCGGTATGGCGGCGATCCAGATCGCCCGTCACTTCGGCGCGGAGGTCTTCGCGACGGCCGGCGAGGGCAAGTGGGACGTGCTGCGCTCCCTCGGGGTCGCCGACGACCACATCGCCTCCTCCCGCACCCTCGACTTCGAGGCGGCCTTCGCCGCCGTCGCGGGCGAGAACGGCCTCGACGTCGTCCTGAACTCCCTGGCCGGTGAGTTCGTCGACGCGTCGATGCGACTGCTCGGCACGGGCGGCCGGTTCCTGGAGATGGGCAAGACCGACATCCGCGAGGACGACTCGGTCCCGGACGGCATCACCTACCAGTCCTTCGACCTCGCCTACGTGGATCCCGAGGCGATCGCCGCCATGGGCCGTGAGCTGACGGAACTGTTCGCCGCCGGGCACCTCCACCCGCTGCCGGTCCGTGCGTGGGACATCAGGCACGCCAGGGACGCCTTCCGCCACATGAGCATGGCCAGGCACATCGGCAAGATCGTGCTGACCGTGCCCCGCGCCTGGTCGTCCGAGGGGACGGTGCTGGTGACGGGTGGTACGGGTGGCCTGGGCGGTCTGGTGGCCCGTCACCTCGTCACGGAGCGCGGGGTGCGGCGTCTGCTGCTGACCAGCCGTTCCGGTCTCGACGCCGCGGGCGCCGGTGAGTTGGTGGCGGAGCTGGAGGGGCTGGGTGCCGAGGTCTCGGTCGCGGCGTGCGACGTCGCCGACCGGGACGCGGTGGACGCGCTGGTCGCGGGCATACCGGTGGAGCATCCGCTCGCTGCGGTGGTGCACACGGCCGGCGTCCTGGACGACGGTGTGCTCGGTTCTCTCACCGGGGAGCGGCTCGCGGCCGTTCTGCGCCCCAAGGTGGACGGAGCCTGGAACCTTCACGCGGCGACGCGCCGTCTGGATCTGGACGCGTTCGTGGTGTTCTCGTCCGTCGCGGGTGTGTTCGGCGGTGCCGGACAGGCCAACTACGCGGCCGGCAACGCCTTCCTGGACGCCCTGACCGCCCACCGCCAGTCCCTGGGACTGCCGGGCCTCTCGCTCGCCTGGGGCGCCTGGGCGCAGGGTGCGGGCATGACGGCCGGGCTCGACGAGCGGGACATCCGCCGGGCCGCGGAGTCCGGGATGCCGCTCATCACCGTCGAGCAGGGCCTCGCCCTCTTCGACACCGCCCTCACCACCGGCAGTGCCGCCCTCGTCCCGGTCCGCCTGGACCTCGCCGTGCTGCGCGACCGGGGAACCGTCGCACCGCTGATGCGCGGTCTCGTCCGCGCCCCCGCCCGCCGCGCGGCGGCCACCGCCGCCACGGGCGACACCGGGCTCGTCGAGCGGCTCGTCCGGCTGCAGCGCACCGAACGGCGCGACGCCCTGGTCACCGTGGTCCGCGAACAGGCCGCGCTGGTGCTCGGCCACTCCGGCGGCGGCGGGGTCGACCCGTCCCGCGCCTTCCGCGACCTCGGCTTCGACTCGCTCACCGCGGTCGAACTCCGCAACCGGCTCGGCGCCGCCACCGGTGTCCGCCTGTCCGCCACGGCGGTCTTCGACTACCCGACCGTCGCCGCGCTCGCCGACCATCTGCTCACCGAACTCCTGGGCCCCGACGCCGAGTCGGACGCCGAGGACGCCGTGCCGGCCGAGGCGCTCCTGGACGACGACCCGATCGTGATCGTCGGCATGAGCTGCCGCTTCCCCGGCGGCATCGCCTCGCCCGAGGACCTGTGGCGACTGCTCGGCGAAGGCGGCGACGTCATCTCGGACTTCCCCGTCAACCGCGGCTGGGACGTCGACTCGCTGTACGACCCGGACCCGGCCCACACCGGCACGTCGTACACCCGCTCCGGCGGCTTCCTGCACGACGCCGCGGACTTCGACGCCGACTTCTTCGGCATGAGCCCGCGTGAGGCGATGGCCACCGACTCGCAGCAGCGCCTGCTCCTCGAGTCGTCGTGGGAGGCCATCGAGCGGGCCGGCATCGACCCCGTCACCCTGCGGGGCAGCCGCACCGGCGTGTTCGCCGGCGCCATGTACAGCGGCTACGGCACCGTGCTCGACGGCGCCGAGTACGAGGGCTTCCAGGGCCAGGGCAGCGCGCTGAGCATCGCCTCCGGCCGTGTCTCGTACACGTTCGGCTTCGAGGGCCCGGCGATGACCGTCGACACCGCGTGCTCGTCGGCGCTGGTCGCCCTGCACCTCGCGGCGCAGGCGCTGCGGGCCGGAGAGTGCTCGCTCGCCCTGGCCGGCGGTGTCACCGTCATGTCGATCCCGGACACCTTCGTCGAGTTCTCCCGGCAGCGGAACCTGGCCCCGGACGGACGGTGCAAGCCGTTCTCCGAGTCGGCGGACGGCGTCGGCTGGTCCGAGGGCGTCGGCATGCTCCTGCTGGAGCGGCAGTCCGACGCGATCCGCAACGGCCACCGCGTCCTCGCCGTGGTCCGCGGTTCCGCCGTCAACCAGGACGGCGCCTCCAACGGCCTCACGGCCCCGAACGGTCCGTCCCAGCAGCGGGTGATCCGCCAGGCCCTCGCCAGCGGCGGACTCTCGACCGGTGACGTGGACGTCGTCGAGGCGCACGGCACGGGTACGACGCTGGGCGACCCGATCGAGGCCCAGGCCCTGATCGCCACCTACGGGCAGAACCGCCCGGAGGACCGGCCCCTGCTGATCGGCTCCGTGAAGTCGAACATCGGTCACACGCAGGCCGCGGCCGGTGTCGCCGGTGTCATCAAGATGGTCATGGCGATGCAGCACGGTGTGCTGCCTCGCAGCCTCAACATCTCCGAGCCGTCCTCGCACGTCGACTGGAGCGCCGGAGCCGTCGAACTGCTCACCGAGCAGACGGAGTGGCCGGAGACGGACCGGGTGCGCCGCGCCGGTGTCTCCTCCTTCGGTATCAGTGGTACGAACGCGCACGTGATCCTGGAGCAGCCTGCGCAGGTGATTCAGGGCACGGTGGTCGGTGCCTCGGTCGCGCCGGAGGCGGACGTGGTGGAGCCCGCGGTGGTGCCGTGGGTGCTGTCCGGCAAGTCG
>NZ_JBIUVQ010000053.1:0-4768 GCF_044743035.1 Streptomyces sp. NPDC087787
CGGTGGTCGGTGCCTCGGTCGCGCCGGAGGCGGACGTGGTGGAGCCCGCGGTGGTGCCGTGGGTGCTGTCCGGCAAGTCGCCGGAGGCGCTGCGCAGCCAGGCGGCGAAGCTGCTCGCCTCGGTCGAGGCACACCTCGACCGCCCGCTCGTGGACGTCGGTTCCTCCCTCGTCACCGACCGGTCGCTGTTCGAGCACCGCGCGGTCGTCCTCGCCACCGACGTGGACACCGCGGCCCGCGCCCTGGCGGCCCTCGCTGTGGGCGAGCCCGACCCCGCGGCCGTCTCGGACCCGGCCCGCACCGGTCGCTCGGCGGCGTTGTTCTCGGGTCAGGGTTCGCAGCGGCTCGGGATGGGTCGTGAGCTGTATGGCCGTTTCCCGGTGTTCGCGGAGGCTCTGGACGCTGTTCTCGCTGTCCTGGACGGTGAGTTGGAGGGCTCGCTGCGGGAGGTGATGTGGGGTGAGGACGCCGGTCTGCTGAATGAGACCGGGTGGACTCAGCCCGCCCTGTTCGCGGTTGAGGTGGCGTTGTACCGGCTGGTGGAGTCGTGGGGTGTGCGGCCGGAGTTCGTGGCCGGTCACTCCATAGGTGAGATAGCCGCAGCGCATGTGGCCGGGGTGTTCTCGCTGGAGGACGCCGCTCGTCTGGTGGCTGCTCGTGGTCGTCTGATGCAGGCGCTGCCGGCCGGTGGTGCGATGGTGGCTGTCCAGGCCACCGAGGACGAGGTCATCCCGCACCTCACCGACGAGGTGGCGGTCGCCGCCGTCAACGGGTCGACCTCAGTGGTCGTCTCGGGTGAGGAAGGTGCCGTACTGGAGGTCGCGGCGCGGTTCGAGGCGGAGGGCCGCAAGGCCACGACGCTTCGGGTGTCGCACGCGTTCCACTCACCGCTGATGGACCCGATGCTGGACGAGTTCCGCACGGTCGCCGAGACGCTGTCGTACGCCGCCCCGGTGATCCCGGTGGTGTCGAACCTGACCGGTTCCCTGGCCACGGCTGAGGAGTTGTGCTCGCCCGAGTACTGGGTGCGTCATGTCCGTGAGGCGGTCCGCTTCGCCGACGGGGTGAGCGCGCTCGAGGAGCAGGGTGTGACCACGTTCCTGGAGCTGGGCCCGGACGGGGTCCTCTCCGCGATGGCGCAGGAGTCGCTGACCGGCGACGAGACCGTCACCATTCCGGTCCTGCGCAAGGACCGCGACGAGGAGGCCACCGCGGTCGCCGCGCTCGCCCGCCTGCACACCGGCGGACTGCGGATCGACTGGTCCGCCCTGTTCGCCGGTACCGGCGCGGGCCGCGCGGAGTTGCCGACGTACGCCTTCCAGCACCAGTGGTTCTGGCCCGCGGCCCCGCTCGGCGGCGGCGACGTCCGCGCCGCCGGTCTCGGCTCCGCCGAGCACCCGCTGCTCGGCGCCGCAGTCGAACTCGCGGCGGGCGAGGGCGTGCTGTTCACCGGCCGCCTCGCACTGCACTCCCACCCCTGGCTGGCCGACCACGCCGTCAACGGCACCGTCCTGCTGCCGGGCACGGCCCTGCTGGAGATGGTGATCCGCGCCGGCGACGAGGTCGGCAGCGACCGGGTCGAGGAACTGACCATCACCGCGCCGCTGGTCCTGCCCGAGCGGGGCGCCGTCCAGGTTCAGGTCGCCGTCGAGGCGCCCGACGCCGCCGGCCGCCGCGTCGTGGGCGTGTACGCACGTCCCGAGGGCACCGGCGACACCGCCTGGTCGCAGCACGCCGCCGGTTTGCTGGCTCCCGCCGGCAGCGGTCCGGCCCCCGCCGCCCTCGACACCACCGTGTGGCCGCCCGAGGGCGTCGAGGCCGTCGACGCCGACGGGTGCTACGAGGAGTTCGCCGAGGCCGGATTCGCGTACGGACCCCTCTTCCAGGGGCTGCGCGCGGCCTGGCGCCGCGGCGACGAGGTGTTCGCCGAGGTGGCTCTGCCGGAGGGCACCGAGAACACGGCCGCCGGCTTCGGCCTGCACCCGGCCCTGTTCGACTCGGCGCTGCACGCGCTGCTGCTGACCCCGGCCGCCGACGGCGGCACGGCCGGACTGCCGTTCTCCTGGACGGACGTCTCGCTGCACGCCTCCGGTGCCACCGTGCTCCGCGTCCGGCTGACTCCGACCGGCGACCGGACGCTGTCCGTCAGCGCCGTGGACCCGTACGGCACGCCGGTCGTCTCGGTGGGCTCCCTGGCCACCCGGAGCGTCACCGGACTCGACACCACGGGAACCGACACGCTGCTGCGTGACGCGCTCTTCGGCGTCGAGTGGACCCCCGCCCAGGGATCCGAGGCGGCCCCCGCGGCCGTCGCGCTCCTGGGCACGGACGGCGACCCGCTCGGGCTCGCCGCCGCGCTCACCGGCACCGGCACGACCGTGCGGACATACCCGGACGTCGCCGCCCTGGTGGCCGAGACGGTCGCCGCGGACCGGCCCGCGCCGGACGTGGTCGTCCTCGGCGTCGCCTCGCGCGACGACGAGGCCGCCTCCGAGGCGGCGCACCGGCTCACCGCCGGTGTGCTGGACACCGTCCAGAGCCGGTTGTCCGACGACCGGCTCGCCGACGCCCGCCTCGTCCTCGTGACGCGTGGCGTGGCCGACACCCAGGACGTCGGCGCCGCGGCCGTCCACGGTCTGGTCCGTTCGGCCCAGACCGAGAACCCCGGCGCCCTCGGCCTCGTCGACCTGGACGGCACCCCCGAGTCCGCCGCCGCCCTCGCCGCGGCGCTCGGCTCCGTCGAACCGCAGCTCGCGCTGCGCGCCGGCCGGCCGCACGCCGCCCGGCTCGCCCGGCTGGCCCGTCCCGCCGACACCGCCGAGCCCAACGCGTGGCAGGCCGACGGCACGGTCCTGATCACCGGCGGCACCGGCGGCCTCGGCGCCCAGTTCGCCCGGCACCTCGTCGACGCCTACGGGGTCCGCAACCTGCTGCTGGTCAGCAGGCGCGGCGGTGAGGCCCCCGGCACCACGGAACTCGTCGCCGAACTCATCGCGCACGGCGCCGATGTGACGGTCCAGGCCTGCGATGTCGCCGACCCGGAGGCCGTGGCCGCCTTGGTCGCCGGGATCCCGGCGGAGCACCCGCTCACCGCGGTCGTGCACACGGCGGGCGTCCTCGACGACGGTGTCGTCGGCTCCCTCACCGGTGAGCGGCTCGCCCGGGTGCTGCGCCCGAAGGCGGACGCGGCCTGGAACCTGCACGAGGCCACCCGCGGTCTGGACCTGGACGCGTTCGTCGTGTTCTCGTCCGTGGCGGGCGTCCTCGGCGGCGCCGGGCAGGCCAACTACGCGGCCGGCAACGCCTTCCTGGACGCGCTCATGGAGCACCGCCGTGCGGCCGGCCTGCCGGGTCTGTCGCTGGCCTGGGGCCCCTGGAACCAGGCGGGCGGCATGACCGGAACCCTCTCGGACGCCGAGGCCGAACGGCTGACGCGTGCCGGGATGCCGCCCATCGCGGCCGAGCAGGGCTTCGCCCTCTTCGACGCGGCGCTCGCGGCCGGTGCCGAGGACACCACCGGCACCGCCCTGGTCGTCCCGGTCCGGCTCGACCTGGCGGCGCTCGCCGCGCAGGGCGAGGTGCCCGCGGTACTCCGCGGTCTCGTCCGGACCCGCACCCGGCGCACGGTAGCGGGCGGAACCGTCACCGCCGACGGGCTCGTGGCACGCCTGACCGCGCTCACGGCCGACGGACGCCGAGAGGCGCTCCTCGACCTGGTCCGCACCCAGGCCGCCCTGGTCCTCGGCCACGCCGACGCCGCGTCGGTGGACGCCGAGGCCCAGTTCCGGGACGCCGGATTCGACTCGCTCACCGCGGTCGAGCTCCGCAACCGGCTGAGCGCGGCCACCGGACTGCGCCTGACCGCGACGCTGGTCTTCGACTACCCGAACACGGTCACGCTCGCGAACCATCTGCATGACGAACTCTTCGGCGCCGAGACCGAGTCGGCGCTCCCGGTGAGGCTGCTGCCGTCCACGACCGACGACCCGATCGTCATCGTCGGCATGGCCTGCCGCTACCCGGGCGACGTCGCCTCGCCCGAGGACCTGTGGCGACTGGTCCTCGACGGCACGGACGCCATCACGGAGTTCCCGGCCAACCGCGGCTGGGACATCGAGTCGGTCTACGACCCGGACCCCGAGCACCTCGGCACGTCGTACACGCGTTCCGGTGGATTCCTGCACGAGGCGGGGGAGTTCGACGCCGACTTCTTCGGGCTGAGCCCGCGTGAGGCGCTGGCGACGGACTCGCAGCAGCGCCTGCTGCTCGAGGCGTCGTGGGAGGCGATCGAGCGGGCCGGCATCGACCCGGTCGGCCTGCGCGGCAGTGCGACCGGCGTGTTCGCCGGCGTCATGTACAGCGACTACGGCTCCATCCTCGGTGGCAAGGAGTTCGAGGGCCTCCAGGGCCAGGGCAGCGCGGGCAGCGTGGCCTCCGGCCGGGTCTCGTACACCTTCGGCTTCGAGGGCCCGGCGGTCACCGTCGACACCGCGTGCTCGTCGTCGCTGGTGGCGACGCACCTCGCGGCGCAGGCGCTGCGGGCCGGCGAGTGCTCTCTCGCCCTGGCCGGCGGTGTGACGGTCATCTCCACCCCGGGCACCTTCATCGAGTTCTCCCGTCAGCGGGGTCTGTCGCCCGACGGGCGGTGCAAGGCGTTCTCGGACTCCGCCGATGGTGTCGGCTGGTCCGAGGGTGTCGGCATGCTGGTCCTCGAGCGGCAGTCGGACGCGATCCGCAACGGTCACGAGATCCTCGCGGTCGTCCGTGG
>NZ_JBIUVQ010000054.1:0-4533 GCF_044743035.1 Streptomyces sp. NPDC087787
GCCGCGAGGTGCAGCGCCACCAGCGATGACGAACAGGCCGTGTCGACCGTGATCGCGGGGCCCTCCAGACCGAGCGTGTAGGACACCCGCCCGGAAAGGACACTGCTCGAGTTGCCGATCCCGAGGAAGGTGTCGACGCCCTTGGGCACGGTCGTCAGGTTCGTGGCGTAGTCGTGGTACATCGAGCCGCAGAACACGCCGGTGTCACTGCCCCGCAAGGAGACCGGGTCGATGCCCGCTCGCTCCAGTACCTCCCAGGCGGTCTCCAGCAGCAGCCGCTGCTGCGGGTCCATGGCGAGAGCCTCGCGGTGCGAGATCCCGAAGAACGCCGCGTCGAACTCACCGGCGTGCTGCAGGAACCCGCCCTGGCCGACGTAGGTCTTGCCCGCCTGGTCCGGGTCCGTGGAGACGACGTCCGGATCCCATCCGCGATCGTCCGGGAACGGGGAGATCGCGTCGGCCCCGCCCTCCACCAACCGCCACAGGTCTTCCGGCGTCGCCACCCCTCCGGGCAGCCGGCAGGCCATCGCCACGATCGCCACAGGCTCCGTGGCAGCCGTCGTCAGCCTCTGGTTCTCCTGCTGCAGCCGTTCGTTCTCCAGCAGCGAGGCGCGCAGGGCTTCGACCAGCTTGTCGTTGGATACGGTCATGATCGTCCTCTCCGATCAGTTCTCGGCGTTGCGCAGTGCGCGCTCGACCAGGTCGTCGGCATCCATCGACGCGATGAGGTCTGACGCGTCCCGCTGCTCCGGTCCGGATCCGGCCGCCGGACCTGCCAACTGCAGCAAGGTGTCCAGTACGCCGGCCTGTGCGAAGCGCGCGATCGGGACCGTCGCCAGCAACCGCCGAAACTCGGCCTCTCGCGGCTCGGCGGCCGTTCCCGACAGCTCCACGTCGAGGTGCCTGGCGGTTGCGAGCGCCGTCGGGTGGTCGAACACGAGCGTCGCGGGCAGGCGTAAGCCGGTCGCCTCGGTGAGCCGGTTGCGCAGCTCCACCGCGGTGAGCGAGTCGAACCCGAGGTCGCGGAACGCCTGGTCCGGCGCGACCGTCGTGGCATCGGCGTGGCTGAGCACGAGCGCGGCGTTCTCCCGCACCAGGTCGAGCAGCGCCGCCCGCCGGTCGTCCTCGGACAACCGGGCGAGCCGCTCGGTGAGCGACTCCGCGGTCACCGCCGAAGTCACCGCGACGGGACGCCGGGCGGTGGCCCGTACCGGGCGCACGAGGCTGCGCAGCAGAGGGTGCGGGGTGGTCGAGGTGAGGTCCAGCCTGACTGGCACGAGCACCGCCTGCTCCGCGGCGAGCGCCGCGTCGAACAGCGCCATGCCCTCGGCCTCGGAAAGGGAGAGCACGCCGCTGCGCGCCACCCGGTTCAAATCGGCCTCGCCCAGTTTTCCGGCCATGCCGCCGTCCTGTGCCCACAGGCCCCACGCCAGCGAGACCGCGGGCAGGCCATGTGAACGGCGCAGTGCGGCGAGGCCGTCCAGGAACCCGTTGGCGGCCGCGTAGTTCGCCTGGCCCGCCCCTCCGAAGATCCCGGCGATCGACGAGAACAGGACGAACGCGTCCAGGTCGAGATGGGCGGTCAGTTCGTGCAGATGCCATGCTGCGTCGGACTTCGGCCGCAGCACCGCGTCGACGCGCTCCGGCGTCAGCGCGGAGAGCACGCCGTCGTCCAGCATGCCCGCCGTGTGGACGACGGCTGTCAGGGAGTCTTCGACACTGGCCACGAGTGCGGCGAGCGCGTCGCGGTCCGCGACATCACAGGCCACGACGCGCACGTCGGCTCCCAGCCCGGCCAGCTCAGTCCGCAGCTGCGCGGCGCCGTCAGCGGCGGCGCCGCGGCGGCTCGCCAGCACGAGACGCCGTACACCGTGTGCGGCGACGAGATGGCGGCTCACCACCCTGCCGAGCGCCCCCGTTCCGCCGGTGACGAGCACCGTCCCGTCCGGGTCGAGACGGCCGGGTGCCGCGGTGGCGCGGGCCAGTCGCGGCACCATGACCACGCCGTCGCGCATCGCCACCTCGGGCTCGCCGGTCGACACAGCCCGGGCCAGCGCGGACGCGTCGCACTCGTCCGCCTCCACCAGCACGATCCGGCCGGGGTCCTCGGACTGCGCGGAGCGGATCAGCGCCCGCACGGCCGCAGTGGCGGGGGTCTGCGCCGCCCTGGTCACCACAACCAGAGGCTCCGGTCCGGCCAGGGCGGCGAGCGCGCGGCTGATGAGGTCACGCACCTCGTTCGGGCCGGGTGGGCCGCCCGCGCCGCGCAGGTCCAGGACGGCCGCGTCCGGCGGCAGCGGTGCCTCGGGTCCCGGTTCCTGCGCGGGCACCCAGTCGATACGGAACAACGAGTTCCGGTAACTGCCCTCCATCGGACGCGAGATCAGCGAGCCCACCGACGCGACGGGCCTGCCGGTGCCGTCGGCGAGCTCCAGCGTGACACCGTCCGCGCCGGCCGGAGTCACCCGCACGCGCAGCCGCGTAGCGCCGGAAGCGTACAGCGCCACGGAGTTCCAGGTGAACGGCAGCCGCGGCTCGTCGCCCGTCGTGGCGTGCAGCGCGGCGTCGAAGAGCGCCGGGTGCAGACCGAAACCGTCCGCCTCGCCGTCCAGCTCCGCCTCGGCGAACGTCTCGTCACCGCGCCGCCACACGGCTCGCAGGCCCTGGAACACCGGCCCGTACTCGTAACCCGCCGCCGCGCGGTCACCGTAGAAGTCCCCGAGGTCCACCGGATCGGCCTTCTCGGGCGGCCACACGGAGAGATCGAACGCCGGCCGGTCCGGCTGCTCGGCAAGCCGGCCGGTGGCATGCCGCGTCCACACCTCGTCGGTGCACGAGTGCACGGCGACAGTGCGACGGCCCGCGGCGTCTGGTGCGCCCACGACGACCTGGATCCGCACCGCACCGCGCTCCGGCAACGGCAACGGAGACTCGATCACGAGCTCGTCCACGACCGGGCAGCCGACCTCGCCGCCCGCACGGACCACCATCTCGACGAAGGCCGTGCCGGGCACCAGGACCGATCCCGCCACCACGTGGTCGGCCAGCCAGGGCTGCGCGTCCACGGACAACCGTCCCTCGCACACGACGCCCCCGTCGTCCGCGAGCGACAGCACCGTGTCGAGCATCGGGGACCCCGCCGCGCGTTTCTCCAGCCAGAACCGCTGGTGCTGGAACGGATACGTCGGCAGATCCACCCGACGGCCTGCCTCGAACAGCCGGGACCACCCGACCGGGACGCCGCGCACATGCAGTCGCGCCACCGCGGTCAGCAGGGCCTCCGGCTCCGGCTGGTCACCGCGCAGCGCGGGCACGAAGACCGCGCCGTCGACGCACTCCTGCCCCATCGCGGTGAGCACACCGGCCGGTCCCAGCTCGAGGAATGTGGTGACACCCTGGGCACGCAGCTCACGGACGGCGTCCATGAAGCGCACGGGCCTGCGCACATGCTCGACCCAGTACTCGGGGTCCGTGAGGTCGTCGAGCGCACCGGTCGACGTCGAGACGACAGAGATCGACGGCCGCGCGAAGGACAGCTCCTCGACCGTGGCGCGGAAGTCCGCCACCATGCCGTCCATCAGCGGGGAGTGGAACGCGTGCGAGACCCTCAGCCGCCTCGTCTTGTGCCCCGACTCCTCCAGGCGGGCCGCGACGGCCAGGGTCTCGGCCTCGTCGCCCGATACGACGATCGACTCCGGTCCGTTGACCGCGGCGACGCCGACCCCGTCGGTGAGCAGCGGCAGCACCTCTTCCTCGGTTGCGCGCACCGCGGCCATCGCGCCGCCGGAGGGAAGCGCCTGCATCAACGCCCCACGCGACGCCACCAGACGGGCGGCATCGCCCAGGGAGAGAACACCCGCCACGTGTGCTGCGGCGCATTCACCGATGGAATGCCCGGCTACGAAATCCGGCTGGACACCGCACGATTCGACGAGCCGGTAGAGCGCGACCTCCACGGCGAACAGGGCCGGCTGGGTGAACCCGGTCCGGTCGAGCAGCTCCGTGTCCTCGAACACCACCTCGCGCAGCGAGCGCCCCAGATGCGCGTCCAGTTCAGCGCACACCTCGTCGAACGCCCTGGCGTACGCCGGGAAGCGTTCGTACAGTTCACGCCCCATGCCGAGGCGCTGGCTGCCCTGACCGGTGAACAAGATCGCGAGCCGGCCCCCGGTGACCGTGCCGGACACGACGTTCGCCGCCGCCGTTCCGTCGGCGACCGCCCGTGTCCCGGCCAGGGCGCTGTCCCGGTCGGCGGCCATGACGACCGCGCGGTGCTCCAGCCCGGCCCGCGTGGTAGCGAGCGAGAAACCGACGTCCGTGGGGCTGAACGCCGATGCGTCCACAGCGGACAGCAAGCGATCCGCCTGGGCGCGCAGGGCTTGCGATGTCTTCCCGGACAGTACCCATGGGACGAGCGGCAGTTCCGCACCGGCCACGACGGGTTGGTGGGGTTGTTCGGGGGCTTGTTCGAGGATGATGTGGGCGTTGGTTCCGCTGACGCCGAAGGAGGAGACGGCGGCTCGGCGGGGGTGG
>NZ_JBIUVQ010000055.1:0-4170 GCF_044743035.1 Streptomyces sp. NPDC087787
AGCTCCGGTGCTCGACCACCCGGATCACCTGCCTCGTCCAGGCCGTCCTCACCCTGCATCTGGCCAGCTCAGACCGATGATGGAAAAGCCTCACTGTCAGCCCGCCTGGCACCGTCGCGCGGGAATCACGCCGACGGATCAAGGAGCGGTCCGGTGCCCACCAACTTTCTGAGCGACGAACAGCGCAAACGCTTCGGTCACTTCACCGAAGATCCGGACGAGGGACAGCTCGCCGGGTCCTTCTTGCTGGATCAGACCGCACGGCGCCGGGCAATGGCCGCCCGGGGTGCGCGGAACCGGATCGGCTGGGCCCTCCAGCTCGGCACCCTCCGCTATCTGGGCACCTTCCTGGAGAACCCCGAGGACGTGCCCGCAGCCGTGGTCGGCTATGTCGCCGAGCAGCTCGGCCTGGACCCCGGCGAGCTTGCCGGGTACGGCACAAGTGAGGCCCGCTGGGACCACCAGGAGCAGATCCGCACCGAGTACGAGTACACCAAGTTCGAGTTCGACCAGTGGTTCGCGCTCGCCCGCTGGATGTACCAGCGGGCCTGGATCGGCAACGAACGTCCCACCCTGCTGTTCGACCTCGCGATCAAGCGCCTCGTGGACAAGAAGGTGGTGCTGCCCGGGGTGACCGTGCTGGAACGCCTGGTCTCCGGCACCCGCGAGCGCGCCGAGAAGCGCCTGTGGGCCGCCCTCGCCGCCCGCCCCGACCACGGAGCAGGCCGAACGTCTGCAGCAACTGGTCGTCGTCCCCGCCGGCAAACGCCCGTCCGAGCTGGACCGCCTGCGCCGCTCACCGCGCGACATCTCCGCGAACGGGGTGGGCAAGGCCCTGGAGCGCTACGAATCCCTGCGCGCCTTCGGCGGCCACGCGTGGAACCTGGACGCGATACCGCCGGGACGACTCCAGGCCCTGGTGCGGTTCGCCAAGGCCGCCCGCGCCCAGGCCGTCTCCGACCTCGCCGGCGACCGGCGCCTGGCCACCCTGGTCGCCTTCGCCGCGGTCATGCCACAGCTCGCCGCCGACGAGGCGATCGAGGTCTTCGACCTGGTGATGGGCGACATCATCCGCAGCTCCGCCACCAAGATGACCAAGCAGAGACTACGGACGCTCAAAGACCTCGACGCCGCTGCGATCGAGCTATGCAAAGCCTGGCTCGCCATCTGCACCACGGCCGCCGACCCCGACGGCGACGTACGCGCAATGCTCGACGCGATGGACGTCGGCCCCGTCCACGCGGCGGCCGACACCGTCAAGGTCCTCGCCCAGCAGCCCGACGACGGCGCCGAGCAGATGCTCGCCGCTCGCTACAACACCATCGCCCGCTTCCTGCCCGGCCTGCTCAAAACGTTCACCTTCGAGGCCAGCCCGGCGGGCGAACCGGTGCTGGACGCGATCGGCTTCGTGAAGTCGCTCAAGGGCCGGCGCCGCCCCATCCAGGCGTGGGAAGTCCCCGCCAAAATGCTCACCTCCGCCTGGCGGCGCCTGGTCTTCCCGCCCCCGTCGATGCCCGTGGGCAGCGTCGAGAAGCGCGCCCTGGTCGTCGCCTCCGCCGAGGCCCTGCGCACGGCCCTGCACCGTCACGAGGTGTTCGTGCCGGGCCTGCGCAAGTGGGGCGACCCCAACGCCCGCCTGTTGCAAGACGCCGCGTGGGAGGCGGCCCGCACCCGGGTCTGCGAGGAACTCGACCTCGACCCCAAGCCCGACAAGATCCTGGGTGCCTGGACCGATCGGCTCGACAGGGCCCACCGGGAGTTCGCCGACGGCCTGGCGGCCAACCCCAACGTCCGCATCGAGCAGCAGGGCGGCCGCGACCGCATCATCCTCACCGGCCTGGATCGCCTGGACGAGCCCGCCTCCCTGATCGACCTGAACAAGGAGATCGAGGCGCGCATGCCCGCCGTCGACCTTCCCGAGATCGTGCTGGAGGTCGACTCCTGGGTGCTCTACCTGTCCGACCTCACCCACGTGTCCGAGGCCAACTCGCGCATGGACGACCTTCCCCTGTCCGTGGCCGCGGTCCTCACCTCGGAGGCCACCAACGTCGGCATCGAGCCGATCGTCCACGACGGCGTCGACGCCCTCAACCGCGACCGCCTGTTCTGGGTCGAGCAGAACTACATCCGCGCACAGACCCTGTCGACGGCCAACGCCCGCCTGGTCGACTACCACATGCGCCTGCCGCTGGTGCAGGCGTGGGGCGGCGGCGAGCTGGCCTCCGCCGACGGCCTGCGCTTCGTCACCCCGATCCGCACCCTCAACTCTGGCCCGAACCCTAAGTACTTCGGCACCCGCCGACGCGGCGTGACGTTCTACAACTTCCTCTCGGACCAGCTCAGCGGCCTGCACGGCATCCTGATCCCCGGCACCCAGCGCGACTCCTTCTACATCCTCGACGGCCTCCTGGAGCAGGAGACGGCCCTGCGCCCGGTCGAGATCACCTCGGACACGCACGGCGCCAGTGAGAGCGTCTTCGGGCTCTTCCGCCTCATGGGCTACCAGTTCTCCCCGCGCCTGGCCGACGTCGGCAGCGCCACCCTCTACCGCGCCGATCCGGACGCCGACTACGGCCCGCTCAACCCGGTCACCCGAGACAAGATCAACCTCAAGCACATCACCGCCCACTGGGATCAGATGCTCCGCCTGGCCGGGTCCCTGCACTCCGGCACGATCAAAGCCTCCGAGGCCCTGCGCGTCCTCGCGCCCGGCGGCAAGCCCACCCCCACGGGCAAGGCCGTCATGGAACTCGGCCGCCTGGACCGCAGCGCGTATCTGTCCTCGTACTTCACCGACGAACTCCTGCGCCGCAGGGTCAACACCCAGCTCAACCGGCAGGAATCGCGTCACGAACTCGCTCGGAAGATCTTCCACGGACAGAAGGGCGAACTCAGGCAGTCCTACCGCGAAGGCCAGGAGGACCAGCTCGGGGCACTGGGGCTGATACTCAACATCGTTGTCCTGTGGAACACGGTGTACTTCCAGAAGATCATTGGCGAGATGCGCGCCGAGGCATCCACGTCCGTGACGAGGACATCACCCGCCTCTCACCGCTGAAGTTCGCGCACATCAACTTCCACGGCCGCCCGGTTGCCCCGACCGCCACCGGCCCGGACTAGCGATCACCCTGGCAGCCACCGCCTCCATGACAATCCCTTCGACAATCACGCCTACCGCACCCCTTTTCGGCGCCCGCCGAGATCTACGCGATCCTCCTCGACCGAGGCGTCTACCTGTGCTCGGAGTCGACGATGTACCGCCGGTCGAGTTCGTCGATCTGTGCGGTCAGGTGGTCGAATCCTCGCCGAGATCGGCGCGGACATGAGCCGCCACCCACCTGTCCAGGAGCCTGCTTGAACGGGTGGGCGACCGGGCCGGAGGCTCCTGCGACGGCACGGCGAGGTCCGTGAGCGCCGTCGGCAGGCAGTCCATCCGCCAAGGACAGTGCCCGAGCTGGTCGCCGACGGCCCGAACCGCGTCTGGAGCTGGGACATCCCGAAGCTGAAGGGCCCGGTTTGGCCTTCGACCGCAATGCCTCCACCCGGGCTGGAATCACGTCCATGCCGAACACCGCGGCCATTTCCTGGCAGGGCAGCGGCCCCTGCCCGAGGCGGGCACGGTCCGCTAGTGCTTGGAGAATGCGCTGGTAGTCGACGGACGGTACCGACGAGGTCATCCCCTGACGCCACACCGGCACCTGCGATTTCGGTTTGGCCGCATCACCGGACGTCGACTGCGTGTCCATCTCCCGCGGGCTGGCGGCGTCCTGAACTCCGGCGTCAGCGGCGCCGTCCGGGCCCAGAACCGTGTCGACCCGCCGCGGCGGCCTCGTTCCCGGTGCCTGTGCTGCCTGCCGTGGTGGCGATCCTGGCGTTACGCGGCGCGCCCCACGCACTGGCCGGGGCGATCTCGGACAATCGCTTCGGCGGCCACGTGCCCGCCGACGCGGTCGAGCAGATCGGCGTGCAGGTGGCGGACCAAGCCTCGGGGCTCTCCTGGGCCCAGCAGGCCACTCGTTCAGCCAGCGGACGGTGGCCGCCCCTGCCTAACAGCAGAGCCGCTGAGGCCGCCGGTCGGTCGTGTCCCTTCTCGTGGTGTAGCCGATCATCCGGCGGTTGTGTTGGGGGTGTTGGGTAGTGCGGGGGCGCTTTCGGGGCGCTCGGCGGGGT
>NZ_JBIUVQ010000056.1:0-3691 GCF_044743035.1 Streptomyces sp. NPDC087787
GGTGGACCTCGGACGGCACCCTGGAGTTCGTCGGACGCGCCGACGAACAGGTCAAGATCCGCGGCTTCCGCATCGAACTCGGAGAGATCGAGACCCTGCTCGCCGAGGACCCCGCCGTCGCCCAGGCGGTGGTGAACGCGCGGGAGGACGAAGAGCACCGCAAGCAGCTCGTCGCCTACCTCGTGCCCGCCGCCGGCTCCGAGATCGACACCGCACGGCTGCGGGAGCGGGTGAGCGCCGGCCTGCCCGACTACATGATGCCCGCCGCGTTCGTCGTGCTCGACGCGCTGCCGCTCACCCCGCACGGCAAGCTCGACCGCAAGGCCCTGCCCGCGGCCGAGTTCACCTCGTCCCGGGGCAGCCGGGAGCCACGCGACGAGACCGAGAGGATCCTGTGCGGGCTGTTCGCCGAGGTGCTCGGGCTGTCCGAGGTGGGGATCGACGACAGCTTCTTCGACCTCGGCGGCGACAGCATCGTCTCCATCAAGCTGGTCAGCCGGGCGCGGGCGGCAGGCGTGGAGTTCACCGCCCGGGACGTGTTCGAGCACAAGACGGTCGCCCGCCTCGCGGCTGCCGCCGGAGGTGCCGGGACGTCCGCCGTGAGCCGCGCGGACACCGACGGCGTCGGCTCGGTGCCGCTGCTGCCGATCATCCACTGGATGCGCGAGCGCGGCGGCCCGATCCGGCGCTTCAACCAGACCATGATGGTCGTCGTCCCGGCCGAACTCGGCCTGAAGCGCCTGGAAGCCGCCCTCCAGGCGGTGCTCGACCACCATGACGCGCTGCGGATGCGGCTGCGCCGCACCGGCGGGCTGATCTGGAACCTGGACATACCGCCCCGCGGCGAACTGCGCGCCGCCGACTGCGTCCGCCGGGTCGACATCGCCGGGCTGGGCCGGGAGGTGACCAACGCCCGGATCGGTGAGCACGTCCAGGCGGCCTGGGACCGGCTCGACCCCGAGACCGGCGCGATGGTGCAGGCGGTGTGGTTCGACGCGGGTCCCTCCGCTCCCGGCCGGCTGCTCCTGGTCGTGCACCATCTGGTCGTGGACGGCGTCTCCTGGCGGATCCTGCTGCCCGATCTGGCCCAGGCCTGGGCCGAGGTGGCGGCGGGCAGGACGCCGGAACTGGCGCCGGTGGGCACCTCGTTGCGCACCTGGGCGCAGCGGCTGACGGAGGCCGCGCAGGACGCCGAACGGGTCGGGGAGCTGGAGACCTGGCTGGACGTGCTCGGCGCGTCCGACCCACTGCTGACCCCCGAACCGCTCGACCCCCGACGGGACATCACCGCGACCGCGCGCACCATGTCGCTGGTCCTGCCCACCGACCTGACCAACGCGCTGCTCACCACCGTGCCCGCCGCCTTCCACGCCCGGGTCAACGACGTCCTGCTCACCGCGTTCGGCGCGGCCGTGGCACGGTGGCGGCAGACCCGCGGCCGGGGCGACCACACGGGCGTGCTGATCGACCTGGAGGGCCACGGGCGCGAGGAGATCGTCGACGGTGTCGACCTGCACCGCACCGTCGGCTGGCTGACCAGCCTCTTCCCGGTCCGGGTCGACCCGGGCCCGCTCGACTGGGGTGAGTTCTGCGCCGGAGGCCCCTCGGCCGGCCGGGCCCTGAAGGAGGTCAAGGAGCAGCTGCGCAGGCTGCCGGAGAACGGCATCGGGTACGGCCTGCTGCGCTACCTCAACCCGCAGACCAGCATGATGCTCTCGGGCCTGCCCAAGCCGCAGATCGGCTTCAACTACCTGGGCCGGTTCGCCATCGCCGAGGAGGAGACGCAAGCCACGCCGCAGGAGTGGAGTCCGGCCCCGGAGTCCGGCGGGCTCGGCGGCGGCGGCGACACCGACGTACCGCTGAGCCACAGCATCGACCTGAACGCGCAGACCCAGGACCGCGCCGACGGGCCGCGGCTGGTCGCCGTCTGGTCCTGGGCGGACGCGTTGTTCACCGAGGAGGAGGTGCGGGAGCTCGCCGATACCTGGTTCGAGGCGCTCGGCGCGCTGGTCGCGCATGTGGCGCGCCCCTCGGCCGGTGGTCACAGCCCCTCCGACCTTCCGCTGGTGCCGCTGACCCAGGCCCAGATCGACATGGTGGAGGCGGCCGACCCGGAGCAGCTCGAGGACGTGCTGCCCCTCACGCCGTTGCAGGAGGGCCTGCTCTTCCACGCCCAGTTCGACGAGCACTCCCCCGACGTCTACAACATCCAGATCGCCGTGGACGTCGAGGGCGGCCTGGACGCCCCCAGGCTCCGGGAGGCCGCGGCCGGGCTGCTGCAACGGCACGCCAACCTGCGGGCCGCGTTCCGGCAGCAGGGCCTGGACCGGCCCGTGCAGGTGGTGCGGCGCGGGGTGGAACTCCCGTGGCGGGAGGTGGACTTCAGCGGCCTCGCGCCCGAGGAGCGGGACGCCGAGCTGGCCGCGTTCATGGCCGCCGACCGCGTGGACCGGTTCGAGGTGGAACGGCCGCCGCTGTTCCGGTTCACCCTCGTCCAACTGGGTGAGAATCGCTGCCGATTCGTACTCACCACCCATCACATCCTGCTGGACGGCTGGTCCGCTCCGCTGGTGATGCGCGATCTGTTCGTGCTCTACGCGGGCGGGAACCTTCCCGCGCCCACCCCCTACCGCGAGTACCTGTCCTGGCTGGGCCGGCAGGACCGCGGGACCGCGCTCGCCGCGTGGCGGCGGGTGCTCGAAGGCGTCAGCGAACCGACGCTCATCGCGCCGGAGGACTCCGGCCGCCGGGCGACCGTGCCGGACGAGCTGCTGTTCCGCGTGCCCGAGGAGCTGACCACCGCGCTGAACGCGGCGGCCCGGCGCTGCGGTGTCACCCTCAACACCGTCGTCCAGGCGGCCTGGGGTGTTCTGCTGGGACGGCTGACGGGACGCGACGACGTCGTCTTCGGCGGTACGGTCTCGGGCCGCCCGCCGGAGATCGACGGCGTGGAGAACATGGTCGGCCTGTTCATCAACACGCTGCCGGTACGCGTCCGGGTGCGGCCCGACGAGTCGTGGGCGGAGCTGCTGAACGGTCTCCAGAGCCGGCAGACCGAGCTGATGGGCCACCAGTATCTCGGCCTGCCGGACATCCTGCGCGCCCAGGGCGTCGACCAGCTCTTCGACACCCTCACCGTCACCGAGAACTACCCGATGGACACCGGAACGCTCGGCAGGCCCACCGAGGGCCAGCGGATCACCGGTCTTGAGGCTCGGGACGCGAACCACTACCCGATCTCCCTGATCGCCGTTCCGACCCGCGAACTACTGCTGAAGTTCGAGTACCGAGGCGAGCTGTTCGAGCGCGCCGAGATGGTGCGCTGGATGGACTGGCTGGTCGGGCTGATCGGCCAGTTCGCGGCCGACCCGGACCGGGCCGTCGGCGACGCCGAGCTGCTGTCCCCCGAGGAACGGCGTCGGGTGCTGGTGGAGTGGAACGACACGGCGCGTGACGATGTGGTACCGGTGACGTTCCCGGAGTTGCTCGACACGACCGTGGAGCGCAATCCGGACGCGGTGGCACTGGTGCACGGCGAGGAGTCCCTGTCCTACCGGGACACGGACGAACGCGCCAACCGGCTCGCCCGCGTCCTCATCGACGCCGGAGTCGGCCCCGAGCGCCTGGTCGCACTCGTCCTGCCCCGCTCGGTCGACATGGTCGTGGCCCAACTCGCCGTACTCAAGGCAGG
>NZ_JBIUVQ010000057.1:0-3621 GCF_044743035.1 Streptomyces sp. NPDC087787
TCTGGGTCACCGGCATCAACGTCCGGTGGCCACTGCACGACACCCGACGAGCCGACCTACCAACCTACCCCTTCCAACACGAGCGGTACTGGCTGCATCGGCCGACCACGGCGGGCCGGAACACGACCGGCCACCCGCTGCTCGAGACGGCGGTGGTACTGCCCGATTCGGGTGGTGTGGTGTGCACGGGCAGGCTGTCGGCCGGAGCCCAGCCGTGGCTGGCCGACCACGTGGTCTCCGGTGCGGTGCTGGTGCCCGGCACGGCGTTCGTCGAGATGGTGGTGCGGGCGGGTGACGAGGTCGGATTCCCGGTCGTGGACGAGTTGGTCATCGAGTCCCCGTTGGTGCTGCCCGAGGGGGGTGCCGTGCATACCCAAGTGGTCGTGGGCGCTGAGGACGGAACGGGGCGCAGGCCGGTCGGTGTGCACTCTCGTGCCGACGCGTCCGCGCCGTGGGAGAGACATGTGAGCGGGTTCCTGGTGCCCGAGGAGGCGGCGCCCGGGTTCGAGTTGCGCGTGTGGCCGCCGGAGGGCGCCGAAACCGTGGAGATCGGGGATTTCTACGGCGGCCTCGCCCAGGCGGGTTACGAGTACGGTCCCGCGTTCCAGGGCTTGCGCGCCGTCTGGCGGCGCGGTGAGGAGATCTTCGCGGAGATCGAACTGCCCGCGTCGCTGCACGAGGGCGTGGACGCGTACGGCGTGCACCCGGCGCTGTTGGACGTCGCCTTGCAGGCCACCAACTTCGGCACGCTGCCCGAGACCCGGGAGGGCGAGCTGCTCCTGCCGTTCGCATGGAACGCGGTGGCGCTGCACGCGGTGGGCGCTTCGTCACTGCGGGTGAGTGCGAGGCCGTCCGGTCCCGACGGTGTGTCCGTGCGGGTCGCCGACCATACGGGCGCGCCGGTCGCGTCGATCGGTGCGCTCGTGCTGCGGGCCACCGCGTTCGCCCGGCCGCGCACCACCGACTCGCTGTTCCACGTCGACTGGGTGGGTATACCGGCGACGGGTGACACGTCGTGGGATCCGCGGGACATCGTGCTCGATCTGACCGCCGACCTCTCGGGGGACGCCCCGGCCCGCGCACGGGAACTGACCGGCCGGGCCATCGAGGCAGTACGTGCGCGGCAGGACGACGCGGCCCGGCTCGTCGTACTGACAAGGAACGGCGAGACGGATCCGGCGGCCGGCGCCGTGTGGGGCCTGATCCGTGCGGCACAGTCGGAGAACCCCGGCCGGTTCGTGCTGGCGGACGTCGACGAACACAAGGACTCATGGCGCCTCCTGCCCGGAGCGGTGCGCACGGGTGAGCCGCAGGTGGCCGTACGCGGTGGGGTGGCGTTCGCGCCACGGCTGGCCCGCGCCACGGCCGACCCTCGTTCCGGGATGCTCGGTCAGGACGGCACGGTGCTGATCACCGGGGGCACCGGAACACTGGGCGCACTGGCCGCGCGGCATCTGGTGCGCGAGCATCGCGTGCGCGACCTGCTGCTGGTCAGCCGGCGCGGGCCCGACGCGCCCGGTGCGACGGAGCTCGTCACAGAGCTGACCGAGCTCGGCGCGGTGGTACGCGTCGTGGCGTGCGACGTCGCTGACAGGGACGCGCTCGCCGCAGTGATCGCCTCGGCACGGATCACAGCGGTCGTACACACAGCGGGTGCCGTGGACGACGGTGTCGTGTCCGCGCTGACGCCCGAGCGGGTCGATGCCGTGCTGCGGCCCAAGGCCGACGCCGCATGGCATCTGCACGAGCTCACCGCCCACCTGGACCTCTCCGCATTCGTCCTGTTCTCGTCGGGCGCGGGCGTCTTCGGCAGCGCCGGACAGGCGAGCTACGCCGCCGCGAACGCCTTCTTGGACGCGCTCGCCGCGCTGCGCCGGTCGCAGGGCCTGCCGGCACTGTCGCTGGCCTGGGGGCTGTGGGAGCAGCGGAGTGAGCTGACCGGGAGGCTCCAAGCGGCCGACCTGGACCGGTTGTCGCGTGGTGGAACGCTCCCGATGTCCTCCGAGGAAGGGCTCGCGCTGTTCGACGCGACTTTGTCCGCCGACCATGCGGTGCTCGTGCCCACCAGGCTCGACCTCGGTGCTCTGCGCCGCCGTGCCGCCTCGGGCGACGAGGTGGCGCCGCTGCTGCGCGGGCTCGTGCGATCCCGGCGCCGTGCGACCACGCCAAACGAGGATTCGCTCGCGCAGCGGCTGTCCGGCAGGTCGGCCGCCGAACAGGCCCGTCTGCTGTTGGAGCTGGTACTGCGTGGGGCGGCCGAGGTGCTCGGCCACTCCAGGGCCGGCTCACTCGCCTCCGATCAGGCGTTCCGGGACATCGGCTTCGACTCGCTCACCGCGGTGGAGCTGCGCAACCGGCTCGCGGAGGCAACCGGCGTACGGCTGCCCGCGACGCTCGTCTTCGATCACCCGAGCCCCATCGCACTGGCCGAACGTCTGCGCACCGAGCTGGTGCCGAACGCCGCGGCAGACGTGCCGTCGGTGCTGAGCGAGCTGGCGCGGCTCGAGGAACAGTTCTCCGTCGACGCCTTCGACGAGGAGTTCCGGGCCGAGGTCGTGCTCCGCCTGCGGACGCTGACAGCCAAGTGGGAGACCGGCGAGCCTGGCGGAATCGACCTGGCCTCCGCGACCGACGACGACATCTTCCGACTCGCCGATGACGAGCTCGGCCTGTCCTGATCCGTCTGCCACATCGAGGAATGAGCCTGCCCATGTCGAACGACGCGAAGCTGCGCGAGTACCTCAAGCGAGTGCTGGCCGATCTGCAGAAGTCCAACAAGCGCCTGCGGGAGGTCGAGTCGGCCGCCAGGGAACCGATCGCGATCATAGGAATGGCCTGCCGTCTGCCCGGTGGCGTGTCTTCTCCGGAGGACCTGTGGTCGCTGGTTTCCGACGGTGTGGACGCCGTCTCGCGATTCCCGACCGATCGCGGATGGCCGGACGACCTCTATGACCCGGACCCCGACGCGGCCGGGAAGTCCAGCGCGTACGAGGGCGGTTTCCTGGACGACGCGGCGGGGTTCGACGCGACGCTGTTCGGGATCTCGCCGCGGGAGGCGCTGGCGATGGACCCGCAGCAGCGGCTGCTGCTGGAGGTTTCCTGGGAGGCGTTCGAGCGGGCCGGCATCGACCCCACCTCGCTGCGCCGCCGGCCGGTCGGCGTGTTCACCGGCCTCATGTACCACGACTACGCGAATGACCTGGACCGGTTGCCCGAGGAGGTCGAGGGCTACTTCGGAATCGGCAACTCCGGCAGCGTCGCGTCCGGGCGGGTGTCCTACGCGCTCGGTCTGGAGGGCCCTGCGGTCACTCTCGACACGGCCTGTTCGTCATCGCTGGTGGCGCTGCACCTCGCGGCCCAGTCGCTGCGCAACGGCGAGTGCGACCTGGCCCTGGCCGGCGGAGTCACGGTGATGGTGTCGCCGCAGATGTACGTCGCCTTCTCACGGCAGCGTGCGCTGGCACCGGACGGACGCTGCAAGGCGTTCGGAGCTGGGGCGGACGGCACGGGCCTCTCGGAGGGAGCAGCACTCCTGCTGGTGGAACGACTCTCCGACGCACAACGCCACGGCCACGAAGTACTCGCCGTGATACGCGGCTCCGCAATCAACCAGGACGGCGC
>NZ_JBIUVQ010000058.1:0-1555 GCF_044743035.1 Streptomyces sp. NPDC087787
TGTGACGGGTGGTTGGTCGTTGTTTGAGAACTGCACAGTGGACGCGAGCATCTGTGGCCAAGTTTTTAAGGGCGCACGGTGGATGCCTTGGCACCAGGAACCGATGAAGGACGTGGGAGGCCACGATAGTCCCCGGGGAGTCGTCAACCAGGCTTTGATCCGGGGGTTTCCGAATGGGGAAACCCGGCAGTCGTCATGGGCTGTCACCCTTGTCTGAACACATAGGGCAAGTGGAGGGAACGCGGGGAAGTGAAACATCTCAGTACCCGCAGGAAGAGAAAACAACCGTGATTCCGGGAGTAGTGGCGAGCGAAACTGGATGAGGCCAAACCGTATGCGTGTGAGACCCGGCAGGGGTTGCGCATACGGGGTTGTGGGATCTCTCTTGATCAGTCTGCCGGCTGGTCGACGAGTCAGAAACCGTTGATGTAGACGAAGGACATGCGAAAGGTCCGGCGTAGAGGGTAAGACCCCCGTAGTCGAAACGTCAGCGGCTCGTTTGAGAGACACCCAAGTAGCACGGGGCCCGAGAAATCCCGTGTGAATCTGGCGGGACCACCCGCTAAGCCTAAATATTCCCTGGTGACCGATAGCGGATAGTACCGTGAGGGAATGGTGAAAAGTACCCCGGGAGGGGAGTGAAATAGTACCTGAAACCGTGTGCCTACAAGCCGTGGGAGCGTCGGATACAGCTTGCTGTATCTCGTGACTGCGTGCCTTTTGAAGAATGAGCCTGCGAGTTTGCGGTGTGTTGCGAGGTTAACCCGAGTGGGGTAGCCGTAGCGAAAGCGAGTCCGAATAGGGCGGTGGAGTAGCACGCTCAAGACCCGAAGCGGAGTGATCTAGCCATGGGCAGGTTGAAGCGGAGGTAAGACTTCGTGGAGGACCGAACCCACCAGGGTTGAAAACCTGGGGGATGACCTGTGGTTAGGGGTGAAAGGCCAATCAAACTCCGTGATAGCTGGTTCTCCCCGAAATGCATTTAGGTGCAGCGTCGTGTGTTTCTTGCCGGAGGTAGAGCACTGGATAGGCGATGGGCCCTACCGGGTTACTGACCTTAGCCAAACTCCGAATGCCGGTAAGTGAGAGCGCGGCAGTGAGACTGTGGGGGATAAGCTCCATGGTCGAGAGGGAAACAGCCCAGAGCATCGACTAAGGCCCCTAAGCGTACGCTAAGTGGGAAAGGATGTGGAGTCGCACAGACAACCAGGAGGTTGGCTTAGAAGCAGCCACCCTTGAAAGAGTGCGTAATAGCTCACTGGTCTAGTGATTCCGCGCCGACAATGTAGCGGGGCTCAAGCGTACCGCCGAAGTCGTGTCATTGCGATATGTACCCCCAACGGGGATCGTGATGGGTAGGGGAGCGTCGTCTGCCGGGTGAAGCAGCCGCGTAAGCGAGTTGTGGACGGTTGACGAGTGAGAATGCAGGCATGAGTAGCGATTCACACGTGAGAAACGTGTGCGCCGATTGACTAAGGGTTCCTGGGTCAAGCTGATCTGCCCAGGGTAAGTCGGGACCTAAGGCGAGGCCGACAGGCGTAGTCGATGGATAACC
>NZ_JBIUVQ010000058.1:1651-3480 GCF_044743035.1 Streptomyces sp. NPDC087787
ACCGGTTGATATTCCGGTACCCGCTGTGAAGCGTCAAACATCGAGCATCGTGATGCTAAGGCCGTGAAGCCGCCTCTGATCTCTTCGGAGTGAGGGGGAGTGGTGGAGCCGCTGAACCAAGCGGTTAGTAGGTGAGTGATGGGGTGACGCAGGAAGGTAGTCCATCCCGGGCGGTGGTTGTCCCGGGGTAAGGGTGTAGGACGTCAGGTAGGTAAATCCGCCTGGCATGTGTCTGAGACCTGATGCCGAGCCGATTGTGGTGAAGTGGATGATCCTATGCTGTCGAGAAAAGCCTCTAGCGAGTTTCATGGCGGCCCGTACCCTAAACCGACTCAGGTGGTCAGGTAGAGAATACCGAGGCGTTCGGGTGAACTATGGTTAAGGAACTCGGCAAAATGCCCCCGTAACTTCGGGAGAAGGGGGGCCACGCTCGGTGATCCGTTTTACACGGTGAGCTGGGGGTGGCCGCAGAGACCAGCGAGAAGCGACTGTTTACTAAAAACACAGGTCCGTGCGAAGCCGTAAGGCGATGTATACGGACTGACGCCTGCCCGGTGCTGGAACGTTAAGGGGACCGGTTAGCTCCATTTCGGTGGGGCGAAGCTGAGAACTTAAGCGCCAGTAAACGGCGGTGGTAACTATAACCATCCTAAGGTAGCGAAATTCCTTGTCGGGTAAGTTCCGACCTGCACGAATGGCGTAACGACTTCTCGACTGTCTCAACCATAGGCCCGGTGAAATTGCACTACGAGTAAAGATGCTCGTTTCGCGCAGCAGGACGGAAAGACCCCGGGACCTTTACTACAGTTTGATATTGGTGTTCGGTTCGGCTTGTGTAGGATAGCTGGGAGACTTTGAAGCGGCCACGCCAGTGGTTGTGGAGTCGTCGTTGAAATACCAGTCTGGTCGTGCTGGATGTCTAACCTGGGTCCGTGATCCGGATCAGGGACAGTGTCTGATGGGTAGTTTAACTGGGGCGGTTGCCTCCTAAAGAGTAACGGAGGCGCCCAAAGGTTCCCTCAGCCTGGTTGGCAATCAGGTGTTGAGTGTAAGTGCACAAGGGAGCTTGACTGTGAGACCGACGGGTCGAGCAGGGACGAAAGTCGGGACTAGTGATCCGGCGGTGGCTTGTGGAAGCGCCGTCGCTCAACGGATAAAAGGTACCCCGGGGATAACAGGCTGATCTTCCCCAAGAGTCCATATCGACGGGATGGTTTGGCACCTCGATGTCGGCTCGTCGCATCCTGGGGCTGGAGTCGGTCCCAAGGGTTGGGCTGTTCGCCCATTAAAGCGGTACGCGAGCTGGGTTTAGAACGTCGTGAGACAGTTCGGTCCCTATCCGCTGTGCGCGTAGGAGTCTTGAGAAGGGCTGTCCCTAGTACGAGAGGACCGGGACGGACGAACCTCTGGTGTGCCAGTTGTTCTGCCAAGGGCATGGCTGGTTGGCTACGTTCGGGAGGGATAACCGCTGAAAGCATCTAAGCGGGAAGCCTGCTTCGAGATGAGGACTCCCACCCACTTGATGGGGTAAGGCTCCCAGTAGACGACTGGGTTGATAGGCCGGATCTGGAAGCACGGTAACGTGTGGAGGTGACCGGTACTAATAGGCCGAGGGCTTGTCCTCAGTTGCTCGCGTCCACTGTGTTGGTTCTGAAACCACGAACAACCGTCGTAGCCGTGTGTTGCGGCTCCGGTTGATTGTTTCATAGTGTTTCGGTGGTCATAGCGTGAGGGAAACGCCCGGTTACATTCCGAACCCGGAAGCTAAGCCTCACAGCGCCGATGGTACTGCAGGGGGGACCCTGTGGGAGAGTAGGACGCCGCCGAAC
>NZ_JBIUVQ010000059.1:0-3352 GCF_044743035.1 Streptomyces sp. NPDC087787
TCTGGGTCACCGGCATCAACGTCCGGTGGCCACTGCACGACACCCGACGAGCCGACCTACCAACCTACCCCTTCCAACACGAGCGGTACTGGCTGGCGCCCACCGCGCACACCGGCGACGTGACCGAAGCCGGACTTGAACCCGCGGAGCACCCGCTGCTCGGCGCGGTCGTCCCGGTCGCCGGCGGGGACGGTGCGCTGTTCGCAGGCAAGCTGTCCACGAAACGGCAGCCATGGCTTGCCGACCACCGTGCGGGCGGCGTGGTGATCCTGCCCGGCACCGCGATGGTGGACGTGCTCGCGCACGCGGGTGTGCGGCTGCGGACCCCAGTTGTCGAAGAACTGACGATATCGGCGCCGGTCGTCGTCCCCGACTCCGGTGCGACGGACCTGCAGATCAGCGTCGGCGAGCTGATCGACGGCAGGCGTGCGGTCCGAGTGCACACCCGGTCGGGAGCCGACCAGGAGTGGCTCGAGCACGCCACCGGGACGCTTACCGAGACGCGCGGCGACGAGCCGACGGTGGACCTGACGTCATGGCCGCCGCCCGGTGCGCGCCCCGTGGACCTGGAGGGGTTCTACGACAAGCCGGCCATGACCTACGGTCCGGCATTCCACGCGGTGCGCGCGGTATGGCTGGCCGACAACCGCGTGTACGCCGAGGTCGCCTTGCCCGAGTCGGCGGTCGACGAGGACAGCGACGCCTATGGCGTGCACCCTGTCGTCCTGGACGCGGCGCTGCACCCGTTGGGCGTCTCCGGCTTCTTCGCCGATCCGGACCAGCCGAGACTCGCGTTCTCCTGGTCGGGGGTCCGGGTGCACGCCACCGGCGCTCACTCGCTGCGCGTGGCCGTGGCACCGGCCGGTCCGGATGCCGTCACGGTCATCGCCGCCGACGACTCGGGGGCTCCGGTGCTCGACATCGAGAGCCTCGTGGTGCGCCCGGTCGACCTGGCCCGGCTCGGGGCTGCATCACACGAGCGCTCGCTGTTCGAGGTCGACTGGGTGCCTGCGGCGGCTGGTTCCCCAGTCGGCGACTGGGCGCTCCACGAGGACCTCGGCGAGGACACGCCGCCAGTCGTCGTGCTGCGGGCGGACAGTGGTGATCCGGCGCTGCCGGTTCCGGAGCGGGCCCGTGCGGTCGGCCTGCGCGTGCTGGAAGTGCTGCAGGAGTGGCTGGCGGACCCGCGCAGGGCCACGGCCCGGCTCGTCGTTGCGACCAGGCCGGGTGATCTGGTGCAGCAGACGGTGTGCGGGCTGGTCCGCACGGCACAGACGGAGAACCCCGGCCGGTTCGTCCTGCTCGAGGTCGATGACTTCGACGCGGTGGCCACGGGGCTGGGCGTCGCGGACGAGCCGCATCTCATGATCCGCGACGGCCGGCTGTTCGCGGCCCGGCTGAGGCGGGCAGTCGTGCCGCGGCCCCCGGAGGAGTCGCCCCTGCGTGGCGGCACGGTTCTCGTGACGGGAGCGACCGGTGGCCTCGGCCGGCGCGTCACCGAGCATCTCCTGCGCGTCCATCGAGTGTCGGAACTCGTGCTGGTCTCGCGTTCCGGTGCCGACGAGGCCTGGCTGGCGGAGCTGTCCGCGACAGGGGCGGTGGTGCGTGCGGTCGCCGCCGACGCGGCCGACTGCACCGCGATGGCGGAAGTAGTCGGGTCCGTCGCCGATCGGTTGTCCGCCGTGGTCCACGTGGCGGGCATCCATGATGACGGCGTCATCCAGGCGTTGACGGCACGGCAGTGGGACGCCGTGCTGCGCGCGAAGGTGGATGCTGTGTGGCACCTGCACGAGCTGACCGAGCACCTGGACCTTGCGGCGTTCGTCGTCTACTCGTCCGCGTCCTCCACGTTCGGTGGCGCGGGGCAGGGCAACTACGCGGCAGGCAACGCGTTCCTGGACGGCTTCGCCCGGTATCGCCACGAACGGGGCCTGCCCACGGTGTCACTGGCCTGGGGTCTGTGGGCTGAGGAAACGGGCATGGGCGGCAGGTTGAGCGACACGGACCTGGCCCGCATGGCGCGGGCGGGCACGCTGCCGCTGTCGACGGAACAGGGACTCGCGCTGTTCGATGCGGCCCTGGCGTCGGACCGGCCGGCACTGGTGCCGATCCGGCTCGACCTCGCCGCGGTACGCTCCGGCCCCGACGTGCCCGCGCTCCTGCGGTTCCTGGTGCCGCCACCCGCGCGGCGTGCTGTCAACCAGGGCCCTCGATCGGCCGCCACCCTCGTGGACCGGCTGACCGGGATGCCGGTTCGGAATCAGGACGCGGAGCTGCTGGGGTTGGTTCTCACCAGCGCAGCCGCGGTGCTCGGCCACTCCGGAGCGGACGCCGTCGACGCGCGGCGGGCGTTCAAGGAACTCGGCTTCGACTCGCTCACCGCCGTGGAGTTGCGCAACCGACTCACCGAGGCGACCGGCATCCGGCTGCCCGCGACGCTGATCTTCGACTACCCCACCCCCAAGGCGCTCAGCACGCACCTGAGGACCCGACTGCTCGGCGAGAGCGCGCCGGTTCGGCCCGAGGCAGAACCGGCGCGCACCGAGGACGATCCGATCGCGATCGTCGCGATGGCGTGCCGGTTCCCCGGAGGGGTGGCCACGCCGGAGGACCTGTGGCAGCTCGTCGTGTCCGGCGGTGACGCGGTCGGTGAGCTGCCGATGGACCGGGGCTGGGACCTCGACGACGTCTTCGACGAAGACCCGGACGCGGCAGGCAAGACCTACGTCCGGGGCGGTGGTTTCCTGGACGACGTGGCGGGGTTCGACGCGGCGTTCTTCGGGATCTCGCCGCGGGAGGCGCTGGCGATGGACCCGCAGCAGCGGCTGCTGCTGGAAACGGCGTGGGAGGCGTTCGAGCGGGCCGGCATCGACCCGAGTGCGGTCGGCGGCACACGGACCGGCGTGTTCGTCGGTACGCACGGCCAGGACTACGGCGTGCAGGTTTCCGGTGAGCAGGCAGACGAGGGTTACCTGGTGATCGGCCGGGCGGGCAGCGTCCTCTCCGGCCGACTGTCGTATGTCTACGGTCTGGAGGGCCCTGCGGTCACGGTCGACACGGCCTGTTCGTCATCGCTGGTGGCGCTGCACCTCGCGGCCCAGTCACTGCGAGGCGGCGAATGCGACCTGGCCCTGGCCGGCGGAGTCTCGATCATGTCGACGCTCGACGGCGTGATCGGGTTCAGCCGTCAGCGCGGGCTCGCCTCCGACGGCCGCTGCAAGCCGTTCGCCGAGGCGGCCGACGGGTTCGGCATGGCCGAGGGAGCAGCACTCCTGCTGGTGGAACGACTCTCCGACGCACAACGCCACGGCCACGAAGTACTCGCCGTGATACGCGGCTCCGCAATCAACCA
>NZ_JBIUVQ010000060.1:0-3022 GCF_044743035.1 Streptomyces sp. NPDC087787
CTGAACGCCTTCGACATCACCTTCGACGGCCGACTCTCCGCAGCCCGTCAGTAACCCCAACCACCCTGGTTACACCGCTCGTTTGACAGACCCCAAGGGGAAGGTTCACTGGTCAGTGGGTGTTTGTGGGTAGGTGGGCCGCTGTCATGAGGTGAGAGATTGAGGGGTGGGAACGCTGTCGTGGGGCTTTATCGCATGGCAGCTGATGGTGTCTCAGGTTTGAGAGTTCTTATGCGGTGAGGTGGGCCGGGCCGGTGTGATCGTGGGGTGGATCAAGAGGTAAGGGCCGGTCGTGGGCCTGTGCTGCCCAGGGGGCTGGTGGTGCGTCGTCTGCTGGAGCGGCAGCAGGCGGGGGAGTTGTAGACCCGGCATGTGCGTGCGGTCGCTGAGACGGTGGGTGTTTCTGAGCGTACGGTGTGGCGCTGGCTGGAGCAGGCCAAGACGACCGGGCAGTTGGAGGCGCCGGTCCGGCAGGGGTATGCGGTGTCGGACGAGGTGTGGGCGCTGCTGGGCGAGGTCGGAGGGAATGTCGCTGAGCTGAGGCGCCGGCTGGCCGCTGCCAGCGGCGGGGCCTCGGTGCCGTCGGCGTCGACACTGCACCGGGTGATCCGCAGGGACCGCCGGGCGGGCCGGGCGTTGATGGTCGAGCGGGAACCTGAGGTGGCCGGGTCACGCAGACCCGATCCGCTCAGCGAGCTCGGCCTGAACGTCGTGGCCGAGAAAGGCGGCGGTGGGCAGGTGTTTCTGCGGGAGCAGAAGCATCTGGCGCAGGTCCCGGTCCTGGTCCCGGGCGCCCAGGTGGTGCACACACCTGCCGTTCGCTCGGCGTTGCGGACGGTCGCGCACGCGGCCGCGGTCGGGGCGGTGGTGTGTTTGTACGGCGACGCCGGCCAGGGCAAGACCGTTGCGTTGCAGTACGCCCTGTCCCAGCTGCCGCACCCGGCCCGGGCGCGCCGGGTCCACGTCGGTGTGCATCCGACGGTGCCCGAACTGCGCCGGGTGCTCGCGGACGCCCTGGAACTGGGCGGGCCTGCCGCGCCCTCCGGGGGAGGCCGCGAACGACGTGCCGGGATCGACCTGCCGAAGAAGACCGGCTGCTGTTGATCGATATCGACCAGGGCCGTTTCCCGTTCTCGTCCCGCTGGTCGGCCATGCGTTGTCCATCTGGTGCGGGAGTTCGAGATGCTCTAGCCCGTCGGCTTCGAAGGTGTCGAAGGCCCAGCTGGTGCGCGCCTCCAGAGCGCGGGGGGCCGCTCCCCGCTCGCGAGCGGGCGCCGCGGTCCAGTAGCCCACTTCGGCCGCGGGTTTGCCGGAGGTGACTTCCTCGAGGACCACGCTGCCCACCAACTGTTCGTGAACTGAACCGGGTTGTGCCTCAAGGCGGCGAAGCCGAACCGGTCCCCCGGTGCCCAGCCCTGCTGCTGAGCCTGCACCCAGCGTGCCGCGTCGGTATCGTTGTCCACGACAGAGCTCGCCCCTGGCGCAGTGCGGGATCCCGGCTCACCTCGACCAACGCGGCAACGTCCTCCATGTGCCGGGGGCGAAGAACGAGAGCGGGATAGACCGGCGACGTGGCCACCTGAAGTACGATCGGGGGCACTCATCAACCGTTCATGTGCGGCGGCGTTTTCACCCAACGCCAGCCGCGTCCGCGTCATGCCGCCTTGCGACCGCCCCGTCATTGCTGTGTCCGGACGCGCAGAGCCTGGACGGACCAATCGAACACTGGAGCCAGACTCTCCGGGGCCGGCCAGCCGTTGACCACTGCGAGCAGCTGGAGGTATCGCTCCCTGCGTGGGTCGTTCACCCTCTCCAGCCGAGTCGCCAGCCGGCGGCGAAGCTCGACGTCGTCGGGGCGGCCGAGGAGGTGCGCGTAGTGCGCCGTGAACTCCGCGACGATCGGATCGGCCTGGGGTGAGGCCGGGTCGATGCCTGCGGTCAGGGCCGGGCCGGCCTGGTCACGGACGGCTGCGGCGATGTCGCGGCGCGGGCCCATCATGTCGCTTCGGGTCTGCTCGGCTGCCTGGTCCTCGGCCATCCGCCGCACGGCGGCGCGGAAACCCGGGTCCAGGGACATTTCGGCCAGCTCCACCCACGCCTGGACCTGCTCTGCCTCCGGGTTGTCGGGCAACTCGGGGGTCATCGAGCGCATGACCCCCGCGAATGCGGGGGCGGCGTCAAGACCGCCGAAGACGGCGTTGAGGAAATCGCCGATCAGACGTCTGCGTTCGTCCTCGGAAAGCTGGGCCAGCCGGTGCATGAGTTCCGTCTCCTCAGGTGTGGACCCGCGCTCGGCCACCGCAGTCAGCACCGCGCGCTGCAGGCGCAGGACGCGGATCTGCACTGCCAGTGCTTCGGCGTGCGCTGCGGCGACCTCGGGAAGCGAGAGCTCACGGTCCACGACCTTGCGGATTGTGGGAAGGTCCAGTCCCAGCTCGCGCAGGGTCCGCACGAGGTCCAGGCGTGCGACGGCGTCGATGCTGTAGAGGCGGTAGCCGGCCGGGCTGCGGTCCGTCGGCGCCACGATTCCGCGATCGGAGTAGAACCGAATGGTCTTGACCGTGAGACCGGTCCGTCGAGCGAGTTCGCCGATCGAGTAGAGCGTGTCGCCGTCCATGTCCCCACCTTTGTGTCTCCCCCTACTGGAGACTCAAGTCCCTTCGCCTGCCAGCAGGCAACCACTCGTGACTGGGCTTGATCCGCTTTGGCGGACATCTGAGATCAGGGGTTGAGTCCCCGGAAGGATGTCCACCATGGAGAGCATGGGGAAGAAGAAGCCTCGTCCTCGCCGCTCGTTCACGCCGGAGTTCAAGGCCGAGATCGTCGAGTTGTGCGGACGCGGTGACCGCTCGGTCGGCCAGGTCGCCAAGGACTTCGACCTGACCGCATTTTTTGCCTCAACGCAATGTGTTGCGTTGAGGCAGGGATGAAGCTTCCCCTTGATGTTGGACACCTGGAGACTGGGACGTGAGGTTCCAGAGGAAGTAGTGCCAGGTGGGAAGCAAGAGCAACCGCAGCAGGC
>NZ_JBIUVQ010000061.1:0-2933 GCF_044743035.1 Streptomyces sp. NPDC087787
GATACCTCACCCCGCTGGAGATCCGACAGCGACACGAGCAAGAACACGCCCTCGCGGCGTAAGCAACGAGTGTCCAGCATCACGGGGAAAGTCCACCCTTCGCTTTCCAGGGCTGATGGGGTGGCCCGGTCTCGGTATGAGGTTGTGAGGCGCGGCCCCTCAGCCAGGAGGGGAGCTCCCACGACTGAAGGGACCGCGCCCGCGACCGGAGTAGGTCAAGCTCCGATCGGTGTCCGGTCCGCCGCCGACTCCCGATCGCGAGGGAGAACCACAGGCGGCGGATCGGAGATCATCAGCGCGGTCTGTGCTCAGCACCGCCGTCCAGATCGAAGCGGCACCAGACCGTCTTGCCGCCCCCGTCTCCCGGCGTCCACCACACGGCCGTGGCAAGTCGCTGAGCGATGAGCAGCCCACGCCCGCTGTCCGGCAACACCGCCTCGGACAGCTCCCCCACCAGCCCCGGCGAGAAGGTCTCGCACACCGGCAGCAGGGGAGGCGTCGAGTCCTCATCAGCAACGCCGATGAACAGCCACTTCGGCCACACCTTGAAGATCACGTCGATACGCCGACAGCCACCCGGCCGAGCCAGATCCCGATCAGGCACCGCGTGGTTCACCACGTTCCCGACCAGCTCCGAGACGACCAACCGGGCATCGTCCACCACGTCAGCGGCGCCCGCGCACCGAAGGAACTCGGCCGTCTGATCCCGCGCGACGCGTGCCGTGTTGCCGCACTCGGCGAAGAGCGTCAGCGTCAGGAAGTGCCCAGCAGACGACGGATCCGGCGCCACGAACCAGTGGGCGTAGGCGTCCAACTCGCTCGCCAGGCTTTTAGCCTTCCCCGCATCCATCATGTCCCCTTCCGAGCCCGAGACGGCCCTCATGTCACCACTTGCTGCACGCAAGCCAGTACACGACGGAAGGTCTCTGACCGGGAGCGTTCACCAGGGGGTTCACGTGAACACCGGCAAACGCAAAGGGGGTTCACCGATGAACCCCCCAGCGAGAGTCTGCTGTGACACGATGAACACTCGCCGTCATTCTCGGGTTGGCAGGGGAGCATGAACCGAGAGCCGAACGCGCAGTTGATCGCCGTCATGTATGAGGCCAAGGTCTCGAACAAGGGTCTGGCCAAGCGGATGCAGGACGCCGCCGCACAGCGCGGCGTAAGCCTCGGAACCACGCACGTTTCCGTGAAGCGCTGGCGCGAGGGTTCGGGCATCCAGCCGCAGGCAGCAGCGATCATGGCCGATGTCCTGAGCGCCAAACTGGGCCGTCGCCTCACGCCGAGCGATCTTGGCTTCTTCGACATCGCGCGGCCGGCCGCCCCTGAGCCGATTGGGTACCCCAGCACGGTGCCGGAGGCACTGTCTGTGTTGGGGAGCCTCGCCGACGAGCGCGCCGAAGCCCCGGCCGCCGATCAGCTGACCATCGCGGACGGAGACCTCAGCGCAGCGGTCCTGTCATGGATGATCGCGCGCCCTGACGGCATCCAGGCCGACCGCCCCGCACACCAACGAGTCGGCATGCGCGACGTCCGCGCCATCAGGGACGCCGCCAGCATGTTCATGCAACTCGACTTCAAATACGGCGGAGGCCACGGCCACAAAGCCTTACGCCACTACTTCCGCCACGAGGTCCTGCCCCTGCTGGACGCCAGCTACAGCGAGAAGACGGGCAACGCGTGATTTAGCGCCGCCGCGGAAGTCTCGCAACTGCTCGCATGGACCGCGTACGACACCGGAAATCACCGGCTCGCCCACCGCTACCTGACTTCCACGCTGCGCCTGACCCAGGTCATCGACGACCGCATGTTCGGCGCCCGCATCCTCGGCAACCTCAGCCACCAGGCCAACTACCTCGGACACCACGCACAGGCCATCCAACTAGCCCGTGCCGCGGTCGAGGGCGCCAAGAGCCGAGCCACCCCTCGTGCCATGGCGAACTACTCCGCGATGGAAGCACGCGCCTTGTCGAACGCAGGCGACCCAGTCGCAGCCGGACGCGCCATGAACGAAGCGGAACGCCACTTCGAACGCGCGGACACTGGGGAAGATCCCGCGTGGCTGAGCTACTTCGACTCAGCGGAACTCATGGGTGAACTCTGCCACTGCTTCCGCGATCTCAAGATGCGCCGAGAAGCGGTCGAGCAGGCACAACGAGCCGTGGACAGCACAGACCCGAAGTACGCGCGCACGCTCGGGTTCTGCCGCATGGTTCTCGCCCAGAGCCAGCTACTCAACGGCGAGCTTGAGGCCGCCGTCCGGACAGCCAGCCTGGCCGTGGACGGCGGGGACAGCCTCCAGTCAAACCGCTTCCAGCGCTACGTTACCGACTTCCAGGCCGAGGTAAGCGGGCACGTAGGCAACCCAGTGGTGACCACCTTCAATGACCAGGTACGCGATGCCCTGGCCCGCCTGGACGACGACGAGTAACGCCCTACCAAGGACGCCAATCCCGCGGAGCAGCGTCATCACGCAGTGCCGCAATGCGTCGGCCGTACTCCGCCGCCGTCTTCTCGTCCTCCCGGATGTTCTGCATCAGCCACGTCGTCATACCGAACTCTTGGAGGCCCCGCAGAGTCTCGTAGCCCGGCCAGTCGTACAGGTCGCGCCCGTACTCGGCTACAAAGTCAGCGTACTGCTCGTCGCTCTGCCACCCAAGGCTGTGATGTTCAACGGCCGTGACCATCAGATCCCATTCAGGGTGGTCGTAGCAGAAGGCCTCAAAGTCGATGAGCACCACCTGCCCACGGTCGTCCACCATGAGGTTCTGCACGTGAGCATCCCCATGCACCGGCCCCTTGGGCGTCTCGAACCGGAGCTCTGCATACCGATCTTTGAAGCTTCCCCTTGATGTTGGACACCTGGAGACTGGGACGTGAGGTTCCAGAGGAAGTAGTGCCAGGTGGGAAGCAAGAGCAACCGCAGCAGG
>NZ_JBIUVQ010000062.1:0-2594 GCF_044743035.1 Streptomyces sp. NPDC087787
GGCCGGTCCGGGTCGGCGACCACGGCCTCCAGCAGCCGTGTCCACCGAGCGAACAGCGTCTCCACCGTCGCACGGTCGAACAGGTCGGTGGCGTATTCGACCGCCCCGGAGATACCAGCGGGGGCGCCGCCGTCGCCGGAGCGTTCGAAGAGGCTGATGCCAAGGTCGAACTTGGCGGTGCCGGTGGGCGCCGCCACGTGTGAGACCCGCAGATCCGGCAGGTCGAAGTCACCCATGGGCGCGTTCTGCAGGGCGAACATGACCTGGAAGAGCGGGTGGTGGGAGAGCGACCGCGTGGGGTTGACCACCTCCACCAGGTGCTCGAAGGGCACGTCCTGGTGGGCGAACGCCTCCAGCGCGGATTCCCTTACCCGGCCCAGCAGTTCCGTGAACGAAGGGTCACCGGACAGATCGGTGCGCATCACGAGGGTGTTGACGAAGAACCCGACCAGGTCGTCCAGGGCCTCGTCGGTTCGTCCCGCGATGGGACTGCCGACCGCGATGTCGGTGCCCGCGCCGAGCCGGCCGAGCAGCGCCGCCAGCGCGGCCTGGAGGACCATGAACATGCTGGCGCCGGAACGGCGGGCCAGGTCGGCCAGCCCGGCGTGCAGGGCGGGACCCGTCTCGACCAGGAGAAGTCCGCCCCGGTACGAGGCGACAGCCGGGCGCGGCCGGTCCGACGGCAGCGCGCTCTGCTCGGGCAGTCCGGCCAGTTGCCCGGTCCAGTACGACAGCTGACGGGCGAAGAGGCTCTTCTCGTCGCCGGGGTCACCGAGCAGGTCCCGCTGCCACAGGGTGTAGTCCGCGTACTGAGCCGGCAGCGGTGACCAGTCCGGCTTGCCGCCCTCGCGGCGGGCCGTGTAGGCCGTTGCCAGGTCCCGGGAGAGCGGACCGGTCGACCATCCGTCACCGGCGATGTGGTGGATCACGACCAGCAGCACGTGCTCGTTCGGCGTCAGCTCGAACAGCTCCGCGCGCAGAGGAGGTTCGCCTGCCAGGTCGAACGGGTGCCGGGCGGCGTCTGCGAGCTGCTCGGACAGGGCACCGTGACTGATCGCGGTCAGCCGTACCCGCGGACGGGCCTCGTCGACGTCCAGCACCCGCTGGTACGGCACCCCGTCGCTCTCGGCGAAGACCGTCCGCAGGCTCTCGTGACGGGCCACCACATCGGCCAGCGCGTCGCGCAGCGCCTGCTGGTCGAGGTCTCCCGTGAGCCGCAACGCGAGCGGGATGTTGTACGTGGCGCTCGTGCCCTCCATGCGGTCCAGGAACCACAGGCGGCGCTGCGCGAAGGAGAGCGGGATCCGCTCGGGGCGCTCGGCGGCGGTCAGCGCGGGACGTGCCTGCCCGGCGCCGTCGAGCGCCGCGGCGAGCCCCGCCACGGTCGGCGCCTCGAACAGGACGCGCAGGCCGAGCTCGGCACCGAGGACCGTGCGAACACGGGCGGCCAGCCGGGTGGCCAGCAAGGAGTGGCCGCCCAGGTCGAAGAAGCCGTCGTCCACGCCGACCTCTGACACCCCCAGCACCTCGGCGAAGAGTTCGCACAGAATCTGCTCCCGCGGTGTGCGGGGCGGCCGCCCGGATCCGGCTCCGCCGAACTCCGGCTCGGGGAGGGCGGCGTGGTCGAGCTTGCCGTTGGGCGTCAGCGGCAGGGCGTCGAGCGTGACGACCGCCGACGGCACCATGTAGTCCGGGAGCCGCTCGCGCAGGTAGGCACGCAACCGCTCGGGTCCCTCGGTCGCGGACACCGCGTAGGCCACCAGCCGGTCCTGGCGGGCGATCACGGCTGCCTGGGTGACGTCGGGGTGGGTGGTGAGTACGGCTTCGATCTCGCCGGGTTCGATGCGGAAGCCGCGGACCTTGACCTGCTGGTCGGCGCGGGTGATGTATTCGAGGTCGCCGTCGGTGCGCCGGCGTACGAGGTCGCCGGTGCGGTACATGCGGTTGCCCGCGGGGCCGTACGGGTCGGCGAGGAAGCGTTCGGCGGTGAGTGCTGGGCGGTTGAGGTAGCCGCGGGCCAGTCCGGCGCCGGCCACGTACAGTTCGCCGGGGACGCCTGCCGGTACTGGTCGCAGGTGTTCGTCGAGTACGTAGACCTGGGTGTTGGCGATGGGACGGCCGATCGGCGGTGCCTGGTGGCAGGGGGTCAGCGGTTCGCTCATCGTGGCGCATACGGTGGTTTCGGTCGGTCCGTACGCGTTGATCATGCGGCGGCCGGGCGCCCACCGCGCCACCAGCTCAGGAGAGCACGCCTCACCCGCGACGACCAGCGTCGACGGCGTCAGGTCGGCCGCCCCGAACGCGGCCAGGGCCGAGGGCGGCAGAGTGACGTGGGTGACGCCGAGGTCCCGGTCCGCGAGCGCCTTCAGGGGTTCCTCGGAAGGTGCCAGTACCAGGGCCGCACCGGTCAGCAGGGCACCGCACAGATCCCAGAACGAGGCGTCGAAACTGGGCGAGGAGACCTGGAGCACCCGGCTTTCCACGTCGAGCCCGAGGCGTTCCGCTTGCGCCGTGACGAGGCTGGTGACACCGGCGTGGCTGACCACGACGCCCTTGGGGCGGCCGGTCGAGCCGGAGGTGTAGATCACGTATGC
>NZ_JBIUVQ010000063.1:0-2546 GCF_044743035.1 Streptomyces sp. NPDC087787
AGGGACTCGGCTTCGCGTAGCGTCCGGGTGATGTCCTCACCGCCCGGTACCTCGCCCAGTCCCGTCCGGCCGTCCGAGTCCTCGAGGACGAGGACGTTCCGGGTGAAGTACGGGGCGTGCGCGCCGGAGAGGTTCAGCAGCATGGAGTCACGGCCTGCCACCGGGTACACGGAGAAGCGGGTGATGACAGGCTGGCTCATGAGGTGAATCCTTCGTTGCTAGGGGGTTGGGCGTGGGGGGGGGAACTGCCCCGTGGGCGGGGCGCCGCTCGTGGAGTGCTACAGCGCCCGCTCACGGGTGAGGGCTTCCACTCACAGGTTGAGGGCGTCCAGGACACGTTCCATGGCCAGGACGCCGCCCAGGCCGAGGATCGCGAGGACGGTCGTGTAGGTGGTACGGACCTTGATCGCGTCGATGACCGACAGGTTGAAGTACTCCTTGAACATCCAGAAGCCCGGGTCGTTGACGTGCGAGAAGGCGATCGAGCCGCAGGAGACGGCGAGCACCATGATTTCGGCGTGGATCCCGCTGCCCGCGACCAGCGGCAGCGCGACACCGGACGCCGTGACGACGGCGACCGTCGCCGAGCCGAGCGCCACCCTGAGGATCACGGCGATGAGCCAGGCCAGGATGATCGGCGAGACGGACCAGCCCGAGGTCGCCTGCTTGATGTAGTCCGAGATCCCGCCGTCCACGAGGACCTGTTTGAAGGCGCCGCCGGCCCCGATCACCAGCAGGATCATCGCCATCGCCTGCGCCGCTCCCCGGCACGAGGCACTGACCTCCTCCAGGCTCCGGCCGATGCGCGGTCCGAAGGCCCAGACCGCGACGAGCAGCGTCAGCAGCAGCGCGATCGGCGCCGAGCCGACGAAGTTGATGAAGTGCATCACCGCGGTGTCCGCCGAGGTGACCATGTCTGTCACCGCCGCGCCCGCGATCAGCACCACGGGCAGGAGGGCGACCGACAGCGACCAGGCGGTGCTCGGCATCTCCTCCTCCTCGAAGGTGCGGTCGCTCACCAGGCCCGTGGGCACGGACGGGTTCATCGCCCGGACGAACGGCAGCCTCGGCCACACCAGGGCGATGAGCGCGCCGGCCGGGACGGCGATGAACAGGCCGTAGAACAAGGTCAGTCCGACCGAGGCGTGGAAGGTCGCGGCCACCGCCGTCGGGCCCGGGTGCGGGGGCAGGAAGCTGTGCATGGTGGACAGCGCGATGGACATCGGCAGTCCGACCCAGAGCAGGTTCGAGCGGGTGACCCGCACGAGCGTGAAGGCGACGGGCACGATGATGACGAAGGCGACCTCGTAGAACATCGTGACGCCGATGAGCATGGCCGTCAGCACCATGGCGACCTGCACCCAGCGCGGACCGCAGACAGCGAGCAGCTTGGCGGCTATGCGCTGGGCGGCGCCGGAGTCCCCCATGACACGGCCGACCATCGCGCCGAGCCCGATGGTGAGCATCGTGTCGCCGATCTGGCCGCCGATGCCCTTGGAGAGAACGTCCGGGATGTCCGCGACCGGGATCCCTCGCACTAGGGCAACGCCGACGGCCACGAGGAGGAGGGAGGCGAAGCCGTTCAGTCTGAGCTTCGTCATGAGGAAGAGCAGGACCAGCACGCTGATCCCGACGACGACAAGTGGCATGAATCAGTTCTCCTTTGAACTGTGCTGTCGGCTGTCTTCCGGCTGTTGGGCTTCCGCTCGGGGTCAGTGCTCGACGCCGACCAGTTCCAGACCGTGGTCCAGGAGATCGCGGAGGGTGGCGAGGTCGTCCGGGCCGGGGTCGGTGAGCGGGGCGCGTACGGAGCCCACGGGCAGTCCGCGCAGCCGGGCCGCTGCCTTGACCAGCGAGACGGCGTACCCGGGCCTGCGGTCACGCAGTTCGACGAGCGGGACGTAGAAGCCGCGCAGCAACTCGTCCATGCGGTCCGAATCGTTCTTGTGAAAGGCCTCGAAGAAGGCGCGTGCGATTTCCGGGGCGAATGCGTGGACGGCCGACGAATAGGCGCGCACGCCCATACCGGCGTACGCACGAGCCTGGACCTCGGCCGTGGCGGCGCCGTTGAAGAAGAGGAAGTCGTCGGGCGCGGCCAGGGTGAGGCGTTGCAGGCGGTCGAGGTCGCTGTGACCGTCCTTCAGACCGATGACGGTCGGGATTCGGGCGATGTCGCGCAGGCTGTCGGCGGTGAAGGCGACCTGGTCGCGCTGGTAGGCGATCAGGGGCAACCGGGTGCCGTCGGCGATCCTGCGCAAATGTTCCACGAGGCCGTCCTGGGGTGCCTGGATCAGATAGTGCGGGAGGACGAGGGCGGCGTCCGCGCCCGCGTCCTGCGCGATCCGCGCGAAGCGCAGTGCCTGGGCCCAGCCGTAGCCGACACCCGCGACGACCGGAAGGCGTCCGCGTGCCACGTCGACCGCGATGGTGATGACTGTGCGGTACTCGTCCTCGTCCAGGGCTGTGAACTCACCCGTCCCGCAGGCGGGGAAGACCGCGCCCGGGCCGGCCGCGAGCTGCCGTTCGAGGTAGGCACGGAAGGCGCC
>NZ_JBIUVQ010000064.1:0-1717 GCF_044743035.1 Streptomyces sp. NPDC087787
ACCAGCACCGCACCCTCCCCACCGAACGCGGAGACCACCTCGGTGGAAGGGGCGGGACGGCGGACCAGACGGGCCGCACGCAGTTCGTCACCGCGTACCGCGAGCTGCGGCTCATCGCCCACCAGGGCGGCGAGCGGGAGCGGACGGGTGGTCTCGGGGTCGAGGTCGATCAGGCCGAAGCAGCCGGGGTTCTCGGACTGGGCGGAGCGTACCAGCCCCCAGACCGCGGCGGCGGCCGGGTCGTGGCCGGTGGTCGCGCCGCGGGTCACGAAGACGAACCTCGTGGCGGCGTGGCGCTCGTCCTCCAGCCGGGTCCGCACCAGCTCCAGCACGTGCCGGGTGAGGGCGTGGGTGACGGCCGGGGTGTCGGCCGCCTCCTCGTGCTCCTGGGCGGCGACGGGCAGCAGCACCAGGTCGGGCAGCTCGGCGTCGTCCGTCAGGGACGCGCGCCGGCCGATCTCGGTACCGGCCGCCCGCAGGCTCTCGACGAGCCCGAAGGGATCCTCACCGACGATCTCCGCCATCGGCTCCGCGGACTCGGCCAGGGTGACCGGGGTCCAGTCGAGACGGAACAGGGAGTCGCGGACGAGTGCCGCGGCGGAGCTGAGCGCCTCCGCGGACACGGCGCGCATGGTGAGCGCCTGGACGGCGGCCACGGGGGCGCCGGTGGTGTCGGCGACGGCCAGGGTCAGCGTGCCGTCGGTGTCACGGCCGAGGCGGACGCGGACGGACGAGGCGCCGGAGGCGACCAGCGAGACGCCGTTCCAGGAGAACGGGACGCTGCCGGTCGTGCCGTCACCGGTCGGGGCCGCGAGCCATGCGGCGTGCAGGCCGGCGTCGAGCAGCGCCGGGTGGAGGCCGAAGCTCTCGGCGTCCTTCTGTGTGCCGTCAGGCAGCGTGACCTCGGCGAACACCTCGTCGCCGCGGCGCCAGGCGGCCCGCAGGCCCTGGAACACATGACCGTAGGCGAAGCCCTCGGCCTCGCGTGCCTCGTAGAAGCCGGTCAGGTCGACGGGCTCGGCGTCCGCCGGCGGCCACGCCGTGGCGTCGAACGTCGCGGCGGCCGTCGGGAGCCCGGTGGCGAGGACGCCGGTGGCGTGCTGGGTCCAGGGGGCGTCGGTGGACCGCTCCGGACGCGAGTGGATCGTGACGGTCCGGCGTCCGGCGGCGTCCGCGGCGCCCACCCGCACCTGGGTGCGGACCGCGCCCTGCTCCGTGAGGACCAGCGGGGCGGCCAGGGTGAGTTCCTCGACGTGGTCGCAGCCGACCTCGTCGCCGGCACGGAGCGCCAGCTCCAGCAGGGCGGTGCCCGGCAGCAGGACGGCGCCCATGACGGCGTGGTCGGCCAGCCAGGGGTGCGAGTTCAGTGACAGGCGCCCGGTGAAGACCAGGCCCTCGCCCTCGGCGAGTTCGACGACCGCGTTGAGCAGCGGGTGGGCCGCCGCGGTGATGCCGACGGAGTTGACGTCCGTCGCGCCACGCTTGCCGGTGGGCCAGAACGGCCGGTGCTGGAAGGCGTAGGTCGGCAGGTCGACGACACGGGCGCCGGCCGGGGCCAGGAACCCGGCCCAGTCGACGCGGGTGCCGGTGGCGTGCAGTCGGCCGAGGGCGGTCAGGGCGGCCGTCTCCTCGTCGCGGCCCTTGCGCAGGACCGGAATGGTGACGGTCTCGTCGCCGGTCAGCGACTCCTGGGCCATCGCGGAGAGGACTCCGTCGG
>NZ_JBIUVQ010000065.1:0-1665 GCF_044743035.1 Streptomyces sp. NPDC087787
CCTCGATCTTTCTTGACGGTCCGCCGACGTAGTCGGTGGACCGTTTCGCTTTTGCTGGCTGTTGGTGGGCAGGCTGTGGGCCCGAGCGTCGTCTCGGGTGGACGCCGGGTTCCACTGCTCCGGTCTGGATCCTCTTCTCGTAGGGACAGGCGAATCCGCTGGTCAGCCGGGGTTCGGCAGAAGGGCGAGACGTTCGAGGGCGCCGGTGATCTCACCGGTCCAGGGCCAGTGGCGGGCGAGGCGAAGGAGGCGGCGCCGAGCGGTGGTGACGAGCTGTCCGGCCGCGGAGAACAGGCGGAATCGCAGACGGCGGGGCTCCCAGAGGCGGGCCTGGCCGGTCAGGGCGAGCATGGGCAGCCAGGCCAGCAGGTCGAGAGCGATCTGGACGATCTCCAGCCACACCCGGTTCTGCGTGGTGTGGTGCAGGGGCAGGTTGCGCAGGCCGGTCGCCCGGGCGGCCCGGATCCGGTCTTCGGCGCGGGCCCGCAGGCGGTGACGGAGTTCAAGCTGGGCGATCGGACGGTCGGCGGTGTTGGTGGCGAAGCAGGTGATCCGCATGCCGTCCGCGTCCGTGATCCTCAACTGGGCGCCGGGGTGCGGACGTTCCTTGCGGACGATCAGGCGCATGCCCTTCGGCCAGCCGTCGAGCAGGTCACCGGTGAGTTCGGCGACCCAGGCCCCGTCACGGACCTCGCCGTCCGACTCGACGGCCGGAGTCCAGGCCGAGGCCGGGACCCGAAGAACGTACCGGTGGATGGCCTCAGTGATCACCATGCCGACCGAGTAGGACAGCCACCGCCCACGTTGGGCGAGCCAGGCCACGAACTCATGGGTCCCGCCCGCGGAATCACAGCGGATCAGAGTCCGCCGGCCCCGCCGGTACTTCTTCGGCAGTTGCGCCAGGGCGAGACGGGTGGCGGTGATGTGGTCGGCGGCCGTGTTCGAGCCCGCGTTGCCGGGGCGGAGGAGGGCCGCGACGGGTTCGCCGGTCCCGCCCGGCCCGTGGTCAACGAAACCCATCAGCGGGTGGTGGCCGTAGCTCTTCTTCCAGGTCGGGGCCGCGTCCTGCTTGTCGGAGTGGGCGAGGACCAGCACTCCGTCCAGGTCCACGGTCACCTGTCCGCCGGCATCCGGAGCCCGGTCACCGGCCAATCCCCAGACGTGTCGGCGTACTTCGGAACGTGCGGCGCGGATCGCCGTGAGCGCCTTCTCGCTCGAGGCGGCCAGGGTGTCGATCAGGCGGGAGACCGTCGGATCGGAGGCGACCGGCCCGAACACGGCCGGCTCGGCCCGCAGCATCGCGATGTCCGCAAGGCAGTCCCCGCCGAGCGCGACCGCCAGCGCGAGGTCCACGAGTATCTTGCCGGCGTCGTGGACGGCCCGAGGCTTGCGCCATGGGGCCAGGGCCGCGGATACGGCCTGGTCAAGGCCACTCTTGCGTACAGTTTCGACCAGCAGGACCGAACCGGCCTGCGAGACCACGGCCCGGCCGTCCCCCTGGACGCGGACATGGGGATAGGAGCCGGTAGGCTTCTTCACCTGGAAAGTGCCTCTGGATTCAGCGGGAACAGGGACCTAGACAATCCTCATTCTTGCTGGTCAGAGGCCCTTTCTGTTTGTGTGACCACCTGCCGGACAGCCCGCTTCATGAAAGCGCGAGGCTAA
>NZ_JBIUVQ010000066.1:0-1499 GCF_044743035.1 Streptomyces sp. NPDC087787
AGGACCAGCATGCCGACACCCTCGGACCAGCCGACACCATCGGCGGAGTCCGAGAACGCCTTGCACCGCCCGTCGGGCGACAGACCCCGCTGACGTGCGAAGTCCACGAAGACTCCCGGTGTCGACATCACGGTCACACCGCCGGCCAGGGCGAGCGAGATCTCACCCGAGCGCAGCGCCTGCATGGCCCAGTGCATCGCCACCAGCGACGACGAGCACGCGGTGTCCACCGTGACCGCCGGACCCTCGAAACCGAAGGTGTACGAGACCCGGCCGGAAGCCACGCTCGGTGAGGCGCCGCTGCCCTGGAAGCCCTCGAACTCGGGGCTCGCCAGCATCGCGCTGTAGTCGCTGTACATCACGCCGGCGAACACACCGGTCGCACTGCCGCGCAGGCCGACCGGGTCGATGCCGGCCCGCTCGATCGCCTCCCACGACGACTCGAGCAGCAGGCGCTGCTGCGAGTCCGTGGCGAGCGCCTCGCGGGGGCTCATCCCGAAGAAGCCGGGGTCGAACTCCCCCGCCTCGTGCAGGAATCCACCGGAACGCGTGTAGGACGTACCGGCGTGGTCGGGGTCCGGGTGGTACAGGTTCTCCACGTCCCAGCCACGGTTGACCGGGAAGGCACTGATGGCGTCGGTGCCTTCGGTGACCAGGCGCCACAGGTCCTCGGGCGAGGCGACCCCGCCCGGGTAGCGGCAGGCCATGCCCACGATGACGATCGGGTCGTCCGCCACGGCCGCCGTGCCCCGCTGTACGACCTCCGCCGCGACGTCGGTGCCGAGGAGCTCCTCCAGGATGAAGTCGACCAGGACCTCGACGGTCGGGTAGTCGAACACCATCGTGGCGGGCAGGCGCAGCCCGGTGACCCCGTTCAGGCGGTTGCGGAGTTCGACCGAGGTGAGGGAGTCGAAGCCGAGGTCACGGAAGGCACGCGCGGGGTGGACGGCCGTGGCGTCGGCGTGGCCGAGCACCAGGGCGACCTGGCCGCGGACGAGGTCCACGAGCACTTCCCGTCGCTCGACCGCGTCCAGGACGGCCAGCCGGTCGCGCAGACCGGTCGCCGTCGCCGAGCCCGCGACCGCCGCACGGCGCGAGCGGCCCCGGATCAGCGAACGGAGCAGCGGCGGCACTTCGCCCTGACCGCGCAGGGCGGGCAGGTCGAGCCGGACGGGGACGAGCGCGGCATCATCGGTGGACAGCGCGGCGTCGAAGAGGGCCAGACCCTGCTCGACGGCGAGCGGGGGCACTCCGGAGGCCGCGAGCCGTTCGAGCTCCGCGTCGGAGAGCGTGTCGGTCATGCCGCCGGTGCCGGTCTGCTCCCAGGGGCCCCAGGCCAGCGACAGACCCGGCAGGCCGGCCCCACGCCGGTACGCCATCAACGCGTCCAGGAACGCGTTTCCGGCCGCGTAGTTGGCCTGACCCGCATTGCCGAACACACCGGCAACCGACGAGAACACCACGAACGCGTCCAGATCCAGACCGCGCGTCGCCTCATG
>NZ_JBIUVQ010000067.1:0-1428 GCF_044743035.1 Streptomyces sp. NPDC087787
CTCTGAGTGGGCGGTTCGTGAGTTTTTGAGTGGATCTGCTGTCGCCTGATGGTGTGGCGGCGGGGCGGAATCTGCCGGTCCGCAGTTGGTGATCTGGTGATGTGACCGGGTGAGTGAACGCAAGCCGTACCCGAGTGACTTATCGGACGAGCAATGGGCTTTGATCGAGCCGGTGATCACCGCGTGGAAGGACCGGCACCGCTCGGTCAGCGGTCATCAGGGCGTCTACGACATGCGGGAGATCGTGAACGCGATCCTCTACCAGGGGCGGACCGGTTGCCAGTGGGCCTATCTCCCGCACGACCTGCCGCAGAAGAGTGCGACGTACTACTACTTCGCCGCCTGGCGGGACGACGGGACCGACCAGGTCATCCATGAACTCCTGCGCTGCCAGGTCCGGGAGAGGGCCCGACGATTAGAGGACCCGACCCTGGTGGTGCTGGACACCCAGAGTGTCCATGTGGCCGCCGGGGTCCCCGCCGCCACGAGTGGTCACGATCCGGCCAAGCGGGTGCCCGGCCGCAAGCGGGGCCTTGCTGTGGACGTCCTCGGCCTGGTCATCGCGGTCGTCGTCCTCGCTGCGAACACCCACGACAACGCCGCGGGCATCGTCCTGCTGGACCAGGTCGTCGAGCACGCCGGCGGGACTGTCCGCAAAGCCCTGGTCGACCAGGGCTTCAAGAACCAGGTCGTCATGCACGGCGCCGACCTGGGCATCGACGTCGAGATCGTCGAACGCAACCCGCAGGTCAAGGGGTTCGTGCCGCAGCCGAAGCGGTGGAGGGTCGAGCAGACCTACGGGATCCTGATACTGCACCGGCGCCTGGTCCGCGACTACGAGCACCGCCCCTCCTCCTCCGCTTCCCGCGTCTACTGGGCGATGACCCACGTCATGACCCGACGCCTCACCGGCGCGAACGCCCCCACCTGGCGCGAGACGCAGGCGGCGGCAGCGTGAACATCCAGCCTCTGCTCGACGCCCTGGACCTCCAGGAAGACGCCGCCCGGGCCCTGGCCGACGACCTCCGCGCACAGATCGACGGTCTGCAAGCCCGGTTGCGGGAGGCCGAGACGCACCTGGAGCACCTCGCGATCACCCGCAAGACCATCACCGGCCTCGCCGACCGGCTCCCTGCCGTCGCGCCGGAGCTGCCCGAGCACCCGGACTACCCCCGCATCCTCGCCGTCTTCAACCACGCGACCGGGCCGCTACGGGCCAAGGACGTCTGCGAAGCCCTCGACCACGAGCTGCTGCCGAAGAACGTCGAAGGCACCCGCGCCAAGCTGAAACGCCTGGTCAAACTTGGGATCCTCACCGAGGCCGACACCGGCAACTTCACCAGGAAGCAATAGCCGACGGAACCGCCACCAGCGGCCTTGCCCCAACCTCAGCCGGAAACGGGCATCACCTTACGAACCGCCCACTGA
>NZ_JBIUVQ010000068.1:0-1418 GCF_044743035.1 Streptomyces sp. NPDC087787
GGTCGTGTCCCTTCTCGTGGTGTAGCCGATCATCCGGCGGTTGTGTTGGGGGTGTTGGGTAGTGCGGGGGCGCTTTCGGGGCGCTCGGCGGGGTACAGCTGGTCCATGCTTCCCTCGGGCAGGTAGCGGCGGGGGAAGGCGATCCATTCGTCGTGCAGTTCGAAAAGCACGGCGGTGACCAGTCGCAGGAGCGCGTCATCGTTGGGGAAGACCTGGACGACGTCGGTGCGGCGTTTGACCTCGCGGTTGATCCGCTCCAGGGGGTTGGTGGACTGGATCTTCTTCCAATGTCGCTCCGGGAAGGCGGCGAAGGCGGTCAGGTCGTCCTTCGCCTCCAGCAGCATCGCTTTGACCTTGGGAAACTGTTTGCCGAGCATGTCGGCGACGGTGTCCAGCTGGGTGCGGACCGCGTCGGCGGTGGGCTGGGCGAAGATCGTGCGGATTGTCGCGGCGGCCATCTCGGCCGCTTCCTTGTTGATCACGCTGAACACGTTCCGCAGGAAGTGAACCCTGCAGCGTTGGTAGGCGGCGCCGAGCATGACCTTCCGGATGGCCTTGACCAGCCCTAAGTGGTGGTCGCCGATCACGAGTCGGACCCCGGTCAGACCGCGTTCGCGCAGGTGACGCAGGAACTCGGTCCAGAACGCCTCGGTCTCGCTGTCGCCGACCATCACTCCCAGCACCTCGCGGCCACCGTCGTCGGTGATCCCGGTGGCGATCACCACGGCCCGGGACACGATCTGGTGCTCGACCCGCGCCTTGCAGTAGGTCGCGTCCAGGTAGATGTACGGGAAGCGGACGTGGTCCAGGGGCCTGTTGCGGAATGCGGTCAGCTGGCCGTCCAGGTCCTGGCAGATCCGCGAGACCTCGCTCTTGGAGATCCCGGTGTCCGCGCCGAGGGCCTTGACCAGGTCGTCGACCGATCTCGTGGACACGCCATGGACGTAGGCCTCCATGATGACCGCATACAGGGCCTGGTCGATCCGGCGTCGTCGCTCCAGCAGTACGGGGAAGAAGCTCCCCGACCGCAGCTTTGGGATCGCCAGGTCCAGGTCGCCGGCCTGCGTGCTGAGCGTCTTGTCCCGGTGCCCGTTGCGAAGCGCGGTGCGCGTCTCGGTGTGCTCGTTCCACTCCGCGCCGATCCGGGCCGTGGCCTCGGCCTCGATCAGCTCTTGGATCATCCGCTCGGCCACACCGCGGACGAGTTCGAGCCCGTCCGCCGAACGTAGTGACTCAAGCAGCCGGAGTAGGTCATGCTGAGACAGGGCCACCCTGCACCTCCCGCGTTGAACTGCCCGTTCATTACGGAGAGTTGCACGGTGGCCCACCCTGCGGGCAGGGAGCGAAAGCCACATTGGCGCACGCCCCCGGCGCACTCCCTAACCTTGATCGGCTACACCACGACAAGGGACGCCATC
>NZ_JBIUVQ010000069.1:0-1400 GCF_044743035.1 Streptomyces sp. NPDC087787
TCGTGTCCGCATCAGGCCTCGGCGGAGGTCGAGGCGGCGGTGTGCGAGCTGCGGCGCAAGCATCCGGGGTGGGGGCCGCGGCGGATCGCGTTCGTGCTGGAGCGGTCCGGGGCGGTGAGCCCGGTGCCGTCGCGGATGACGGTGTATCGGATCTTGGTCCGGCATGGGCTGGTGGAGCCGGGGGTGCGGCGGCGGAAGCGGTCGGATTACAAGCGCTGGCAGCGCGATGCGCCGATGCAGTTGTGGCAGATGGACATCGTCGGCGGGGTGATGCTGGTCGATGCGGTCACTGGGGAGCTGTCCGAGGCGAAGATCGTGACCGGTGTGGACGATCACTCCCGGTACTGCGTGATCGCATCGGTGGTGGAGCGGGCGACGGGGCGGGCGGTGTGTGCGGCGTTCGTCCGGGCTCTGCGGGCGTTCGGGGTGCCGGAGGAGGTGCTCACCGACAACGGCAAGCAGTTCACCGACCGGTTCGGGCAGGGCGGTGAGGTGCTGTTCGACCGGATCTGCCGGGAGAACGGGATCGCGCACCGGCTCACCCAGCCGGCCTCGCCGACCACGACGGGCAAGGTCGAGCGGTTCCACCAGACGCTGCGACGTGAACTCCTCGACCACTGCGATCCGTTCGAGAGCATCGAGGCAGCTCAGCGGGCGCTGGAGGCGTGGGTGGAGGAGTACAACTGTGTCCGTCCGCATCAGGCGCTGGAGATGCAGAGCCCGGCGGACCGGTTCGCCCCCGTTCCCGAACAGGAGCGGGAGGTGCTGGGGCTGAAGGTGCCGGGGGTGCTCTCGCTGGTGCCGCACCAGCGGACGGCTCCGCTGGTGGCGCCTGCTGTTGCGGAGCCGGTGCCCGCGGTGGTGGCGCCGGAGCCGTCCGAGTCGCCGGTTCCGGGGTCGGAGGGCGTGGTGCCGGAGCCTGGCGGGCCGGTGGAGTTCGAGCGGGTGGTGCCTGCGAGCGGGAATCTGCAGGTGGCGGGCAAGCAGTTCTGGCTCGGTCCGGCCCGCTCGGGGCTGACGGTGACGTTCTGGGCCGACACGGCCGTGATCCACCTGCTGATCGCCGGGGCGCGGATCAAGACGGTGCGCTCGCACCTGTCGGTGGCGGACCTGGCCCGGCTGGCGGCCCGGGGCGGGCGTGCGGCCGGTCCTCCTCCGCTGCCGACCGGGGACGGGTGCGCGTTCGAGGTGGACCGGACGGTGAACAACAGCGGGCTGGTGGGCCTGGGCGGCCACCAGGTGCTGGCCGCGGAGATCCTGGGCGGGCGTCGGGTGGGCATCCGGATCGACGAGGCCACGCTGTCCTTCTTCGACCCGTCCTCGCGGGAGCTGCTGCGGGTGCGGCCCAACCCGCTCAGCGGCGAGGAGGTGCAGCGGCTGCGGGGCCTGCGGCCCGCGGG
>NZ_JBIUVQ010000070.1:0-1380 GCF_044743035.1 Streptomyces sp. NPDC087787
GGGACTGTAAAACGTTCGGTGTAACTCCTGATCAAGGAAGATGCACCGATGACCAGTGAGAACGTGTCCGAGGCCCAGTCCGTCGAGATGCCTGAGCCGCAGCCGTCGAAGGCGGTGGACGACCAGCTCATCGACGAACTGGTGGGCCGGGCCCAGGCCGAGGGCCTGCAGCTGACGGGCGAGGGCGGGCTGTTGCAGCAGCTGACCAAGCGGTTGCTGGAGTCCGCCCTCGAGGGCGAGATCACCGACCACCTCGGCTATGACAAGCACGACCCGGCCGGCAAGAACGGCGGCAACTCCCGCAACGGCACCCGCGGCAAGACCGTGCTCACCGAGGTCGGACCGGTCGAGATATCCGTGCCCCGCGACCGGGACGGAACCTTCGAGCCGAAGATCGTGCGCAAGCGGCAGAAACGCCTGTCCGGCGTCGACGAGATGGTGATCTCTCTGTCCGCGAAGGGCCTGACGACCGGCGAGGTCCAGGCCCACCTCGCCGAGGTCTACGGGGCCGACGTCTCAAAGCAGACCATCTCCACCATCACCGACAAGGTCATGGACGGCATGGCCGAGTGGCAGAACCGGCCCCTCGACGTCGTCTACCCGGTCGTCTTTATCGACGCGATCCACGTAAAGATCCGCGACGGTGCGGTGGCCAACCGGCCGATCTACGTGGCTCTCGCCGTCACCGCGGAGGGCCGACGGGACATCCTGGGCCTATGGGCCGGCGACGGCGGTGAGGGCGCCAAGCACTGGATGCACATCCTCACCGAGATCAAGAACCGCGGCGTGAACGACGTCCTCATGCTCGTCTGCGACGGTCTCAAGGGTCTGCCCGACGCGGTCGAGACCGTCTGGCCCAGGACGATCGTGCAGACCTGTGTGGTCCACCTGCTGCGGAACTCCTTCCGCTATGCCGCCCGCCAGGACTGGGACAAGATCGCTCGTGTCCTCAAGCCCGTCTACACCGCGCCGACCGAAGAGGCCGCACTCGAGCGGTTCGCTGAGTTCGCCGACACCTGGGGCAAGAAGTACCCGGCGATCGTCCGGCTCTGGGAAAACGCGTGGGAAGAGTTCACCCCGTTCCTCCGCTTCGACACCGAGATCCGCCGCATCGTCTGCACCACGAACGCGATCGAGTCCGTGAACGCCAGGATCCGGCGGGCGGTCAAGGCACGCGGGCACTTCCCGAACGAGACCGCCGCCTTGAAATGCGTCTACATGGCCATCATGAGCCTGGACCCCACCGGCAAGGGCCAGGCCCGCTGGACCATGCGCTGGAAGACCGCCCTGAACGCCTTCGACATCACCTTCGACGGCCGACTCTCCGCAGCCCGTCAGTAACCCCAACCACCCTGGTTACACCGCTCGTTTGACAGACCC
>NZ_JBIUVQ010000071.1:0-1296 GCF_044743035.1 Streptomyces sp. NPDC087787
TGGACTTTCCCCGTGATGCTGGACACTCGTTGCTTACGCCGCGAGGGCGTGTTCTTGCTCGTGTCGCTGTCGGATCTCCAGCGGGGTGAGGTATCCCCAAGCCGGATGCTTCCGCAGTCGTTTGCGGTTGTAGAAGGTCTCGATGAAGGCGAAGATCTCCGCGCGGGCAGTGGTCCGGTCGGGCCAGTGGCGGGTGCCGATCTCCTCTTTGAGTAGCGCAAAGAAGCTCTCGGCGGCGGCATTGTCGAAGCACGAGCCGGTTCGGCCCATGCTCTGCCGTAGCCCCAACCTGCCTATTTCCCGGCGGAGTTCATCAGAGGTGTACTCCGATCCGCGATCGGAATGCGCGATGCAGCCGGGCTGCAGCCAGCCGCGTCCGGCGGCCATCGTCAGCGCGTCGACGACCAGGGAGGCGCGGTGGTGGTCGGCCATCGAGTAGCCGACGATCTCGCGGGTGGCCAGGTCCAGCCAGGTCGCCAGATACAGCCAGCCCTCGTCGGTGGGGATATAGGTGATGTCCCCGACCAGTTTCCGGCCCGGGGCATCGGCCGTGAAGTCGCGGCCGATCAGGTCCGCGGCGGGCACCGCCCTCTTCGCCGGACGGGTCAGCGACCGGCGCTTGCGCCGGGTGACCCCGGCGATGCCGCGCTCACGCATGATCCGCTCCACTCGCTTGCGGTTGACCTGCCGGTCCAGCCTGCGCAACTCGGCATGGATACGCGGCACCCCGTAGGTGCACCGGGAGGCGATGTGCAACACGGTGATCTCGTGGGCCAGGGCGTCGTCGGCGGCCTGGCGGGCGGCGCGGGCCTGCTCGCCGGCCAGCCAGGCGTAGAAGGAGGACCGGGCCACCTTCAGCAGCCGGCACAGCAGAGCGACTCCGTGGGTGGTCTTCTCCGCCTCGATGAACGAGTACACGTCGTTCATCGATCGCTCTCTTTCGCGAAGAAGACCGCCGCTTTTCGCAGCACCTCGATCGTCTCGGCCTGCTCGCGGTTCTGCCGCCGCAGCCGGCGCAACTCTTCCCGTTCCGCGCTCGTCAGCTCGCCCGGCGCCCCTTGCCCGCGGTCGATCGTGTCCTGCTTGACCCAGTTCCGCAGTCCCTCGGCGCTGACCCCGATCTCCCGGGCGACCTCGGTGACAGTCTTGCCGGAGGACCGGACCAGCGCGACCGCGTCGCGCTTGAACTCCTCCGTATACCGCCTGCTGCGGTTGCTCTTGCTTCCCACCTGGCACTACTTCCTCTGGAACCTCACGTCCCAGTCTCCAGGTGTCCAACATCAAGGGGAAGCTTCA
>NZ_JBIUVQ010000072.1:0-1214 GCF_044743035.1 Streptomyces sp. NPDC087787
ATACCTCACCCCGCTGGAGATCCGACAGCGACACGAGCAAGAACACGCCCTCGCGGCGTAAGCAACGAGTGTCCAGCATCACGGGGAAAGTCCAGAGCGCGTCCGGGAGAGCAACGGCGTCCTGATCGCACCCTACAACTCCGTGCAGTACCTGACCTCGCGCGATGTGAGGGACCAACTGCTGGACTGCTGGCCCATCCTTGTCGACCTCAGCAGCGGAGACGTACGGTTCGGCACCCTCGACGAACGGCATCTTTGGAAGAGCCCAGGCACCTGACACGCCCAACCGCACGCACTTACGGGACAGCTCTTACACACCATCGACCTGCAGACCGCCAGCGAGGACATGAGCGAGATCCCGCAAGCGTTCGGCGTTCCGTTCACCTACTGGGGCATCGGAGGCATCGACGCCGAGCTGTGTGTCGAGGCCGCCAAGAAGGGTACCGTCGCCCAGGACGTCCCGGTGAACCACAGCCCCGCCTTCGCCCCCGTCGTCCAACCGACCCTGGACACCGGCGTCAGCGCCATGGCGGTGGCCGCCCTCGCCTGGCTCGGCAGCTGACGTGAAGGCACTTCCAGCGGGCCGTGGCTGAGGCGACCGCTACCTGGCAGTGCGTCGGCGCTGCGGTCCCGGAACGTGGTGCGCTGGAGGCCGGCTTGCGGGTGCTGACGAGCTACGGGCATGGGAACGCCTCGGCGGCATCCTCCATGAGTACGAGCATGCTGCATGACCTGCATAGGCGCGATTTTCGGCAAGGGCAGGGGTCCCTCTCCGGAGGAGACGCCAAGCACCGCCGATGCCTCTCTGTTGTCACCAGCCGGCGTGGCCAGGTGACGCCATATCACCCGCCCGAGCGACCCACGCGATGACCGACGAAACGTCGAAAGTGGAGAGTACGTCACCGCACCAGGCAGGGGCGTTTGCTGTCGAAGGCCCAGTCCTTGACCAGGTAGCGCATCCCTGCGGCGTCGTCACGGCCCGACAGCCGCTTCTCCAGGTAGAGCTCGTGGGCGGCGAGCAGCCTGTCCGTGTCGAGCTCGATACCGAGTCCGGGTGTGTCGTCGACAGCGATCTCCCCGTCGGTGATCTGCGGGGGCCGGACCGTGAGGCGTTCCAGACCCTCCTGCCAGATCCAGTGGGTGTCCAGCGCGTTGTAGTCACCGGGGACGGCGGCTCCGCAGTGCGCCATCATGGCGAGTGAGATGTCGAAGTG
>NZ_JBIUVQ010000073.1:0-1203 GCF_044743035.1 Streptomyces sp. NPDC087787
GCGCTGCACGCGCAGGCCGAGCGCCTGAGCGAGCGGCTGCGGGATGTAGCACTGGAGGAAGCGGCACTGACCCTGGCGGGCCGCACCACCTTCGAACACCGCGCCGTGGTCATCGCAAGCGATCACGACGAAGCGATCAACCAACTCGCCGACCCCCCGATCACCGGCCGCACCGCCACATCCGGCAAAACCGTGTTCGTCTTCCCCGGCCAGGGCTCGCAATGGGTCGGCATGGGAGCCCAACTCCTCGACCAGTCCCCCGTGTTCGCCACCCGCATGCAGGAATGCGCAGAGGCCCTCGCCCCCTACCTCGACCAGCCACTGCTGGACATCGTCCGAAACGGCTCCCTCGACCGCGTCGACGTGGTCCAACCCGCCTCCTTCGCCGTCATGGTGTCCCTGGCCGCCGTATGGCAGTCCATGGGAGTCACCCCCGACGCCGTCCTGGGACACTCCCAAGGCGAGATCGCAGCCGCATGCGTATCAGGCGCACTGTCCCTGCACGACGCCGCCCAAGTCGTCGCCCTGCGCAGCCAGGCCATCCGACGACTCCTGGCCGGCCACGGCACCATGGTCTCCCTCGCCGCACCACTCCAGCAGGCCCAGGAACTCCTGCGCGACGGCGTGGAGATCGCAGCCGTCAACGGACCCGCATCAGTCGTCGTCGCAGGCGACCCACACGCACTCGACCTCCTGATCACGCAATGCGAAACCACCGGCATACGAGCCCGCAAGATCCCCGTCGACTACGCCTCACACACCTCCCACGTCGAACGACTCCGCGACGAACTCACCACACTCCTGGCCGACCTGACCCCACAAGAACCCCGAATCCCCTTCTTCTCCAGCGTCGACGGCCACTGGCTGGACGTCCCCCTCGACAGCGAGTACTGGTACCGCAACCTGCGCCAACAGGTCCAATTCGCCAACGCCGTCGACACACTGGCCCATGACGGCTTCCGGGTGTTCACCGAAACCAGCTCCCACCCCGTGCTCACCGCCGCGATGGAAGACGTTCTCGCAGAAGCAGGGACACCGGCGGCCGTCGTGGGCACGCTACGACGCGACCACGGCGACATGCACCAGTTCCTGACCTCCGCGGGCCGGCTCTGGGTCACCGGCATCAACGTCCGGTGGCCACTGCACGACACCCGACGAGCCGACCTACCAACCTACCCCTTCCAACACGAGCGGTACTGGCTG
>NZ_JBIUVQ010000074.1:0-1184 GCF_044743035.1 Streptomyces sp. NPDC087787
CCCGGCTGGCGGCGGCGCTGACGCCGGAGGTGGACGCGGTCCTCGCCCGTCGTCCGCTGCGGGACCTGGTCACCGCCTCCGAGCCGCTCGCCCTGCTGGTCGAGCGGGAGCGGGCGCTGTACGGATCCTGGTACGAGTTCTTCCCCCGCTCCGAGGGCACCCCCGAGCAGCCGCACGGCACCTTCCGCACCGCCGCCCGCCGGCTGCCCGCGATCGCCGCGATGGGCTTCGACGTCGTCTACCTGCCCCCGGTCCACCCCATCGGCACCACCTTCCGCAAGGGCCGCAACAACTCCCTGGACGCCGGCCCCGACGACGTCGGCGTGCCCTGGGCCATCGGCTCCCCCGAGGGCGGCCACGACACCGTCCACCCCGCCCTGGGCACCCTGGAGGACTTCGACCACTTCACGGCCCGCGCCGCCGAGCTGGGCCTGGAGGTCGCGCTGGACTTCGCCCTGCAGTGCTCCCCCGACCACCCCTGGGTCCACAAGCACCCCGAGTGGTTCCACCACCGGCCCGACGGCACCATCGCCTACGCCGAGAACCCGCCCAAGAAGTACCAGGACATCTACCCCATCGCCTTCGACGCCGACATGGACGGCCTGATCGCCGAGACCCTGCGCGTGCTGCGGCACTGGATGGACCACGGAGTGCGGATCTTCCGCGTCGACAACCCGCACACCAAGCCCGTGGTGTTCTGGGAACGCGTGATCGCCGGCATCAACGCCACCGACCCGGACGTGATCTTCCTGGCGGAGGCGTTCACCCGGCCCGCGATGATGCACACCCTGGCCCAGACCGGCTTCCAGCAGTCCTACACCTACTTCACCTGGCGCAACACCAAACAGGAGCTCACCGAGTACCTGACCGAGCTGTCCGGCGAGGCGGCCGCCTGGATGCGGCCGAACTTCTTCACCAACACCCCCGACATCCTGCACGCCTACCTCCAGCACGGCGGCCGTCCCGCCTTCGAGGTCCGCGCCGTCCTGGCCGCCACCCTCGCCCCCTCCTGGGGCATCTACAGCGGCTACGAACTGTGCGAGAACACCCCCCTCAAACCCGGCAGCGAGGAATACCTCGACTCCGAGAAGTACCAGCTCAAACCACGCGACTGGGCAGCCGCCGCACGCGAGGGCCGCACCATCGCCCCCCTCATCACCAAACTCAACGACATCCGCCGGCGC
>NZ_JBIUVQ010000075.1:0-1160 GCF_044743035.1 Streptomyces sp. NPDC087787
GGCGTGGGCACCATGCCCCAACCCACCGTCTTCACCGACTACCTCGCCCGCCTCATGCGCGTCATCGACTTCGTCAAACAAGCCGTCGCCCTCAACGACGACGTCTTCGACTTCTTCTACCAAGCCCTCCCCGGCTACGAAGAAGTCGGCCGCCGCCGCATCCTCCTGGCCTGCTGGGGCGCCTGGCAGAACCCCGACATCGTCGACTACCGCTACGAAACGATGAACCACTGGGGCAAGGCCATGTACGTCACCCCCGGCATCATCGTCGACGGCCAACTCGTCACCAACAACCTCGTCGACATCAACCTCGGCCTCCGCATCCTCCTCGGCTCCTCCTACTACGACGACTGGACCGCCGAAGAACCCTTCGTCACCCACGACCCCCTCGGCAACCCCGTCGACATCCGCCACCCCTGGAACCAGACCACCCTCCCCCACCCCCAAAAACGCGCCTTCGACCACAACTACAGCTGGGTCATGAGCCCCCGCTGGCACCACCCCGAAACCGGCCAGCACCTCGCCCTCGACACCGGCGGCGGACCCCTCGCCCGCCTCTGGTCCACCGCCCTCAACGGACTCGTCGACACCCCCTACATCAAAGCCACCGGCCACAGCGTCCGCATCACCCTCCCCCACGGCGAAAAACTCCCCGAAACCACCCTCGAATGGACCATCCCCCAATGGTCCAACACCATCGAACGCGACCGCGCCCGCCCCTACTTCATCGCCTACGCCGCCGCCATGGCCCTCCAATTCCTCGAACAAGCCCAAGGACTCGTCCGCGCCGGCGAAACCAAAGTCTTCGAAAACTTCCAGGTCCCCGACGAAGCCATCGGCTGCGGCTTCCACGAAGCCGTCCGCGGCGTCCTCTCCCACCACCTCGTCATCAAAAACCAGAAAATCGCCAACTACCACCCCTACCCACCCACCCCCTGGAACGCCAGCCCCCGCGACCACTACGGCACCCCCGGCCCCTACGAAGACGCCGTCCAAGGACAACCCATCTTCGAAGAGAACGACCCCGACACCTTCAAAGGCGTCGACATCATGCGCACCGTCCGCAGCTTCGACCCCTGCCTCCCCTGCGGCGTCCACATGTACCTCGGCAACGGCAAAACCCTCACCACCACCCACACCCCCACCTACGGAACCGACCA